>JBJKQT010000020.1:0-12399 GCA_046705065.1 Desulfocapsaceae bacterium
TCAGTAACTGCTTGATTATCATGATGATACCAACGATTATAAGTCCCCAAAACAGGAGCATGATAATTGGTCCAAATCCTCCGCCTGAAAATCCCATTCCATATCCACCGTACATTGGTATGCTAGCCTCCGAATATTTGGTGCGAGGTTAGGAAAAACACAGTCACGGTTTTTTAAAACCGTGCGCAGGGTTTTGTTCCACCACCAGGTTATTCCTTCCTGCAAATAGCGATTACCGTTGAGGGGCGGCTTTATTGGAAATCTGGTTACGAAGATCAATGATTTCCTTTTCCAGCTTTGCTAGGGTCTCAGGTGTTGTCTTGGGATTTCTTAAAGCCTCCCGGTAATCAAACTCCTTATCGTTCAACTCTCTTCTAAGTTTCACGGTCTGATCCAGAAATTTTTGTACCTGCTCCGGCTGTTGCCAGCCATTACCCCTATTACCATACCCGAAGCCGTTATTGGGCCCATAACCATAGCCCATCATGCCCGGCCCCATTCCGTAGCCGTAGCCGCCGCCCATCATGCCGGGGCCCATTCCGTAGCCGTAACCACCGCCCATCATCCCAGGCCCCATCCCATAACCATAGCCGCCACCATTCCCTCCGGGGCCATAACCATAGCCCATCATGCCGGGGCCCATGCCATAGCCGTAACCGCTGCCGTTTCCACCAGGACCATTGCCGCCACCCATCATGGAATTTCCGTAGCCGGTCTGATTATTCTGGGTACTATTTCCGCTCTGAGCAAACACCATGGCGGTGGAACCAACCGCCAATCCAACAAGTAATAGTGAAGAAACAAGTAATTTTTTCATCACACACTCCTTTTTGCAATTATTTGATATGGCTAAATTTTATTGATAGTATCCCAATACTTTTGACGACTAATCTGTTTCAGTCATTTTCAAGTATTTCCCTATACTCTTAGCATAGGCTATGCCAGTTTAATCGCTCGTCCAAACGACAAAGTTAAGATACTGATATTATGTAACTACAATTAATATCTAAATTTGAACTTCAAAAAAACAATGCCTGGTAGTGTAAATTTATTGGACAATAAGGAAAAAACAGTTAATAAAAATATGAACAATATTTTGATATATCTCGTTGTTGCCGAAGACATCTCTACTTGGCCTAAAAGGAGGAGCGACGAGGAAAACCGCCAAATTTCATAAATTGCCGTCTACATCTTGAAGTTTTGCGCTCTTAACTTCTGCTGTTTTTCTACCGCAAATGTTTGTCATCCCTTCGGGGGCTATCACAAGTCTTGGAGAGCATGCAAAACAGGTGGAGACAATTTTGAATGTCTTTAATGAACAGATGCTCAATCTGGTTTTGTTCCAGGAATTACGTTCGATTTATGGTTGAAGGGCAACGAATAATTAAGGTTGCCTGTTTAGCCTTTCCCACTTTTGCATGCCTTCCATAAAGACTTGCCGACCAAACGTAGGAACCATCATGGATTGCTTGCCAGATCGACGGCAGCCTTCTCAGGATGTTCCGCAACAGCCTTTTCCTGGGCCAGCAGGACGGCTTCAATGTCCGGAGTGACGAAGGCTGAGGCGCAACCCCAATAAAAAAAGCCGATTGACCCAATAATAACCACGACAAGGTCCATGGGATAAGCAATCAGATTGTGGCCTCCGAACTGCTTCGAGCCGACATAAGAAATTGCGAGCAGGAAGAACATATAAGCCACCAGCCAGATGCCGGCCTTAAGGTTCTTGCCGAGATCTTTTCGCAATGTCTTGTCCGTCTTCATAAAATAGGCGTAAAGAGCTAGGCTGCACAAATCGACCGTTACTACCACCCAGTCAGTGGCCCATCCGTTCCAGTAAATCAGCAGGGTCCCAACGATGAAGGCAATCAGGGCGATCACCGACAAACCTTTGAGAGGAAGCGGCCGGTGGAGATTTGCCGCCGTCCTGCGGAGAGCCAGGGCCGAAACCGGACCGATCATGTATGTAAATACGACCGCACCCGAGACGACACCGACCAGTTTATTCCAGGTCGGAAAAGGAGCGGTCCAGATCAGAGCCAGAACAAGAGTCAGCCACAAGGCAGGGCGCGGCACGCCGGACTTTTCGTCTATGCCTTTGAAGACTTTCCACCACAGGCCGTTATTGGCTTGCGCCAGCACGACACGCGAGGTTGAAGCCGTGTAGATATTGCCGGTGCCGGCAGGTGAAATCAGGGCATCGGCAAACAGGATAGGTGCAAGCCAGGTGAAACCCAGCAGCATAGCCAGGTCGGCGAAAGGCGCTTTAAATCCGAAATGGCCCCAGCCTTCTTTAAGAGCCGCAGGAGTGAGCCCACCGACAAAGCTGGCCTCCAGCAGGGCATAGAGGACAATACCTATGAGAACCGCAATAATGATCGCCAACGGCACGTCGCGGCCGGGTTTTTTTGCTTCACCTGCCATATCCACTGCCTGTCGAAAGCCAAGAAATGCAAACACAACACCGCCCGAGGAGACTGCCGATAAAACACCCGGAATGCCGAATGGTGCGAAACTACCTCCAAAATGCAAATTTCCCGGGTGAAACTTGATAATAAACATAAGCACCACAAGGACCGGAGTGAGAAATTTGAGAAAGGTAACGACGTTGTTGATCTTAGCGAAAATTCTGACGCTGAAATAATTGAGTAAAAAGAACAGAAAAACAAATACAAGGGTAACCAACCAGCCGAGAAAAGTCATGTTATGGTTTACATAAAGAGGTGGAATATAGGAACTCATATACTGGACGACAGCCTCGGACTCGATGGATATAACGGTTGAGTAGGCCGTTATACATGCGAATCCCATGATGTAGCCGACAAAATTGCCATGAGAATATTGGGGATAACGGACCAGACCGCCTGCAACTGGAAGCATGGCGCCCATTTCCGCATAGACTAGAGCGATAAAAATTACCGCAACCCCCCCGATGATCCACGAAAGGATAGATGCCGGACCGGCAAGGTTGGCTGCCTTCTGGGAAGCAAAAAGCCATCCGGAACCGATTATGGCGCCCAACCCAAGCATAGTCAAATCGAACACGCTAAGCTCCCGTTTAAGTCCTTTTTTCATGTCCATGGCCCTCCCTTTAGAACAGTAACATTCAGTACTTCATAGAACCCAACTACTTTGACACGATTGTCGTCACAAAATTGGTTGAAGCACCTCTCTTTAAAATAATCATGAGCCACCTAAAAACCCATTGAAATTAAGATGGTCTTTGGAATGTCCATCACGATGTGCGACCATAAATTCTCTTTTTTGGTACCATTTCTTCTAACCCATCCACTTTTTCTCGAATCTTCAGAAGGACTACCGTGAAAGTAACCGACTATGTAAAGCTCATGAAATAATCAACAGAGACCAAATTTCCCCGACTTCCTATGTTGCAGCTTGGTTCATGGGGAAAAAGCAGGTCTGCTGGTAGATAACGAATTAAATAAATGAGCTTTACGCACATTATATTATTCAACATCTTATGGTATCGCAAAAAAGATCATGAGGAGGTTCTTTATGGAATCCTCAAATTTATAAGAGCAAAACTCTTTTTATAAACATTTTTTGTCTGCCCAATTAAACGGAATTATAATTGCTCAAAACGGAGTGAATTTCACGCATAAGGGAGATACAACGATGATGAATAAAATGCAGGTATATATACTCTGTTTGTCTGTTCCTCTGATATTTCTGCAAAACCCTGGGCCGGTAGTCGGCGCTGCACTTGCTGCGTCTCCTTCTTACGATACAATTTTTTCGAAGGCTCAACAGGGTGATATGGCTTCTGAATTCACATTGGGGAAAATGTATCTTTCAGGGCGGGGAGTGACCCAGGATTCGGCTCGAGCGATTGATTGGTTTACAAAGGCAGCCGGCCAGGGATCCATCCAGGCTCAAATAGCTCTCGGTAATATCTACGAAAATGCGGACGGGGTATCCCAGGATATCAACTCCGCCATTTCTTGGTATGCCAAGGCGGCTGATCAAGGAAATGCCGACGCTCAATATGCCCTCGGCCATATTTACTATACCGGTGAAAATGGGGAAAAGGACATGGCAAGCGCAAGAAAATGGTTTTCCAAGGCTGCCCAACAGGGAAATGCCCTGGCACAGTATAATCTTGGCGACATGTATTACACTGGAACAGGAGTTGTTCAGGATAGGCAAGCGGCTGCAAGATGGTATTGGAGCGCTGCCAAAAAGGGGAATGCCGATGCCGAATACAGTCTGGGTGAAATGTACAACCTGGGAAACGACATTGGTCATGACATATTGAAGGCCATTACATGGTATACAAAATCAGCTCATCAGGGGAATGAAGACGCACAGTATGCCCTCGCAGATATTTATTATAATGGTGAAGGAATCCTTCGGAATAGACAAATCGCGGCGAAATGGTATGCAAAGGCTGCTGAACAGGGGAATGTGAGTGCGCAGAAGATTCTGGCAAAAATGTTTTTTAAAGGTGACGGCGTTTCAAAAGATGATGCCGAGGCTGCCAAATGGTATGCAATGGCAGCCAATGAAGGGGATGCAATGGCCGAGGATGCACTAGGAACGTTGTATCATAATGGAAAAGGAGTGATTCATGACGATGGCCAAGCATTCCAATGGTATGAAAAATCGGCAAACCAGGGAAATGCGGGGGCCCAGTTCCATTTAGGCGAGTTGTATGCTGCCGGCCAGGGTGTTTCTCAAAGTAAAACGGCAGCTATTCAGTGGTATACCAAGGCAGCCGCAAATGGAGATGTTGTGGCTCAAATCAAACTCGGTAAGATGTATTTGGCTGGGGATGGGGTTGCGCGAGACCGGAAACAGGCAATTAATTGGTTCACTTTAGCGGCCAATCATGGCAATGCAGAAGCCAGCCGTCTTCTATCATCAGTTACCGAAGCCAGTAGCCGCAAGGCAAACAGCAGTTCTGCAACGGAGGAAGCGGAACAATCATCGCAGGATGGAGTCGTTTCCGAAATCGGCAAGGTGTTTCATACATCGTCTTTCGATATTACGGTCGACAAGGTTGCAATTCAAGATCAGGTCCGTGCCGGCCATTCAATAAGTAGTTTCGAGTCACAACCAGGCGTCTTGTATCTGGTCATAACTGCGACCTATAAAAATATCAGCACGGAAAGCTGCATGCCTAAAAATGGAACCGTGTCGATAAACTACCACGGTAAAAGCTATCATTTTGATCAATCTCAAGGTCGCACAACCGGAAGTTTGGAAAGTGACTTTACAACAATCAATCCAATGATTTCGAAAACGATGCATCTGGTTTTCGAAATTCCGGAGGATATTACCGGACCGATCCATTGGCAGCCGGGATCCGATAATAATGGGCCTCTGGTTTATCTCGGCACCATCAAGTCCATAAAATTGCAATCTGATACGGCTCTTTTGAAGGGCACATCGCAAATTAACACGCATCAATAAGTTAGGATTTTGTACTGCACTCCTGTATCTTGTGCATAGATCCCAATATTGATTTTATAAAAATTACGACTCTATTTCAGATTTCTCTATAACTGCACGACTAATTTGCAGAATTCAGAGATAAGGCAGAACATCTCGTCTCTTGCACCGTCGGCCGGACTGCGCGGTGACACCGCAATACAATCTGCAATATTGCCAATTCTTATAGGGTTAAGAATCACCCTTCAGTATCTTAAAAGTTTTCTCAACATCCTTTTTCTTAAGCATAGTAGTCTGTCGGAATTGACATTCCATTATCTGACCCATCCTAATAGATAGAATTGACAAGTTTTGCTATTTGATAATCTTTATCATTTACCTGTCTTTCAGCCAATCCTTCTTCTAAATGATAAAACGTCCGACAAGATTCTGCAATTGTACCGCCAGCCGAGCCAGCTCTTTAGAGCTGACATCAATTCCAGTGCTGCTATTGGACATATCCTGAACTCCTTGATTGACACTACTGATATCGGCACTGATGTTCGATGATGCAGCTGATGTTTGATTTACATTTCGATAGACTTCTTCTATTCCCTGTGAGGCCTGAGAGATATTGTTCGATATTTCCTGACTGGATACCGATTGTTCTTCAACAGCTACCGCTATGGTACTCACTATTGTATCCACTTCATCAATAATTTTAGTTATATTAGCTATTTCGAATACGGTTTCGTTGGTAGATGCCTGAACCCCTTCAATACGCGTCTTGATCTCCAGAGTTGCCATGGAAGTTTGCTTGGCCAGTTCTTTAATCTCGTTCGCCACTACTGCAAACCCTTTTCCTGCCTCACCGGCACGGGCCGCTTCGATGGTTGCATTTAAGGCCAACAGGTTAGTCTGCTCAGAAATTTCCGTTATTACTTCAGTAACTTTGCTGATCTCTATAGCAGCTGTTCCCAATTCATTGACTTTAGCGGTTGCATTGTCAGTATTGATTACCGCTTGTTCGGTGATTTTTCTTGCCTTTCCTGAATTCCGTGCTATCTCCCTGACCGTTGCAGTCATCTGTTCTGCTGCAGCAGCCACCATGTTGACATTGGTAGAGGCCTGCTCGCTGGCCGCTGTGATATTGTTCATATTTGCGCTCATTGCTTCTGAGGCGTCTGCAACGTCCTTTGAGCGCAACAGCATCTCTTCCGCTCCTTTTGACAATTGTCCGGCGATAACAGTCAGAACCGCTGATGAGTTTTCCAAGGTCTTTGAGTTTCCAGAAATTTCTTTTACCAAGGCCTGAAGTTTTTCCATGAAAATATTAAATAGATTGGCTAATTCTCCGACCTCTCCCTTGCTTTTCACTGCAAGACGTTTTGTGAGATCGCCCTCCCCCTCGGCCACGTCTCTCAGTCCATTTACGATAGTATTGATTGGTTTGACAATTGAATTGGCAATCAGCGCGCCGATAAACAAAAATGCAATGAGTCCTGTCACCATCACAGTCAGCGATAAGTTGGAACCTATTCGTTCGTAATCAGCCGTTTCCTTCCCCATCCTTTGGGCCAACGATTCTGCAAGGTCCCTTACCTTATAAACAGCAGTCTCCAGCTTTTTCGCCAGATCTTGCCGTTTGGTCCAGTTGGATGCTATGAGGTCTTCCAGCTTGGAATATTTGATCAGAAAAGTCCTTATTTGATCCCACTGCTTGCTGTATTCGTTAGACCCTGAGTCGAGGTTAGCCTGTATTTTAAGGTCATTCAGCCTCATGTCTCGATAGAGGGCGTCATGCTGTTCGGCATACTTCCCGGCCGACCCACCAGCCAGAAAATTCTGGAGATTGCGCCCGGTCAGATTTAAAGAGATGAGCCTATCCTTGACAAGACTTTTAAGGGTAACAAAATTCTGTGGCAGTTCCTTGTCCTCCGCCAACAGGTTGTCCGCTTTGTCATCTATGCTCTTAGTAATTCCAATCAGCTCCTTATTGATTTCTGCATTGACTGCCGCGATTGACTGTTGAGCATCATCAAAGGTGGACAGGCTGCTGCTTATCTTTTTGAAAATGCTTTGATGTTCCAGGTAGGCAGATCCCAGTGTATCAATAAACGCCTTAGCGTTCTTGTTTGCCGAAGAAGACTGCATTTTTTCAACGACTTTTCCAATTCGTTCATCTATCTCTGCTATTCTTTTAAGGAGGACCTTTTTCCTGTTGCCGGTATATTGTGCTTCGGTCATCAAGTTTTCAAGTACGCGTACTTGAATTTCCGCGGCCTGTTGCGACAGGGTATTGTTGATACGTTTGAGCTGGTCGATATGCTTCGTCACTACAACATTAACCCCTAAAATGGCCATTGCCAGAATCAGCAATGACAGTATTTTTGCCTTAATGGTGTACAAAATGCGCATGATCGAATTTTCTCCTCCGGATCCTCAATTGCTGTTATTGCTAACCACCATGGCCATACCCATGCCGCCTCCAATGCACATACTGATTAAACCTGTCCCAAGGCCTGTGCGCTGCATCTGGTTCATGGCAGTCACCATCTGCCGCGCACCGGTACAGCCGACCGGGTGGCCAAGGGAGATGGCGCTGCCCTGCGGATTTGGTTTGTCGACATCAATACCCAACTCAAGCATGCAGCCTATCGCCTGGGCGGCAAAGGCCTCATTCAGTTCAATCAGATCGATAGTGTCGATGGACATCTTCGCCTGCCCCAGAGCCCGCCTGATGGCCGGCACCGGGCCGAGGCCCATATAGGCGGGATCGAGACCGCCGGAGGCAAAGCTTTCGATTGTCAGAAAGGGTTTCAGCCCCAGCTTTCTGGCTTTTTCTTCACTCATCAACAGGACCGCTGCCGCACCGTCGTTAATACCTGAGGCGTTGCCGGCAGTCATGCCATCTATCCATGGACGACATCGACTGGTCGCAGCTCATTGCCGCCAAATTACTTCTCCCTTAAAAACAAGCGATCCGGGTCAAGTTCATGGCGCAGAATGCGAATTTCTTCAACCGTAGGCAGCGTGCTTTCCTTGAGTCGATCGGCGATTTTTATATCCCAGTCGGTATTTTCCTTGATCTGTTCAACCGTCGCTCCGGGATGCAGGGATTCGACATACATTTCCTTCGATTCGGCGTCAAAACGCATGACCCCAAGATTAGAGACGACGATAGCCGGACCATTGCCGGGATAGCCCAATTTATCCCTGGAGTCTCCTCCAGTCAGATAGCCTGGAGTAGTGACAAAGTCGACCTTCTTGACGAATCGGCGTTTGGTATGCGGCATGATTATTATGGTCCGCTTGCAGCCGCTGGCGATATCGTTTGCCCCGCCGCTTCCGGCAAAACGCACTTCCGGGTTGTAGTAATCGCCAATGACATGGGAATTGAGGTTGCCGTACATGTCTATCTGGGCGCCGCCCAGAAAACCAATATCCAGGTCGCCGGCATGCACCAGGCCGAGGGCTTCGAGCAAACCGCCCACCATCGCCGCTCCGGGAATCAAGCAGGTTTCCGAAATCGACAGGGGAAGGATTTTCGGTTTGGAATCGATAGCGCCCGATTCGTAAATGGAAACCATGTCGGGTGCATGGGTCATCTGGGCGAGCATGGCCGCCAGCAAAGGCAGGCCGGTGCCGATGAGAACCATGTCACCGTTTTTGATTTCCCTTGCCGCGATGACCGTCTGGAGTTCCTGAAGGGTAAAGTCTTCGCTTATCTTTGTCATGGTAACGTTTCTCCCTTAATAGCCGTAATTGACCGATCCCGATTGCATACTCTCGGCTTTCAAGTCCAGGTGTTTTTTATAGCCATATTTGGCAATGAATTTTTCGATGTACTCGGTTCGATCCTTGACCCCGTATACCCATTCATCCATGAACTGCTGCCATCCCTCTTCGGTTTTGGTCCTTTTGACGTAGTCAAAGAGAAAATCACGGTCTTCCCGGTAATATCCCTGGGTCCCTTTGGGATGCGCTCCGTACGGTTCCTTCACCACGGCGGCCACCTTGTAGGCCGGAATTACGGTGCGGTTCGGGTCTTTCCCGATGTCTTCACGGCTGACGATTTCCTCAACTGAAACAATGATTTTCTTACAGGCCCTGACGCTCCATGGCGAATCGCCCAAGGTCCCCCAAAGCTGGACGTTGCCTTCCTCATCGGCCCGTTGGGCGTGCAGATAACCGACATCCGGCCTGAGCGCGGGAACGAGGGCATGCTTGACTCCTGAACCGAAAGGATCCTCGACCAGTTTAACCTTGTTCTCCCCCATCCAGCCGGCGTAGTTCATCATGTCGCTGCCTTTGAGGGAATTGAGCGGCATGTAAGGAATACCGAGAGCGCCGGCCATAAAACGCATGGTCATGGAAAAATTGGAGTAGTCTTCAATTTGTATCTTATGGGGAATGCCTTTTTCCACCGCCCTTCGGAAGGCGTATGTGGGACCGAAGACCTCCAGCCAGAGGTAGGAGGTGACTACTCGATCGATGCAGCCGGCACCGATCATCTGGTCTGCCTGTTCGTTGAATCCCGCTGCGCAAATTGTCAGGTGCTTTTTGCCCTGACGAATAATTTCATGGGTCAAGGCATACGAGATAGCATGCCAGAAACCGCCTACCGTGACAGTCTGGCCGTCCTGTATGAACCTGGACACAGCCTCCTTGGCCGTCATTACCTTAGATGATGTCATGTTTTAAAAACCTCTTGGTGATAGTTGTAGAGCATAAGAGATGCCTGCTCGATTATTTCTCTAGCGTCTGAGGTTCTCGATCAGCGTGGTGACGCCCAGCCCGCCGCCGCAACAGGAACTGAAAAGTCCATATTGCTTGCCAGTCCGGATGAGATGACGCATGGCGAACATGCAGATTCTCGCGCCGGATGCCCCATTTGGATGGCCGAAAGCAATGGCCCCGCCGTTCGGATTCCATTTATCCATGTCCAGCTTTTCGCCGGTCTGTTTTTCCAGTTCGGCAATAACTGCTAAATTTTGTACGGCAAACGCCTCATTGCATTCGAAGACATCGATATCGGAGAGCTTCAGTCGTGCGCGTTTCAGAGCAAGTGGCATCGCATAAGCCGGAGCTACCCCCATAATTGCCGGGTCAACACCGTATTCAGCGCAACTGACCCATCTGGCCATAGGCAATAAGCCAAGTTCGTCCGCCTTGTCTCTGCTCATCATCAGGACAAAGGCGCTTCCATCGTTTAAACCGGATGAATTGCCTGCCGTAACGGTGCCGCCTTCTTTGAAAACTGGCCGCAACTTCGCCAGGGTCTCAAGCGCTGACAGGCGAGGGTGTTCGTCCTGCTTGAATTCCAAGTCGTCCTTTTTCTTCCCCTGAGGAACCGAGACCGGAATGATCTCGTCGGTAAAGTAGCCGGCTTCAATGGCATTTTTCGCCAGAGTCTGGCTGCGGAAGGCAAATTGATCCTGGGCTTGTCGGGAGATATTGTATTTGGCCTGCAGATTTTCGGCGGTCAGCCCCATATCGCTGGGCCCATACACCGGTTTTGTACCGAAATCAGGAGTTAACTGGGGAGCAAGATACTGCGGTGGCATATTCCGGTAAGGAGGGGTACTTTGTGAGAATCTTGCCGGCACCTGGCTGTACCCCTCCATGCCGCCGGCAATAATGACATCGGCATAGTTGAGACGGATCTTCCAGGCGGCATGGTTGATCGCATCGATCGCAGATCCGCACTGCATTTCAACGAAACTGGCCGTGGTTGTCTCCGGCAGACCTGCGTAGAGTAGCGACCATCGGGCCGGATTGATAGCCCGCGAACAACCGATGGCCGCACCCAGGAATACACAATCGACTTGAGTTTTCTGCAAAATCTTAGTCTTGTCGACTAATCCTTTAATGCCGATTCCTGCCAATTCTTCAGGCGAGAAATCTTTCAGGGAGCCGCCAATTTTGCCAAATGCGGTACGCATACCTTCAATAATAACGACCTCTTTTTCTTTCATTTATCGCACTCCTTCTTTGTTATCTTACAAGTCAGTAGCAGCTGTTTATGATGTTCTCTTTCTCTTTTCAGGTAATTATCGAGCAACCCCTGTATCGCTACGTGTTGTTAAGCGGATAATGCAGCAGACTTTCCTGCATTTATCTATAAAATCATCCAAATGTCAACAATATTTCCTTATGGGAAATTAAAGTGATTTGATATTTTCGATTTTTCCTAATAGGATTTGAACACGTTGTGGCGATGTCTTTTGCAATATATCTTTATATATAAGTATTTTGAATCCCACAAGACGACCTGGAATGCTAAACGAAATTCCGCTATTTCGGACTGATCAACAAAATAACAGCTGGCCTTATTATCAATTAGGAATAGTATTTTCTTGACAAATAGGAAGTTGGCATGTGCTTCTGCGACTGTTGCACCGGAAGCGCTCGCTTGACAACACCGGACAGGCGGGAAGTTTAGCCCTCTCCTCTCGACCATCGGAGCGAGCAGCCAAATCTCGTGTGGCTCTGGCAGGGGGAGCAGTGAATCAAAAATGGCTGAGGCGCCATGGCTGGCTGCTTTCGGCTCAACAACTACCAAGCGCCATCGGGCAGGAGAATCCTGGTTTAGAAAGGTGTCTTTGTTTTAATATCGGGACAGGATAACATGCCGGATATTAGAAACATTCGGCATGCGAACCGGTCATCTGTTGTCTCAAGCGGCTCTGTCTGCGGGCAACAGCATCAGCCCTTTGCTGCATTTCCGCCATATTCAAGCCACTTTTCTGCCAGTGGGACGCCCCCATTCCACCGCTACCTCCGGCAATAACTGCGGTTGAACCATTTATTTGCAACATTTTTTTTAGTGCTCCTCTTTCGTTAATTACAAGTAATTTTAAATTGTTGTATGTATATGACCCGCGACTTCTGTTGCGCTGACAGCCATTTAAACTTTTATTTGTCGAGTGGTTCGAATATTTATCTATAAAAATTGCTGAAAGTCAACAATATTTCCATATAGGAAATTTTTGCAGATTTCACCTT
>JBJKQT010000021.1:0-29260 GCA_046705065.1 Desulfocapsaceae bacterium
GATCACATATTTCGGATCCACCATGCCGCTGCACATAACCCTGATGATCTTGAGGTTGGGTGGGTACGACAAACGGGAAGTACCGGCAAGATCAGCTGCGGTGAATGTGCACCAGTTACAAAAAAACCCCACTATTTTGGGTTCAAACTCGCTAATCACATAACTCCTTAATTAAGTAAAATACCCTCGATTTCCGCAAAGATCTGTTTATCGGTAAAGTGTCTGACCTTGGCAGCACCACTTGGACAACCTCCGGCGCAACTGCCGCATCCCTTGCAGATGGCGGAGTTGACTTCACTGATTCCCTTGTACGGATTAAATTCAATTGCTGAGTAGGCGCACAACCCTATACAGAGCTGGCAACCGACGCAAACATCGGGATCGATCCGAGATATCATCGGTGGCACCTCGACCTGGCCTGCAGAGCTGAGCGCCAGACATTCCGAAGCAGCCCCCATGGCCTGGGCGACCGTATCCGGGATATCCTTCGGACCTTGACAGGCACCGGCAAGGAAGACACCGCTGGTCGGTGTCGACACAGGAGCCAGCTTCGGATGCTCTTCCTGGAAGAAACCATCCGCTCCGATGCCGATGCCGAACGTGCGCATAACGTCTTCGGCATCGGGCCGTGGCTCCATGGCAGTGCAGAGAATGACCATATCAACCTTGATCTCGATCAGGCGGTTGGACAACGTATCCTCGCCCTTGACGGTGAGAATCCCGTTGGCATCCTCGGTAATGGAGCCCGCCTTGCCGCGGATCATCCGCACGCCTTCGGCCTGAACCTTTTTATAGAACTCTTCATAGCCCTTGCCGAAGCAGCGCATGTCAATATAGAAGTTGTAGATCTCTGTATCGTGCCCGCATTTATCCTTGAGCAGATGGGCATATTTCAGAGCATACATACAGCAGGTCCGAGAGCAGTATTCGTGGTAGTTCTTGTCGCGGCTGCCGATGCAGTGCAGGATGGCCACGCTCTTCGGCTTATCGGTGAACTTCAGCGGATCTTCCATGCTCCGTTTCAGGAGTTTGCCGGAAGTCGGCCCGGTAGCATTGGAGAGGCGCTCGAATTCGATATTAGTAAAAACATTTCTGTACTTGCCGTAACCGTATTGCGTCATCTTTGAGGGATTCATCGGATCGAAACCGGTGGCGATGATGATGGAGCCGACATCAATGGTCTCCCGCTTGTCAGTCATTTCATGGTCGATAGCACCGGCCTTACATTCGTTGACACAGAGCTTACACTCACAACAGCCGCCACAATCAACGCAGCGGGCAGCCTCCTTTTGTGCCTGCTCTTTCGAAAGCCCTTTTTCGATCTCTTTATAATTGGTCACCCGCTCGCCGACAGCCAGAGCAGGTACTTTGGCGCGAGGCACGCTTTGCACTTTTTTCGGAATTGGCTTCCAATCGGATCCGGTGGGTTTTTCCGGCCTATTTTCGTCAAGCTCCTCACCCAACAGGTATTTTTCGATGGAAATAGCCGCCTCACGGCCTGCCCCGATGGCTTCAACCGCTATGGAAGGGCCAGTGAACATGTCGCCACCGGCAAAGATTCCCGGGAAACTTGTCTCATAGGTTGCCGGATCAGCGTAAACCGTACCCCAACGGGTAAGTTCAACTCCTTCAGTTCCTTCCAGGAAGGAAGGATTTACTTGCTGGCCGATAGCCGGAATCATCATGTCGCATTCGATCTCGAACTCCGATCCTTCTTTCGGCACCGGCCGTCTGCGGCCGGACTCATCGGGCTCTCCGAGTTCCATCCTGATGCAGCGAAGGCCTGTTACCTTGCCGCCGGAGGTGATGACCGCAATGGGATTGACCAGCAGATCGATGGCAATGCCCTCTTCCTCGGCAGCCACAATCTCGTGCTTGACAGCAGGCATTTCGGCGCGGCTCCTGCGGTAGACCATCTTCACCTCGGAAGCGCCCTGCCTCAGTGCCTCGCGAGCTGCGTCGATGGCCACGTCACCGCCACCGACGACTACAACCTTTTTGCCGGTCTTGACCGGTTGTTTCAGGTTTAATCTTCCCAGATAATCGATACCGTGAATGACGCCTTCGGCGTCTTCATTTTCGATATTCATCTTCCTGCTTCTCTGGGCACCCGTGGAAAGGTAAACTGCTTTAAAGCCTTCATCGAACAGTTTTGCCACAGGCCGATCCTTGCCGATATCGGCATTCAGCTGGATATCGACACCAAGCTTCTCAATATACTTGATTTCCTGATCCAGAATCTCCTGAGGTAAGCGATAATCGGGAATACCATACCGCAACATACCGCCGGCTTTAGGTGCTTTTTCGAAGATGGTCGGATGATAGCCTTTTTTAGCCAGAAAATAAGCGGCTGAAAGACCGGCAGGACCTGCTCCGATAATGGCCACCTTTTCGCTCACGTCTTTCTTCTCGATCTCAGGTACCGGCAACATCTCCCAATCTGCCTGGTCGGCGGCAAATCGTTTAAGCTGGCAGATGGCCAGCGGCTCGTCTACCTCGCCGCGCCGGCATTTAGTCTCGCAAGGCGCGGGGCAGATACGACCGAGGCTGCCGGGAAGCGGCATCTTTTCCATGATCACATCCAGCGCCTCTTTATACTTGCCGAGCTTAATCAGGGCGACAAAGCCTTGAATATTGATACCTGCCGGACAGGTCTGAACGCAGGGGCCGCGGTCCTTTTTATCAATGGCAAAACGAACCGGCACTGCCTGAGGGAACGAGATATAGATGGCCTTGCGCTTCTTTGTGCCGACGTCCCACTCGTTGGGAGACTCCACAGGGCAAACCTTGGCACAGTCACCGCAGCCGGTACAGTTGCTCTTGACATAACGGGAGCGCTGATTGATATCGACTTTAAAGTTGCCTACAAATCCGCTGACCTTTTCGACCTCGCTGTTGGTCATCAGGATGACGTTTTTGTCCTGGCCCACGGCAACCATCTTGGGCGTTCCGATACAGGCCGCACAGTCCAAGGTTGGGAAGGTCTTGTCATACTGCAGCATATGACCGCCGACTGTAGGTTGTCTCTCGACGAGATACGCCTTGTTGCCGGAGCTTGCGATCTGGAGCGCCGCCTGCATACCGGCAATACCGCCACCAACCACCAGGGTGTTGGGATTGACTCCGAAGCGGCTCGGGATCAACTCGTCCTGATTCGTAACCCTCATCAGGCCCGCCCGAACGATAACAATAGCCTTGGCTGTGGCCTCATCCTCGCTCTCGGTGACCCAAGAGCCGTGTTCGCGGACGCAGACCATGTGGAATGCCCGGTAGGGATTGAGTCCCGCCCGCTGACATGCGGCACGGAAAGTTTTTTCATGCATTCGGGGAGAGCAGGAGGCCACGACCACCCTTGTCAGGTCGTGGTTTTTGATCTCCTTCTCGATCAGTTCCTGTCCCGGATCCGAACACATGAACAGATAATCTTTGGACACTACCACGCCGGGAAAGCTGGCCGCATACTCGGCAACCTCCTTCACTCTGACCCGATAAGCGATATTGATTCCGCAGTGGCAGATAAAAAATCCGATTCGCTCAGACATGACACTCCTCCTGAGAATGGCTCATATTTTTACTTCCAGTTTTGCCCGATGCATCCGACAAATCTACCGACTGCAGAAGCTGCTCCGATATATCCTGGACGTGTATCTTGTTTCCGACGTTAAGTAACTGTATAGCTTCGTTGAGCATCTTGATGCAGTACGGACAAGCGGTGGCGATTACGCCGGCGCCAGTTGCCAAAGCCTCTTTGACGCGAATCTCTCCAAGACTTTCTTCGCTGGCAATTCCCTTCCACGAACCTCCGCCGCCGCCCCCACAACAGAAGCTTCGCTCCCTATTGTTCTGCATCTCGTTCAACTCAAGGCCCGGAATGGCACCCAGGATCCGACGGGGAGCATCGTAGACCTTGCTGTGTCTGCCAAGATAGCAGGGATCATGATAGGTGACCTTGAGTTGTACTTCCTTCACAGGTTTGATCGTTCCCTCTTGGATAAGCCTATCAAGAAGCTCTGTGTAATGCTCTACTTTAACCTTCTTCAAGCCTTCGTAGTCTTTGCTGAAGGTATTCAGGCAGTGTGGCGAGACGGTCAGGATCTTGGAGGCACCGGCCGAAAGGAACATTTCCGTGTTCTTCTCTTTTAGATCTTGAGCCACATCGGCAGCCCCAACCTTATCGGCCATATCACCGCAACAGCTTTCCTTGGTTCCCAAGGTACCGAACGAAACTCCGGAGTGTTCCAGAAGACGTAAGAGCGCAAGTCCTCCCTTCAAGCTCCCCTGGGTAGCACTCGGATCATAGGCTGTGGTACAGCAGCTGAACAGGCAGTACTCAAGCTCTTTCCGATAGGTCGGGATCTTGAAATCCTTGGTCCAGGCCTGGCGATCTTCTCGCTTGCCGCCCCAGGGGTTGCCCTCTTTTTTCAAACTTTTGATCGGATTATTCAGACTTCCCGGCAGAAGACCGGCATCGACAACCTGCCGGCGGATGGATTTTATCAGATCGACGATACCAATGCCGCGCGGACAGTTCTCAACGCAGCTGTTACAGGTTGCACAGGTCCAGGAAGCTGTATCCACCGACATAACCGAAGCCCTGTCCAATGCAATGTTTCTAAGAATAAGTCTCGGACTAAAATCCTTGATCTCAGTCCAGGGACATGAACCGGTACAGGTCCCGCATTGCATGCAGCTTTTGAACGCCTCTCCGATTTCCTTGGTAAGGGTTGTCTTATCAACTTTGGATTCCTGGATTGCTTTCTGTTTGATGGTGGTCAGAAAGATAGCCAGAGGCCTGTACATCAGATGGGAGAGCTTGCCGAAGGGCAACATCAGAACAAGCATGGCCACACAGATCGCAACATGGATCACATAAATGGTATAGGTGAGAATAGGAAGTCCTGCCAGTCGGCAAAAATGGACCAGAATTCCCGTGACGGCAATGGCCACGATCTGGACAAGGAAAAACACATCGGTAAAATCAGAATAGCGATGCAAGGCCTGGTCTTTTTTAAACCACCGGCTGTACAACATCGTTGTGGAACCGAACATCAAGGCAATCGTAGCATAGTAGCCGAAAAGTCTTGTCGGATGCCAGAAGGAGTGGACCACATCGGTCTGGAAAGAGGAAAGATAAATCATGACCAGAACCTCCATGGTCACCCAGCCCGAGAACAGAAAGAAATGCCGCCACCAGGCACTGCCGGGACCGTTACCGCATTTTCTCCACCGTTTCTGGGTGAAGTAATTGATAATAAAGACCGGCGCCTGGGTTATATACAAATAGAGCGGTACTTTGGTGCCCTGCATGATGCCGAAATACATCTTTCCCGCATTGGCGAAGAGCAGGGTAAAGATGATCGCGATCATGATCTGATCGCCGATATGGACCCATTCGACCGGCGCAAATGTTGTAAGTGCAACGTGATCGGTCACCACTGGTCCATGGAAAATCGCGAAAAGCGAAACAACGAAAAGTGCAACCGCCGCAAAGAACCCTACCTCCCATTTCGGCGATGCATAGAATTTCGCGGCAAGCCCGGTCCAGTCATACTGGGTTATCAGCCAGCGGCGGGCTGCCATCATTGTCTCTGCAGGCTCTGCACCGCGCGGACAATCGTGATTGCAGTCGCCGCAGTAATAACAGAGCCACGGTTCCGGAGCCTCCATAAGCTTGTCTCTCAGGCCGAGCTGGAGATAGCGATAAATTTTCCTGGGAAACGTATTTTCCCCCATGGACAAGGTACAGGCAGATGCACATTTACCACACTGCATGCACACCTCCATATCCTTAGCCCCGAGCCTCTTGACCTCTTTATACAAATCCGGGTTGATACTCTTTGCTTTCACAACCGTCCCCTTGATAGACCACAAAAATCGTGGGCGATAGGAAATCGCTTTTCAGACTGTCTGAAAAGCATGTTATTAATACGTATACCTTCAAGTCCTGCTTACTGTATTATAGACCCGTTCCAGCACTGCGACATTGTGGTATTTTATGCTTATGCACATAATTTGAATACAAAACACCTCGTTTTCGACTCATGCCACGCTGTATCACAAAGCGGTTTTCCGATTGCTACAATGTGGTATTTTATGCTTATGCACATAAAGTTGACACACAAATACCGTCACCCGCCATACACCACAATGTATCATACGACCTTCCGCTATTACCACATTGTGGTATTTTATGCTTATGCACATAACGCCGGTGCAACAACGCTCTTTACGCTAGACTGCCACAATGTATCACTCTTTTTTTGCGATTGCTACATTGTGGTATTTTAAGCGTATGCACATAACGCCGACAAACGTCTCCTTCAGTTCATCGCTACCACACTGTATCACAAACCCAAACTTCAATTACCACAGTGTAGTATTTCTAACGTATGCACATATTTATTATGTAAATTAAGTTGCAGGAAATAGCAAGGGTAAAAGGAAAAAAAATTCAGAAAAAAAGAAAAAACGAACTAGTCAGGTGTAGCACAAATCCATTTATTCAGACCACCTTCCAGGACTATGGCATGAAAACATATTTCTTGTCATTTAACAATCGCTGCATGCAACATTCGCTGATTGAGCGGACAATTGTATCATATCTTAATGGAAAAGGAAGTGGTTCTATCCGATAAGATCGGGACAAACACAAAATGCGGAAGAACTGGTGGAAGCAGCCGTCGTTTAATGGCGGCAGTAATGGAAGATCACAATTATATGTTCAATAAAGATGGATCATCGTATCATCAGGTCCCATGATCCCACCCTTTACAATTCTTTTTCCTGCACGATCTCTGTCTTGATTAGAGATATCAGATCCTGAAATACCGGCAGGACATCTGTCCTAAATCGCCCGGCTACACAAACCTTCATAATAGTATCGCCAATCTGCAAATCTCCTTCATTAACCCATACCTTGACACCGGCAATTCCGGCTCTTTGTTTGAAAGTATCGATGGCATGCTTGAGCAATTCTTTGTTGTACGAAAGACGCATCGACCTGATTTGTTTTCCGTCCTTTGCCGTCCCACGAACGACCCCGGTATGGGTCAAGATCATTCCCAACATACCGGGATCGCAGTCTCTTTTTATTTCATTTATCCACTCTTCAATCAAGATTGCTCTCCCTTGAGAATCAAAAAAACACGTATTATGCCTTCAAATGCATAGTCCTTGTTTCTTTCGCTCATTGTAATCTGCTAATGCCATATAGAAAGCGCCAACGGCCAATTCGGCACAATGGTGATGGTCGGCAGGCAAGGTTTTAAGATAGTGGATAATATCGTTCGGGGTTATTTCCCAGGCGCTGTCCACTGATTTCCCTTCAACAAGGCTGGCAAGGGCGTTGCAACAGGCGCTGGTGTTGATACAGCCCTCCAATTTAAAATTCATCTCGATAATTTTATCATTAGATATATTGAGATACAAAGTTACCGTATCCCCGCAAACTCCCCTCCTGACTCCACTGCCGCACGGCCTGTCCATATCCTTCCGTCTTTCCCAGTCATAGGCCATTGTCAGAAAGGTGTCGGAATGATCTTGAAGAAAATCGAATTCCTTTTCCCCGTTTCCCTCGTGTTTTTCAATACGTTTATTTATTGTCATGTCACTTACTGCCCTCCCGGTAAAGGGAGGTCCTAACCCGTTCTCTTGGGACCGATTCAGTCCCCTCTCTCATGAGATGGTTTACACTTTTCAGAGCAGCATACACTGCAACGAACATGAGATTACCATTAAAAATTGAGCACCATTCCTGCCGCACCCGGATGGCAGACCCTGCCGAATTCTTTGTTCAATCCCTCCACGGCATGGGTCCCAGTACAATGACAGGGGACTATACAATCGAGAGAAAACGAATGCAGCGCCGTTATGGTCTTCTCTATTCGAGACGCATCGGCATGGAGGAGGTGAAAACCGCCGACCACAGCTCGAATCCTCGTTCCGTCATTGAGATTCTGAATATATTGCAATGTGTTCACGATTCCGGCATGGGCACAGCCGACGCACACAACCAGCCCGCTGTCCGTTCTGATCCAGAGAGCGATTTCATCGTTCATGAGATCAGGACGCCTTCCATCAGGATCGAGAAAAAACAACCCTCCCGTATCTTCGTATGCAGTCTTGCGTGGAATAGGTCCCGTAAGGCCGATACGATCGCTGAGAAACTGAACAGACTGCACCCACCGAAGGCGATCCCAGGGGAGTTTGTCAATGGCCACCATCGTCGCATGCGGCATCTGCAAGGGAGCAGGAATCCCGTTCCGAACACCGTAGCGAGGATGGACCGTTCCGGGATGGCAGTACACCCTTGCCTTTTCAGCATGGTGAAGCCCCTGTGCAACACCGCCTGTATGATCGTAATGACCATGGCTGAGCACAAGGATATCCGTTGCCTCAAGGCCAATTCCCATTATCTGAGCATTGTTCTCAAGCGTATTGCCCTGGCCGGTATCAAAAAGAATCCGCGTACTTCCCGTTTCTATCCACAGGGAAAAGCCGTGCTCGACCATCAGCCCTGCTTCGGCATTGTTATCCACGAGGATCGATATCGTCGTATCCACTTCTACCTGTATCCGTATGCAATTGCTTTTTTTCAGCCTGAATGCCTCTCTTGCAACCCACACGCAATAAGCGCACTAAACCCTATTGAAAGATCTAAGGAATCATGAGGATAGTCCCCTGATTCGTTTGTCTTTTCCTCGTTCAGATGTTTCCGACATAACCACGGCGCCCACGCTTCTGCGCCGTCTGTTCGTCCACATCATCCTGCCAACCGTTTCGACTGGTTTCTATCGTGTCAAATCGTGACGTATACGGTTTGATATCAAGCAGGGGGGTTCCATCAAGGATGTCGGCGCCATCAAAATACAGCGTCTGCCCTTGGATGCCCGTCAGTTCGACCACACTCATGCCGATGGCATTAGGCCGACACGGGGGCCGAGTGGCAAAGATACCCCGCTCAACATCCTGAAGAAAGGGTTTGACCGTCAAGGTAACGGGTTCGGCTTGATTGAAATAGTAGATCAGGTAGATATGGGAAAAGTCCTCAAGGTCACGCAACCCGGCGGCAAACTCCGGATAGATTTCCACCTGTCCCTTGCATCCTCCGGCATAAATTGATCCTCTCTACCAGTGCCCTTCCACATTGGCGCCTTGGCTGTGTGACATACTTCCTGTTTTATAGGTTGCAACAGCATCACCGACCGTTCCTTCGACATCGCTCACCACCTTGATACCAGCTGCTTCCAGGGTCCTGAAGGCATTAGGACCGCAATAACCGGTGAGCAATACATCCGCCCCTTTATCGGCAATCATGGTTGCAGCCTGAATGCCCGCACCTTTAAAGGCATTGGCATTGGCACTGTTATCCATAACCTCGACGTCAAGGGTCTCGGAATCGATCACCAGGATATACTTCGCCCGGCCGAATCGCGGATCCACTTCGTCAGTGAGATGCGTCCCTTTGGCAGTTACCGAAATTTTCATAACACCACTCCCTTCTGCTTTGTCATCACCTTTTCTACCCGATCTTCACGAAAACAATGATATTTTCCGGGTATTCCTCATGAGGCAGGAGCCCCATGAGTACATTCAAGCTCAACCGTGAGCTCCCCCACCGCCGCAAACCTGATCGTCGCCGAGAATCGGCAGCCGGCCGGCCAGCATATCTTCAACCACCGGGCGAATCTCCGGACGCTCGCCGTCATAGTAGACATCTATGCCAACCTGGCGAAACCCCATTAGAGGACGCATGCCGATACCACCGACTATCAGGCAGTTGACGTTATTGGTGGCCAGCAATTGCACCGGCACCATACACCCACCCTGCATATGCTCCTGGTTGGCAAGTACCGACACCTCCTTAATTTTCCCTTCTTCGATATCCACCAGGGTAAAGACATCACAGTGACCAAAATGTCCGGCTCGTTGACCGTCCAGCCCACCTTCTCCCATCGAGGGGATTGCTACACGCATTGTCGTCATTCTTGTTGCTCCTTTTTTACTGATGATATTTCCTGTTTAATAGTCGTCTGGTCGAACCTTCGACCTTCATTTAGAGGTATGGCCATGCCGCTAATTTTCGGCCCGGCCGGTTTCATTGAATTATTGCAGAGAAATCCTTGATTCCCAGCGTATTCATTACCGGTGAGGCCAGAACACTTTCCCAGACCTCCCGGATAGCCCTGGAAGCGTCTGCCTCCGGAGCGAACTCGGCAACATTTTTTCCTTCAATCATCGCCTTGGTTACTGTCGGATCAAACGGGATACGACCCACATTGGTCATTCGCCGTGCCCCGCATATGGCTTCAATTTTCGCAGTCATGTCTTCATTGAGATCAAATTTGTTGATGCACACCATTCCCGGCACCTTGAAATGCGCCGCCAGGTCCGCCACCCGCTGCAGGTCATGGAGGCCGGATACGGTCGGCTCAACAACAATGAGAAGCGCTGTTGCCCCGCCGATGGCTGCGATCACAGGACAGCCGATACCCGGAGGACCGTCAGTGAGTATCAAATCACAGCCTTTTTGCTCGGAAAGTTTCCCCGCCTCCTGCCTTACCAGGCTGACCAGCTTGCCGGAATTCTCCTCGGCAATACCCAGCCGGGCATGTACCATTGGTCCGAATCTTGTATCGGAGATGAACCACTCCCCGCACTTCTGCACCGGAAAATCAATGGCCTGCTCCGGACACAGGTCAACACAGACGCCGCAGCCCTCACAGGAGATGGGATCGACAACATAGTCCTCTGAAATGGCATCGAACCGGCATAAGTCGCGGCATCTACCGCATTCACTGCAGTCCTGGCTACGGATAATGGCCTTGGATCCACCGAAAAATGCTGTTGCCTGGATAAGTTCGGGCTGCATCAGCAGATGCAGGTCCGCTGCATCGACATCGGCATCACAGAGAATCACATTCGAGGCAAATGAGGCAAATGCTGCGGTGATACTGGTCTTTCCGGTCCCCCCTTTCCCGCTGATGATTACCAATTCCCGCTTCATTGTCTCTCCTTTCCCGCCTCGATCCGGCGATATAACGCCCGAAACCTCTCAGCCCATTCCGGCATGACCTCGACAAAGGGCCTGCCCTTGGAATACGCCTCGGCAATCTTCCGGTCAAAGGGTATTTCCATCAATATCGGTAACCCTTCACGCTCAGCATATTTCTGTACACGATCATCCCCTATATCGGCCCTGTTTATGACAAGCCCGCAGGGAATTCCAAGGGTCCTGACAGCCTCAACCGCCAAAACCAGGTCATGGAGTCCGAACGGGGTGGGCTCTGTGACCAAGATCACGAAATCACATCCTCGTATCGCCGTAATTACCGGACATGAGGTCCCAGGCGGAGCATCGATGATAATCGTGTCGTTCCCATTGACCTCCGCCCGTACCCTTCTGATCAGAGGAGGTGCCATAGCTTCTCCGACACGCAGCCGGCCGTGGACAAATCCGAGTTCACCGCTCCGTCCCCGCTCGACCGTTCCCAGAATCCTCTCCCCGTCTGCAATCGCATCCTCCGGGCAGATCTCCAGACAGCCTCCGCAGCTATGACAGAGCTCCGGGAAAACAAGCACCTTCTTGCCGACCACAGTCAAAGCTCTGAACCGGCATATTTCGGCGCATTTTTTACATGCGGTACACGCTTCTTCGCGAATGAGCGGAACCCAAGCCGTCACCTTCTGCTTGGATTCGACCTTCAGAGTGAGAAAGAGGTGGGCATTCGGCTCTTCCACATCGCAGTCGAGAAGACGAACACCCGCTCCCAACGAAAGCGCCATGCCGGTCGCCACGGTTGTCTTGCCGGTTCCGCCTTTGCCGCTTGCTACACTGATAATCACCTCTTAGTCTCCTTCTTCCTTCAGTCTTAAGGCGCCAATGGATTCAAGGAGCTGCAGCATTTTCTCTGCCTCTTTTTCTCCCGGATGCGACGGCAGTTGCATAAACACGCCAAGACCTTCCGTCATCTCATGAAAATCCTGCTCGGGAAGTGCGCTTACCATCGCACAGTTTATGAACGGATCTACCTTCACCACGTCTTTAATAAGGGACAAGGCAGACCCTCCTCTCAAGTGTTCACCCGTAACGAGCACCTGCGGTGAATCCTTGGTTATTTTGTTCAAGGCAGTTTGTTGTGAATCTGCCCATGAAACCGATACCTGATGCCGTATCGAAAGTTCACCTGCTAAAACTGCAAGCGTTGATGGATTGTCACACACCAAAAGTACGTTCAACATATATTATACCTCAAGGGCATAAGTTTCGTACGAGCAGGCAAGCTGCTCAACTCAGCTTTATCCCTGTCTGCGACGTCCCTGACCGCCGCCTCCTTTTCGCATTCCCTGGCCTCCGGTTCCACCGCCTTTTCCGGCCCCTCGGCCTCCCTGGCCTTTTGAACCTCCAACTCCCGTTTGTATCGAACGGCCGCATCGGCCCTGTTGCCCTATTGTCTTTTGCCCACTCGGGTCTCGCTCATTAAATCCCGGCATATTCCATCCTCCTTGTGTGAATGGTTCGTTTTTTTCCTGCTGCCCTTTCTTCTCCTGCATGCGCACCATCGGCAACCGGGCAGGCTGAACACCGCCAGATCGCGTCCCTGCAGATACCACTCGAGTACCTCTTCCGCCTCACCGGTTAAAAACGAGAGCACTTCAATACCATGCGCTTCCAGAATCCTGGCCGGCCCTTCACAAAGAGCGCCGCAAATAAGAACCTTCACCTCAAGTTCCAGAAGCATCATCAGGAAACGGTTGAACTGGCGGGCGTCAAAAGGCTGGGTCTGTCTGTCCCCAACCTCGGTACCATCCACCTCCACCATGAGGAGATTTTTGGCCGAATCGAATACAGGAGAGATCCTTGTTTCCCAAATGGTGATCGCAATCTTCATCGCCGATACCTCTTGCCTCCTTTGTCACTGGAATAGCAAGCATCGGGCCAATTGGCTAAACAAAAAATAAATATTATATTTTCAATGTATTAAGGAATATATGACTGTGTATTGAGACGGCTTGATGGTCGCGGTCATACGACGGTATGCGACGGTATATCGTCGCATGGCCGCGACCATTGCAGGAAAAGACATCTGTGAGTGTCATTGGTGGTGTGAGTGGCCGTCAAACTCGGGCAACTGAATACGATACTTCTGTAATTTCCGAAAAAGCGTGCTTTTATGTATTCCCAGATCCCTTGCTGCAGCGGCACGATTGTATCTGTTGCGTTTTAAGGCGGCAACGATTGTTTCTTCTTCAAAGACCCGCAGATTTTCTCCCATATCCTGAGGCCGCGATACGGGTTTTGACGCACTTGGTTGCTGGATGGAATTCGGCAGATGCACTGCTTTGATTTTTTCTTCCCGGCAGAGAACAAACCCATGCTCGATGATATTCTCCAATTCCCGGATGTTGCCGGGATAATCATGGGAAAGCAGCAATTCCATTGCCTCACTGTCCACTCCGATTATCATTTTTCCTTTGAGACGGTTCATCCGGTCGATGAAATGCTCTATCAGAAACGGGACATCTTCCATCCGCTGGCGAAGAGGCGGCAGTGACATGCGAATGACATTGATCCGATAGAAGAGATCCCTACGGAATTCCCTCTGCTCCACCATCTCGGCCAGGTCCCGGTTGGTCGCAGCAAGAATGCGGGTCTCTGTGGGTATCTTTATGACGCTTCCCAAGGGTTGAAACTCCC
The DNA here is from genome assembly GCA_046705065.1 of Desulfocapsaceae bacterium. Classification (GTDB taxonomy): domain Bacteria; phylum Desulfobacterota; class Desulfobulbia; order Desulfobulbales; family Desulfocapsaceae; genus CAWGGS01. Next base: position 13,697 of record JBJKQT010000021.1, read on the forward strand.
GTTCTTCAAGGACCCTAAGGAGCCTGACCTGAAAAGCGGCACTTGTATCACCGATCTCGTCCAGGAGAATGGTCCCCTTACCTGCAGCCTGAAAAAGCCCGGGTTTATCTTTGCCTGCGTTGGTAAATGCACCTGCTTTATAGCCAAACAGTTCGGATTCTAAAAGCGTATCTGGCAGTGCTCCGCAATTAATGGCGATAAAGGGTTCATCCTTTCTCCACGAAAGATTATGCAGGGCCCGGGCCATCAGCTCTTTGCCGGTTCCCGTCTCCCCCTCTATCAGTACTGTGCTGTCGCTTTCGGCAACCTGGGGCAGGATCATGAAAAGGCGTTGCATCGCCTTGCTGCGGCTTACCATATCGCCGAGTTGGAAGGTTCCGCTCAGCTCACGGCGCAACTGTTCCACCAGGCTGTGATCGCGAAAGGTTTCGACTCCACCCAGGATATCCCCCCGGCTGTTTTTCAACGGTGAGGTTGACACCGCAATCGGGACATTTCGGCCACGGTTATTGATGATGAAGGTCGAACTGGAAACATACGATTTTCCCTCCTTCATGGTCCTCTTCAGCGCGCAATCTCCTTCACACATGTTGGACCTGAACACCTCCCAGCAATACCGGCCGATGGCTTCACTGCGCGGGGTACCTGTTATTTCCTCAGCAGCCCGGTTGAAGCTCATGATCCGCCAGTTGTGATCTACCGTGAACACCCCATCCGATATGGATTCAAGTATTATCTCATTGGCAGTATCTGAAAAATCCGCCTCTGGTGCCGGCAGTGTCTTTTTTTTCATTGTTGTTCCACTTACACCTTCTATATTTCCTCCATCCCTCTTCTTATTTGTAAGCATAAACACAAAATATATTTTTCCCAGTATTTTGAATAAAAAATTGCAATTTGTGTATTGGTCGAGAGTATCCGACCTAAACATCCTTTTTATTATTAAGTTATGTAATTACAAAGGAATAGGAAGAAAAAAAGAGAGGAGTCGACATGGGAAATGCTCAAGGACGACTAAATAGTTTCCATCCTGAAACGAGGGATTTCGGAGTCTTCGCTTACCTCTTCTAAATCGAGGCGCGAGAAGAATTTTACCGCAGGCATATAATTGATATTTCGAGGATAAAATTTTGAGCACAACGACGAGTTAGGTGAAAAACGCCGTTTTCGGATGGAAACTAAATAATGCGACCGGGAAGGCGACAATCCAACACCTTAGATCCAAGGTAGGATGCTTCTTTTCGAATATGCTGCAACAAGGTGCCGCAGCTGACTGCGGCACCTTGTTGCTCTTGTCGACTCCACGAACAACTCAGCTGGGTCGATGGGGCTACTGCTCTATGGACAGACAGACCAGTTCAGCAATATCCAGTACTCGTATCTTATATCCAACACCGAGTTTGGTTATGGCGATATTAAGCATCCGAATACAGTACGGACACGCGGTGGCAATGACCTCAGCACCGGTATCAAGCGCTTCCTTGACCCGCAGTTCTCCGAGGGTTTCCTTATCGGGATTTTGTAGCCAGGCACCTCCCCCGCCGCCTCCGCAGCAGAGACTCCTCTCTCTTATGTTCTGCATTTCCGAGAAGAGAAGACCAGGTATTGCTCCAAGGATCCGGCGAGGTGCATCGTAGACATCGTTTTGCCTGCCGAGATAACAGGGATCGTGGTAGGTCACTTTCAAGTTGACCTCTTGGTCCGGTCTGATGGTTCCATTGGCAATTGCCCTGTCCAGGAGTTCGGTATAATGCTCGACAGAGACATCCTTTAATCCTTCATAATCTTTTTTAAAGGTATTGAGACAATGCGGTGAGACTGTCAGGATCTTTTTGACTCCAGCGGCTAAAAAAGCATCAGTGTTTTTCTTTTTCAGCTCAGCAGCCAGATCGAAGGCTCCGATCTTATCAGCCATATCACCGCAGCAGTTTTCCTTGGTCCCCATGCTGCCATAGGAGATACCAGCCATCTCCAGCAGACCAAGCAGCGCGTGCCCACCTTTTTCGCTCCCTTTTCCAGAGCTTGTGTCATAGGCGGTCGTGCAACAGGTGAACAGGCAGTATTCCTGATCCTGGCTAAAGGTGTCGAGGGTGTCCTCGTATTCTTTTATCCCAATCTTGGATCTGGTCGACCACGTAAAACCATCGGACCTCCGATCGTCCCAATTGTCATGCTCCCGCTGGAATGTTGTAATACTCCCTTTCCCCATACCCTGGACTCCTGCCGGTAAAGGTAGACGATGAGCTCTCTTCTCCTCCCAATCCTGCTGTAAAGCCGTGATATTGGCACCTTTTGCTAAAAGCTGGGCACCTTTTGCCATAGACCCTTTTACCCAGGCAAGACGATCAATGAGCTTATAGCCTTTGTTTCCATCATCTTTCAGAATGACCGGGACCTTGACATCCTTTGCCCAGGCAACACGAGCCTCTCTTTTACCTTTCCAGGGATTTCCCTCCTTCTCCAGACAGGAGACAGGGTCTTTCAGACTCGCAGGCAAAAGACCTGCATCAACAACCTGATTTCGAATCAGCTTGATAAGATTAATAATACCAATACCGCGCGGACATTCTTCATCACAGGTAGTGCAGGTCGCACAATTCCATGCTGCTGCATCAACCGTCACGGTGGTTGCCCGGTCCAATGCGATGCTGCGAAAGATCATCCGTGGACTATAGTCATAGATCAAACCACTGGGACAGACAGTACTGCAGGTACCGCAATGCATGCAGGTCAACAGTTCATCACCGACTGCGGTTTGAATTTTCGGGTAATCGACAACGGAAGGAACCATGGCCTTCTCCTTGACTCTGGTAAGAAAAATAGCAAACGGCCGGTAAAAGAGATGTGACCATTTTCCAAAGGGAACCTCAATGACCAGCATCGGTACGGCGATGGCGAGATGGATCGCATAGATGACATACGTCCCCATCGGCCAGCCGGCGAGACGGAACAGATGCATCATTATGCCGGTCAGCGTTGTGGCAAAAAGAAGGATCAGAAACATCCAGTCTGAGATATGGGAATATCGATGGATATTCTCTTGCTTTTTCATACGGCTTCGGATCATTTCCACAGTCGCAAATAGTAGGACACCTGTAGCGTAGTACCCGAAGAGGCTCGAAAAATGCCAGCTGCTGTCGTCGACCTGGAACCAGCGCAGGAAGACGATGATCAGGGTCAGCATGGTCAGATACCCGCTCACCATCAGAAAGTGCTTCAGCCATCTGCTCCGATCATCTCCACACTCTCGCCAGCGCTTTTGGGTTGCGAAATGGAGAAAGAAGGACTTGGCTTCCGTGAAATAAAGGCTTATCGGAACCTTTTCCCCGTCCATTATAAACTTATGCATTCTAAAGGCATTGGAGAGGAGAAATACCGACAGAACCGCTGCCATGAGCAAGTCGCCCAGTTCAACCCATTTAACGGGAGCAAATGAATTCACCGACACATGATCGGTGACAATGGGACCATGAAATAAGACAAAAAGCATGATGACAAAGAATGCAACGGCACCCAAGGCGCCAAACTCCCAAGCCTCTGAAGTGTAAAATCGTTTAGCCAGCCCGGTCCAATCGTATTGGGTCGTTAGCCAGCGCCTGACCGCCATCATCGTCTCAGCCGGCTCGGCTCCCCTGGGACAATCGTTATTGCACTCCCCGCAATAGTAGCATAACCAGGGCTCCGGAGATGCGAGAAGCCTGTCTTTAAATCCGAGCTGTATATAGCGATATATCTTACGAGGAAAGGTATTATTGTCTTTTGAAAGGGGGCAGGACGCACTACAATTCCCACATTGCATACAGGCCTCCATATCCTTTGCCCCCAGGTTCTTGACCTCGTTATACAAATCCAGGTTGATGCCTATATTCTTCAAAATAATCTCCTTTTTCCAAGAGGCCCGTCACCATGCCCATTTTGATCATATGCACATTTTTAGAGTATAAGCGGCGATCTCTATCCTCTCTGGTATGGTGTTACTCAGCCTTACGGCAAAGGCATCCGGCTGAGTCTTGTAAAATTCATTTGCCGGGTTGTTACAGATTGCCTGCATCACGGAACCCGTGGTAGCAGCACTGTAGGCTTAATCTCAGACGGCCAAGCGCATCAAAGTCTATAACATTCTGTATTTATAGCATTTAAACCAAACCACATATCAGATGACGATGACCATAAGACAAAAGAGCGCAAGGATAAGCATCTCAATGGCAAGCTCTACTTTTTCCCGTATTTTTGTTAACATTTGCGTCACCTCCATGGGAGTTCGACACCCGACCTATCTGCAATATATTGATACGTAATTCAGTTAGGTCTTTTCACCTTACTCCAGATAGCGATTCAAACTTATTGCATCCATTTCCCCTGCAGTAAAAAAAGGGAAACAGAACTGCATTAATCCCGTGATTCCCTTGTTCAGCCAATCACGGTTAACCTTAAAAAGCATGAATCATGCCACAAAATCCACCTGAGAGGCAAATATAATTTATATTTATATTTCAATATTTTATATTAATACAAAAGATAATATGTTTGCAAAAGCGCAGCAAGGAAGTAGCAAAAACAGAACTCTATGCTACCCAACAGAGAAGCGTAGATGCTACCCTCTTATTTATATGATTTTGTTTTTACGTATAAATAGAGAAATGGCAGAGGGTGCTTTATAAACGATTTTCCATACAAATGAAAAATATCGTAATAAATATATTATGGTATTATCTTATTGTTTTTATGAACTATAAATAGTAATTATCGAATTACTATAACACTTATATTGTGTTATATTTTCGATCTTGATGATAGGCCGAACGTCCGTCGGTATTGGGGAGTCGTATCTTTAACTTTTTAAGTTTTCTAAACAGCGTTGTCTTATGCATGCCGAGTTCTTTTGCCGCTGCCAACCTGTTGTAGCCATTTCGCTCCAGTGCTTTGACTATGGCGTCTTCCTCGGTGGACCGACGAATGGCCCTAATAGATGTGGTCGACGAGGTTTCCCTCGGTTTTCCAGTAGAATCGAGGTACCCGGGTAAATGCTGGATTCCTATTTCCCCGTGCGAGCAAAGGATAAAGGCATGTTCGATCACATTCTCAAGCTGTCTGATGTTGCCGGGATAGTCATAGTTAACCAATTTCTTCAATGCTTCCGAATCAATACCAGCAACAGCCTTGCCTTTTTCCCGGTTCATTTTTTCAATAAATTTGGTTATTAAAAGCGGGATATCTTCTTTACGTTCCCGCAGGGTAGGCAGCCGCAAACGAACGATATTTATTCGATAAAAAAGATCCTGTCGAAATCGGCCGGAGTCTATCAATGTCTCAAGATCCTGATTGGTGGCGGCAAGAATCCGAACATTGACATGCTGTTTCTGCACTCCGCCCAGGGGCTGGAATTCCCTTTCCTCCAAGACTCGCAGCAACTTCGCCTGGAAAGCCGGGCTGGTCTCCCCAAGCTCATCAAGCATAATAGTGCCGCCATCGGCCATATTGAAGTAGCCAGGCTTATCACTCACCGCATCGGTAAAAGCTCCGGCCTTATATCCGAACAGTTCGGATTCGAGCAATGTATCTGGTAAGGCCCCGCAATTTATGGCCACGAAAGGTTTTTCCCGGCGCATTGACAGGTCATGCAAGGCCTTGGCCAGCATCTCCTTGCCTGTACCGGTGTCACCCTCTATCAGCACCGTACTATCGCTTCTGGCAATCTGCGGCAGGATGGAAAAGAGTTTTTCCATTAACGGGCTGCGGCTGACCATCTCCCCCTGTCTGTAACTGCCGTTTTGTTCCAGGTGAAGTTTTTCGGTCGTACTGTCGTCGCGAAAAGTCTCCACTCCTCCCAAAATCTCGCCTTTGTCATTATGCAAAAGAGACGTGGAGACACTGATGGGGATGCGTTTTTTGTTTTTAGTGATGATATAAGCAGGAATGCCGACATAAGAGCGTCCCTCTCTCATGGTTTTCATCAGCACACAATCATCCTCACACATACTCGAGTGAAAAATTTCCCAACAGTATCGGCCGATTGCCTGTGCCCGGCGAATACCCGTTATTTTTTCTGCAGCTTGATTGAAAGAAGTAATCCGCAATTCCTTGTTAACGGTGAAAACCCCATCGGAGATACTTTCGAGGATATATGGTCTGACAGCTGATTTTACCATGGTGGCATCGATACCTTCAGTGGTTGTTTTGGACCGGATACTTTAAAAAAGCAGGAACCATGCCATAAATGAGGTTGCGGTCTCATATTTTGGAACTATTTGAAACAATGCGTTTTTTGCCGGCGCATCCTGCCAAAATCAACTTCTTTTGTTTTCAGGCAGTTGCACAAACAAAACTCTTTGCAACCCTGAATGGTTGCATTTGTGCAACCATTTAATACAGAATTGTAAACAGTTTTATACGAAAGATGGGGAGGGATGAATGGGGAGGCCGATCTCTATTTTCGACTCGAACGGTTTGAAGTCCGGCCGTCGACATGAGGTAGGTCAATATTGAATTTTTTCAGCTTTCTAAACAAGGTGGTCTTATGCATTCCCAGTTCCTTGGCAGTTGCCAACCGATTGTATCCGTTACGTTCCAGGGCTTTGAGGATAACTTCCTCTTCTGTGGACCGGCGGATGGAATCAATGGACGATGAAGTCACATTGACAGAAACCGAAGACGGGGCAAGATAAGCGGGTAGATGACGAATACCAATCTCACCTTGAGCGCAAAGGATGAAGGCATGTTCGATAATATTCTCCAATTGCCTGATATTGCCGGGGTAATCATAGCCCATGAGCCATTTTAACGCCTCCGGGTCAACTCCGGTGACCGACTTGTCTTGCAACCGGTTCAGCTTTTCAATGAACCGTTCAATCAAGACCGGAATATCCTCTTTTCGCTCCCGCAAGGCGGGAAGCCGCAGCCTGACGATATTGACCCGGTAAAACAAGTCCTGTCTAAATCGTCCCTGATCGATCAATGCTTCCAGGTCCTGATTTGTTGCGGCAAGGATACGTACACTAATATGCCGTTTGTTGACGCTGCCCAAGGGTTGGAACTCGCGCTCTTCCAGAACTCTAAGAAGCTTTACCTGAAATGCCGGACTCGTTTCCCCCAATTCATCCAGCAAAATAGTGCCTCCATCTGCTATGGAAAAATAGCCGGGTTTATCCTTGACAGCATCAGTAAAGGCGCCGGCTTTATAGCCAAACAGCTCGGATTCGAGCAAGGTATCGGGCAGCGCTCCACAGTTGATGGCGACAAAGGGTTTGTCCTTACGTGGCGAGAGATCATGGAGAGCCTTGGCCAGCATTTCCTTTCCAGTACCGGTGTCTCCTTCAATGAGTACGGTGCTGTCGCTCTTTGCTATTTGAGGCAGAACTGCAAAGATCTTTTTCATTAACCGGCTGCGGCTAACCATATCTCCCTGTTTAAAACTGCTGTTCAGCTCTTGGCGAAGTTCCTCCACAACAGTGTTGTCACGGAATGTTTCGACCCCGCCCAGAATTTTTCCCTCTTCATTATGCAACAATGCCGTGGATACACTGATCGGTATCCGCTTTTTGTCTCTTCCGATTATGTATGTAGAAACACTGACAAAAGAACGCCCCTCCTTCATTGTTTTCTTTAAAGCGCAATTTCCTTCACACATATTGGAGCGAAAGACTTCCCAACAAAAATGTCCTATGGCCTTTTCACGCGGTACTCCGGTAATCTCTTCGGCCGCTCTGTTGAAAGATGTAATCTTCCACTCATGGTCGATTGTAAAAACCCCGTCGGAAATACTCTCCAGGATAATTTCGGTGGGGTCGTTCGTCTGTGTTTTCTTTTGATTCACCATGATCTCATACGATATCCTTCTGATTCTGTGTGGCCCAGGTAAAAATCATGCCTGGTGGATGCACCTAAAAACCTGGAACGAATACCATTAAATTCCAAGAGATTGTAAGTTTTACTATTTGAATTTAAGATATGTTTGAGAGGAAGAACTCTCTTTCTATTCAAGCCTTGATTTTCGAAAGAGATCTGATGGTAGGGGATAGTTTTCATCGTCTTTCCTTGTGAAAACCAAATACTGGTAAAAATCAGAGAAAACCTTATTCATACACGGTAATAATTGCAATCTGTTTTTGACGATCCGGCGACAAATTACCAAGAGGTCCCCCATTTATGAATTCCAATACTTGACGGTTGCGTCGAAACACGCACTTTGCCCAAAATAGTAATTATTGTACCTCTGCAATTTAAAACGTATCGGCACACCAGCTCCCCAGATTTCAGTCTTATTTTCCTCCTTTCTCGTATTTATTCCTGAATTCTTCTTGAAATGAATGGACATTTCTTTCAAAAATTTTTCTCCAAACACTAAAAGACGACAATGAGGAGAGGCAAAATGCCTTCCGGGTAAAAACGCTTGAAAGCGGTATTATGCCAAATCTCTAAATGCTTTTTTTTTACAAATGCGGTACAATGTTTATTTTTTCGACTGACTCTCATGTCACTGACGACCATATTTTCAGATCGGAACACGATTTCATGTCAGGACAAGACAACACATCATTTTTGTTTACAACTCTCGATTCCTTAAACAGGGATGAAAAGAGGAGGCTTTCGCCTTCTGCGACATTCAGCACTGAGGCCCTTCGACGAAAAGAGGAAAAGCGGCAGGGCCACCGGCAGAACTTTGCCCTCGATGCGGACAGGATCCTCCACTCAAAGGCATATACCCGATATATTGACAAAACCCAGGTGTTCTGGCTCGTTGATAACGACCATATCACTCACCGGGTTCTTCATGTGCAATTCGTCTCCCGGATTGCCAGAACCATCGGCCGGTTTCTTTCTCTCAACGAAGATCTGATCGAAGCGATAGCCTTGGGCCACGATATCGGTCATCCGCCTTTCGGCCATGACGGAGAGAAATTTCTTTCTGACCTTTGCGTGAATTATGGGCTACCTCCTTTTCAACACAATATTCAATCAGTCCGCTTTCTTGACCGGCTGGAAAAAAAAGGAGCCGGCTGGAACTTGACCCTCCAGACCTTGGACGGCATCCTCTGTCATGATGGAGAAGCCCACTCCCGGTTTCTTATTCCACATAGAGGCTTTGACTTCACCGATCTCGACCGAAAAATCGCCGCAAAAGAACAGAACCCTGCCACCGATCTGCATCCCATGACTTTAGAAGGGTGTGTGGTCAGGCTGGCGGATACCATCGCCTATATCGGAAGGGATATCGAAGATGCAATCATTTTAGGCCTGGTCACACGTACGGACATTCCAGCGGAGTGCCGACGACTGCTCGGCGACACCAACGGCTCCATAGTCTATACGTTGGTCACCGACCTGATTGCCAACAGTAATGTTGCCCCCCCCGGAAGCACCGGCACCACCGGATCGGACACCATCGGCTTCAGCAACGAAATTGCCGATGCTCTGGAAGAACTAAAAGAATTCAATTATCGAAAAATTTACCTTAACCCACTGACCAAGCAATCAGCCCCACTCATCAAGGACTGTTACGAACAGCTCTTCTTGTATTTAATCCGAAACGTTCACAACACAAACGGACTGGATCTTGACTTCCATACCGATCTCATGCCCGATACCGATACAAAGCAGCATCCCACCCAGCGACCAGAGGCCATGGTGCGCGATTATATCGCCGGTATGACCGATGATTATTTCCTTAAAAAGGCAGCCTCCATCGGTTGTACTCTTCCTAAAAGAAAATGAAAAACACACTCCGCAAGCTTATTCCCGGGGAGAACACCCGGATGATTGTTATTGCCTCTTTCATCGGACTTGCAGCCGGTGTCCTGAATATCATTTTTCGAACCGTGGTCATTCAAACCCACAAAACCATTTTTGAAGGCGGGTCGGCATATTTCGGCATTGAAAAAGGCGGTTGGCATCTTCTCCTGTTGCCGCTCATTCCCATTTCAGGCATGGTTCTAATGATTCCTTTGTCGTTGCTGTTCCCAGGTGAAATCAACGGCTACGGCTTCACTAAATTCCTACGCAAGGTCAACCTGGAAGGAGGCTACATCAAGGCCCGGACCATCATCCTGAAGATTATCTCAACGGCCTTGACCATCGGCACCGGAAACTCAGCGGGCGTTGAGGGTCCCATAGCCCAGATCGGCGGTGCCATGGGGTCGCAGGTGGGACAAGTTTCCCGCGTGTCCGGAAATCGCATGAAGGTCTATATTGCCGCCGGATGCGCCGGAGGCATCGCGGGAATCTTCAACGCCCCCATCGCCGGCGTCTTTTTCGCCTCGGAGATTGTCCTCTTGGGAACCTACGAGATCTCGTCATTTGCGGCCATGGTCATCGCTTCCGCTTTATCCACTGTACTCACAAGAGCGTATTTCGGTGAAAATCCGGCTTTCATCATCCCGCATTACACGTTGATCAACGCCTATGTCGAGATCCCGCTCTACATGGTCATGGCGGTGATTATCGGCGTTCTTGCCGTTCTCAATACACGCATATTCTATTATGTACGTGACAAGTATGCGGACCTGAAGCTTCACCCTCAACTCAAACCCATCTCCGGAGCACTCATCATAGGTGTCATGGGCATGGTTTTCCCCCAGGTCATGGGCGATAATTACGAATTTATCCAGCATGTACTGCACAATGGGGGAGTTCCGCTAATTCTCTTCGCCCTCATCTTCCTGAAGATGGTGGCAACCGCCGTGACCCTGGGTTCCGGAGGGGCCGGCGGTGTCTTCGCCCCGGCGCTTTTCATCGGAGCCATGATCGGTGCAACCTTCGGCTATTTCGCCCACCATTTTTTCCCCACCATGACGGCAAGTGTCGGGGCATATGCAACCGTGGGCATCGGCGCGTTTTTGGCTGCCTCGATCCATGCACCGATGACAGCCATCTTTCTTCTCTTTGAAATGACAGGAAATTACCAGATTATTGTCCCGATCATGATCACATCAATCATCGGAATTATGGTCGCAAAGAAGATTAGCGAGGACTCCATCGACACCGTCGATTTCAGCCGGGAAGGCATCAACATCCATGAAGGTCGAGAGGTGGCGATCATGAAATCCATCCGGGTGGGCTCTGCCATGAGTGAAGATGTGGATTTTATCAGCGAACGCGCCAACATAAACCATCTTCTCGAGATTTTCAGAATGGCCAAAAGCTTTTACTTCCCGGTTGTCGACGATTCCGGCAAGATGACCGGCATAGTTTCAATGCAGGATGTTAAAAACCTGCTTCATCAGGATAGAGAGGAACGCGTCTGCTATCTGGTTGGAGCGATATGCAGTCACGATGTCATCACGCTCACTCCGGACGACACGCTGTATACCGCGATGGAGCTATTCAACCTCAAAGGTATCGAGGAAATCCCGGTTGTGGAAGACCAGGAGAACAGATGGGTCGTGGGGATGCTCAAACGCCGCGATGCCATAACAGCCTATAATCGCGAGGCACTGAAGAAAGGAATCAGCCAACAGGCCGAATCGATTCGGATTATCTGCGGCGAGTAATTTTAGAGATATCCCCGCGGGTTGTTTTTATGCCAATTCCAGGCGGTTTCGAGAATGACGCCCAATTCAGGAAGGCTTTGTTTCCATCCCAGCTCTTTTATCGCCTTTTCTGCACTGCCCACCAGGCGTGCCGGGTCTCCGGCTCGCCTTCCAGCCAATTTGACAGGTATATCCCTTTTTGTTATTTCCTTGGCCTTTTCAATGACTTCAAACACGGAATACCCTTGGCCGTTACCGAGGTTGTACACATCTCCCGGTACATCATTTTCCAATTTTTTCAAGGCCAGCAGATGGGCCGCTGCAAGATCTGCGATATGAATATAATCGCGTACGCATGATCCGTCCTGGGTGTCGTAATCATCTCCAAAGACCTCGATATACTCTCTCTGCCCAAGTGCCGTAGCCAATACCAGAGGTATCAGATGGGTTTCCGGCATATGATCTTCCCCGATTTCCGCTTCAGGATCGGCGCCGGCCGCATTGAAATAGCGGAGTGACGAGGATTGCAAGCCATAGGCATCGCGAAAGTCTTCAAGGATCCGTTCAACCATCAACTTGCTCTTTCCATAAGGATTAATGGGCTTTTGACAGGTCGATTCCGTTATGGGAATCTGGTCGGGCATACCGTACGTTGCACATGTCGAAGAAAATATGAACCTGCGGACATCGTGTGCAACCATGGCCTCGAGCAAGGTAAGCGTATTGGCAACATTGTTTCGGTAGTACTTCCCCGGCTCAGCCATCGACTCTCCGACATAGGCAAAGGCGGCAAAATGCATCACGGCCGTGATATTGAACGAGGTGAAAATATGATCAAGCAGACCTCTATTTTCCATATCACCCTCAAAAAATTCGCCCCATTTCACCGCCTGCCGATGCCCATAAACCAGATTATCCAAGACAATGGGGTGATACCCGTTTCTTGACAGATACTTACACATATATGAGCCGATATATCCGGCTCCGCCGACGACAAGAATATTTTTCATCTTATTGGGAATAATCATCGCTTAAAAAAGGCCTTTGGAAGAAGAGCGAGAAAATGAACTGTAGAGAAAACCCGGCAGCAAAGCAAGGTTGGCCACCACATGAGAGACCAGTCCGATAACAAAGGCATCGCCTTTAGCGATCCCGACCAAAGAGAAGAGGTATACATACATACCCTCTCGAACCCCGAATCCGTCAAGGGTCATGGGAACCTTGGCAATCGTCATGACGAGCGGTACGAAAATCGCCACATGCAGAAAAGAGACATCCTTTCCCAGAGCGCAGGCCGTCAGGTAGACACCGACGATGGGCACACATTGTTCCACAACCGACCAGGCTACAAATCGCAAAATCGCACCATGTTGACTCCCGTAATCCTGATATGAGCTGTAGACACGGCCCAATTTTCCGACGAAGCCTTCCCGCTGAAGAATCGATTTCTTACTGAGCCACTCTTTTATACGGGCTTGGAAAGAAAAAAATATGAGAAACACTAGAAGCAAAAGGAACAAAGAAACGCCGGCCACCAACCGCCAGTTGAAAACGCCGACAAAAACCACCGCAACGAGAAGACAAACAACCGACATCATCAGGCCGGTGACGGCACCAAGAATCCGCTCCATAACAACCGACGAGGCGATATCTTTCTTTGACCCCGTATGCTTTGACACCCGGTAGGCCCGCACCACATCACCACCGACCGTGCTGGGTAGAAAAATTCCCCAAAAAGTGCCGACATAGTAGCTTCTCAAAATATCGAGAAACGAAATGGTAATATTTTTCGCCCGCAGAAGAATGCGCCATTTATAGGACATCAACATCCGATCGATGTTGATCACAACAAACAAAAGACCAAGGTAGGCCCAGCCATGGGGGGACAGCGGCTCCCAAACCTCCTTGAAATCAATTGAATACAAAAGCCATGCAATCAAAAGAAAACTTGCGGCAAAGCGGATGCAGAACCACGGTTTGATTTTCACCTTTGTCATCCTTGTAGCGATTCGAAAAGAGAAAGGGTTTCGGAAGCACAGACATCCCAACTTAAATCTTTTGCTCTGGCAATTCCCTTTTGTTTCATTGATTGACGAAGGGTATCATCTTTCACAACCCGGCAAATGGCATCGGCAATCTCCTGAGGGCTTTCCGGATCGACGTAGAGCGCGGCATCCTCGGCGGCTTCTCCGAAAACTCCCCCTTTTGAAGTTACAATGGGACAACCACAGGCTAACGCCTCACAAATGGGAATGGGAAAGCCTTCCAGACGTGTGGGATACAGATAAAGCTCGGCAGCGTTGTACAGAGCAGGCAAATCCTCCTGCTCTATCCACCCTTTAAAAATAACGTCGTCTTGCACGCCCAATTCCCGAAGAGGTTGCTCATCCGCATATCTTTGCACGTCCCGTCCTCCGACAACAAATTTATGGGGTATGCCCTTCTTTTTTGCAGTTGCAAAGGCCTTTACCATATTTGCAAAGTTTTTCCTTCCCGAATCGTAATGAATTAATGTAAGGATAAAAGGTTCGCTAAGACTGTGTTTCAAACGAACATTTTGCAAAACAGCCTGGTCCGAAATCGGTTGAAATATTCTGTTTCCGCAATAATGTATGGTTTTAATCTTTCCCTGGCTGTTGGGAAGATGCGTTAAAAATCCTTGCGTACTATACTCTGATGCGGAAACTATTGCAGCAGAACGTCGTATATACAAAGGCATCATAAAACGCATATACAACCTGTCGACGGGATGATACAGGCTTTTATATTCCGGCAAAAACCAATCTGCTCCATGGACGGTCATCACCGCCTTTGACCGTCCCCAAAGTGGAAGCGTGAACTTTGGATTGAAAAGCACGTCGACTTTTTCACTTTTTGCTGCAAGCGGTACATACACCTGATCCCACAATACTTTGCTGGAACATTTTATCAAGAGCGGGGTCACGTTTTTATAAGATGAATAACGATTGAAGTGGGTTGTACTCGGAAAAAACAGCACATAATCGTTTTTTTGATCAATTTTCAACAACTCTTCGACAATATTTCGGGCATAGATTGCGATGCCGCCCTTCTCATCAATGCATCGCAACATGATTCCGATTCGCATTTCCACTCCATATAATGATAAAAATTTTAAAAACCCGTTTTGGCAGCTAATAATAAATCTCTTTAAAAATTCGTAAAGAAAAATGCGAAATATTTTTCAAATAACCCTTAACTCAATTGCCAAGATTTAATTATACTAGGAAGATACAACATATTACACAAAATCATATCTGAGCGTCATCCCCACGTACCTGTATTTAAAAACAAATATTAAACACCAAAAAAATATTTTAAAAACAATATTTTTTTTAATTTCTGCATAAAAACCATAGCATTTTGTTAGATATTACGTTTTAAATTAGGCGGGATTAATTTACTTAGGAGAGAAGAATGAAAAAACGATTCAGAAGTGGACGGCCGCCAAAATTCAGCGAAGAAAGCAGCCCCATAACCGTCACCTTGCCTCGCCGAACGGTAAAAAACCTCCAGAAAATCGACAACGATCGTGCCAAGGCTATCGTTAAATGCGTCGATGAGATCACACTCCGGACCGGCTGCGAAAAGAATAAAGTGGATGTGGTTCAGGTTTCAAAAGATACCGGGCTTCTTGTTATTCCGCCCAGTCAAAAGCTGAAAAGCATTCCGTGGCTGCAACTCATCGAGATAACTCCTCTCAGATATCTCATGGCAATCCCGACGGGAACTGCCGTTGAAGCCTTGGAAATTGCTTTGGTGGATCTTATTGAAAATCTTCAGGAGACAGACGCGGACGAACGCATCCTGTTGACGGATCTTCGTCAAAAACTCAGCCAGCACCGGCGCAAAGACGGACTTTCAAAAGGCGAAATACTTTTCATCAACACGGAATAAGGCCCTCTTATCCTTTATTGAAATCGCCTTCTCAAAAACGAAGATTTTATTCTCGACCTACCTTAGGCATTGACCTAACAGTGAAGACATGGTATCCAGTCAGGCACCAAATGCACCCGTAGCTCAGCTGGATAGAGCACCGGACTTCGAATCCGGGTGTCGGGGGTTCGAATCCCTCCGGGTG
>JBJKQT010000022.1:0-27322 GCA_046705065.1 Desulfocapsaceae bacterium
ACTTGGAGGCGCTTTACCCCCAAGCTCCAGCCAGCTATGGAACCTCGCACGCCATGTGCCGCTGTCTGGTATTGAACCTGATGACGCAGGAGAGAATCGAAACGATCAGAAAATGGCTCATACCAGCCCCGGAAGGCGATGTCTGCGCTGGAAGCCTTCGATAAATGTACCTTGAGAGAATGGGAGCGGAGTTTCATTAGGCACTGCCGATTGAAAGGTTGCGGCATTCTTTTCAGTACATCAAGAGGTGTAACCAACAGACCTGTTGTTTTCGATGTTTTTTTTAAATCATTATAAATCCTTAGAGCCTCAGGAGATCCTTCTCAATTGACGCGGAAAGAAACCGCGCTGTTGCCCGAAAAACAAAGTTAATATGCTCACTTTTTCTGGGAAGACGCTCATTCATTGGCGCCATGTGCCACCAACAGGTCTGCTATATCAGTATGGCCTGTCAGCGTCGCCGCCACGAAAGGGGTGAAGCCGGCATTGTCCTTGACGTTGACATCGGCACCTTTGGCTATCAGTAATTCCACGACGTCTTTGTGACCGTAATGTGCGGCAAAATACAAAGCGGTCTCACCTTCCTTATTTCTAGCGTTGACCTGGGCTCCCTTGGACAGCAGCAGGTTCACAACATCCTTATAGCCGTTCAAGGATGCCGCCATCAGAGCGGTTGTGCCGTTTTTTTCCCGAATATTGACGTCCACGCCTTTGTCAAGCTGAGTTTTGACCTCATTGGAATCTCCCTTGAGAGAAGCACTCACCAGCGGGTTGACGCTTTCCGTACATCCCAATAGGGTTAACAAAAAGATAATTATCAGGGAGTGTCGTATCAGTATCAGGTATCTCATTATTCCTTATCCCGGCTCTTTTCTTTTCAAAGCGATGGAAATTGCTGTTATTCCGCACATGATAACCATTGGTTTTATGAATTTGCAATCACAAACGATAGGACTCGGCAATAATATCTTGATTGAAGCGGCGCCCTCATTGCTTACGCAACTTTAACAGCATTTTTTTGTTTGACATATCTTTATTCCCTAGCTTCCTTAAGATGCCACTCAGAACGTGCTCATCCGGAATATCTCATTTCGGGTGAGCACTTGTTCGCTTTTTCATGAACATTATGAAAATTTCCAAGGGCCAGCTGATGGAAACTGCGAACTCGAGATAATACAATTGATATTGTTTCGTATTTCATGTTAAGTATAAGACTTGACAAGATATCACATACAGGGGGGCTAAAACATTTAAATTACTCTCATGTTGAGGTACACATTTTCAATATGGACGCATAGAGCTGTGCCGCTTTTCAATGCAGAACCGGCCCGGATTTATCGCGAACATTGCGTTGATTTTTGGAATCGTTATGATTTCTCAATTTGTTGAATTCTTTTTCTTTTCCAGCTAAAATTAACCCAATGTTCTTAGAAAAAGCCCAGTGGAAGTGCCATCGGGTTCGAGATGCTCCGACCGCAGGTTCCATGAAATATTCAGACTAGATGAGACAACAAGAAAAATCTCATCTTTCATGGAGGAAATTTCAAACACAAATGTTTCCCATGTGATTGTCAAAACCAACTTATGAGCTTAAAAAAAATAATCTCAGGAGGGCAAACCGGGGCTGACATTGCTGCTATAGATGCTGCAATTGTAAACGGTATGCCCTATGGCGGGTGGTTGCCAAAAGGACGAAAGACTGAAAACGGTCCATTGGATTTGCGATATACCAATATGACGGAAATGTCAGTTGGCGATTACCAGGAAATGACCGAGCAAAACGTCAAGGAAGCCGACGGAACTGTTATCTTCACGCATGGGAAATATACCGGCGTCTCGGCTTTGACCAGTAATTATGCTGCAAAACACAACAAACCCGTTTTGCACCTGGATTTGGATGTTGCAAGCGAATTGGCGGCTATTGAGTCGCTTATAGAATGGATTTACAAGCATAACATTGCAACCCTTAATGTGGCAGGTTCACGGGAGAGCAAGGATGAAAATATTTACGATGATGTTCATTCAATTATAAAGTCCATTATAAATACACTTAAGACGGCTGAAATCGTAGACGCACCACAAACGCCACTTGCCCCCGGTACGTCTGGAAAAGAGCCGATCGTTGAACCTCAGGAAATAATTACCAAAGAAGTGGTTGCAAGAGACGATGCAGGGCAAAAAGGATCGGCCCCCTCAAGCGTTTTCAGTTTGGCGGCCTTGATTGAAGGTTGGTCTAAAATCCGGCAAAAGAATCTTGTATATGTTGCGCTGGGAATTCTCGCTACCATAACCGCCCTTATGATTATACCCGGCGGATTTAAGAATTCTTCCTCTGAGAATACAACTGCAAAATCCATCCCTTTACATGACAGCCAGAAGTCGAAGACGGCTGGAGTACCAAACGACAGTCCCTCTACTGCAAGCAAAACGCAGGGACCACAAACCTCACCGGCCCTGCAGACAACCACAAACTCCACCCAACAGGCAGGTATCCAGCCTCTACCTGCAAACGCTAACCCTCCAGTGGCTTCTCAGACAAAATCTCCAGAAAACAATCCGGATATAAAAACCGATGCTGAACCTGGCGTAGTCGATCAATTGGAAAAAAAAGAGAATGAACCACTCCAGTCTTTATCCGACACTGCCGAAACAACTGATAAGACGGCAACGAGTCGGGTGCACCTGACACAGAGGCATTCAAAAAAGCGGTCCCGTTGCGGATATTTATACAAGAAAATGGCACTTGGCGAAGTGTTAAAAAAGACGGAGGCAAAATTCCTCGCCGATAATTGCAAGTAGCCTTCCTCGCACATGTTACTGGAGCCTTTTCATGGTTAACAACTTGTTCACTCCTAGATTTCAATTTGTCCTGCTTCTTTGTACCGCAGCACTCTTTCTCAACTCTTGCGTTCCGCCTCAATCGCTCGAATATCAAAATAATCAAAAGTTAGGTCTTGAGGAGGCAGTAACTCTTGTGGGGCAAAATCTAAAAGCCCAGCTTGGGGAAACACAACAGAAAGACGAAGGGACAGCACAATCGACTCAATTAATTGTTTTTGATCCGATTCTCTCCATTGAAAATGGAGAGCAGTTCAAGGCTAACCAGCAGATTGCATCCATACTGAGGCGTGAATTGGGCTCCGCATTCAAGATTGATGAGCTCTCTCCAGAGACCCTCGGCAAAGCGAAATATGTCCTTACCGGCGTCGTCTCTCAGAGTATGGGACTATCCAATCCCAGCCCATCAAATTGTCAACTCGCGGTCGCAATCCTAGAGTTGTCCACCGGGACGGTCAAGGCTAAAAGCCAGGTCAATATCAATGGTTTTCCATCCGAGCCACTGTCCTTTTATGAGGACAGCCCGATATTTCTGAGGGATAAGAGCGTCCGTCTGGCCACGTTACTATTCAGTTGGTCCATGGGCCAGGTGGTCAGCCCGGAGTATCTGAAATTCCTTCAGGAAAAGGCGAATATACAAGAAGGAATTCTCTCATATGATAAAGGGCAGTTCGCCGATGCTGCCAGCTCGTTTTCAAAGGCTGTCGAACACCTGGATGGACGAACGCTTTCTTCTTACACCGGTTTGTATCTTTCCTCTCAGAAACTTCATCGAAATAGAACCGCCTACAAAGCTTTTACCAATCTGCTGACGGTAGCCATTGAGGAAAATCATCGACTGGACCTCCGATTACAGTTCAGAGCCAACTCACCAGCCTTTATTCCTAGCCCTGAATTGTCCAGGCGATATGCCGGATGGTTGAAATATATCGCCGGATTTATACGGAGAAACAGATACTGCCTCGATATTTCCGGCCATAGCAGCCGGTCGCAAGACAAAATAAAGGACGAACAATTGTCCTTATCCAGAGCCAGGACCATTCAGGGCGTCATGTCGGTAACATACCCAGGTATCATCAAAAAAAGTCATGTGGAAGGAAAGGGTTTTGCAGAAAATATTGTCGGCAACGGTGCCAACGATGCCAGTGACGCAGTGGATCGCAGGATAGAGTTATCCGTTGTTAATTGCAGAGAATTACAGATAAAATAGCAAAAATATAAAGGGAGACCTCTCATGCAGAAAAGAAAGTATCTTGAACAGACCGATAAATTAATGGAACGAATCAAAAAGGGAGCCTTTCTAACAGTCAAGGCAAAAGGCGCCGTCAACACCATGACTATCGGATGGGCAACGATCGGGGTTATATGGCAAAAGCCGATTTTTATGATCGCAGTCAGGGATTCCAGGCATACGTTTAATTTGATCGAAAAAACAGACAATTTCACCGTCTCAATTCCTTCGACCAGGGAATACGACAAGGCCATAGCCTTTTGCGGGACAAAATCTGGAAGAGAATTCGATAAATTCAAAGAGTGCGAACTCACAACAAAGCCAGCACAACAGGTTGACTCGCCGATCATCGATATTCCCGGTGTCCATTACGAATGCAAAATCGTCTACAAATCTGGGATGGACAGCAGTTTTCTCGATGAAAGCTTGAACGGTCTCTATCCCAACAAGGATTACCATACCCTGTATTTCGGCGAGATCCTTGCCTGCTACGAGTTGGAATGAGGCAAGAAGCTTACTCTATATAGTATCTGATCCAGCGATTATTGCCTGCCATTGGGAGTAGGTGTTATGAACAGCATATCCGAATATAAAAATTTCTAAAAAACACTATCTATCCAACGGGTGTCGACCCTGCCCCAAGGACTTTACTGGAATTTTACCCTTTTCCCATGAGCTCTTGGTAATCTAGTGAATCTGATCAATAGACCTCTGCATCCCTTAGAAACACCCCTTTGGCATCCTTCTCCGAGAGGATAGGTGAAAAATCCATGGGCCACTCAATGCTGATATCCGGATCGTTCCAGATAATGCATCGTTCATGCTGCGGGGCATAATAATCGGTTGTCCGGTAGAGGAACTCGGCTGATTCGGAAAGCACGACAAAGGCATGGCCGAACCCTTCCGGTACCCAGAGTTGTTTTTTATTTTCAGCACTCATGTGAACGCCCACCCATTTGCCGAAGGTGGAAGACGACCTGCGTAAATCGACGGCCACATCGAAAACTTCTCCGGCAATCACGCGCACGAGTTTTCCCTGGGCCTGCTGTATCTGATAATGGATGCCGCGCAAAACGCCTTTGATCGAGCGGGAATGGTTGTCCTGGACAAAATCACGGTTGATTCCTGTTTTTTCCAGCCAGACCCTATGGTTGAAACTCTCAAAAAAAAATCCCCGTTCATCCCCGAAAACTTTGGGCTCAACCAAAAGCACCTCTGGAATAGCCGTTGCAGTTACTTTCATTCTTGCCTTTCCTTGCTTTACATCTGCCGGCTACAGTCTGTAACCGTACATCTTTTCATAATATTGCCGGTACGACCCATTGATGACATCACTCACCCAGTCCTGATTGGCCAGATACCAGTCGATGGTCAACTCGATGCCTTCCTCGAAGGTCACTCTGGGTTGCCAATCGATTTCTTCTCTTATCCGGGAGGCATCAATGGCATAGCGCCGGTCATGGCCAAGGCGGTCCTTGACGAACCGGATCAACGAGCGTCGGGATTCGCCTGATGGCAACAAACCGATCTTTCGGTCGAGGATATCGCAGAGGAGCCCCACGACCTCGATATTCTGCTTTTCGTTGTTGCCGCCTATGTTATAGCTCCTGCCGTTCTCCCCTTTTTCCAAAACCCGGACTATCGCCTCACAATGGTCCTTGACATAAAGCCAATCACGGATATTTCTGCCGTCTCCGTAAACCGGCAGCTCTTTGCCGTTCATACAGTTATGGAAAATCAGGGGAATCAGCTTCTCGGGAAACTGGTACGGTCCGTAGTTATTGGAACAATTTGTGATTCTGACCGGAAGTCCGTAGGTATGGAAATAGGCGTTTACCAGATGGTCGGAGGAGGCCTTGGAGGCAGAATACGGAGAGCGGGGATCATATCCTGTGGTTTCGGTAAAATATCCGGTTTCTCCGAGAGATCCATATACCTCATCGGTGCTCACATGGAGAAAGATGGGATCTTCAACCGATTTGGACTCCGCAGACCAACACTTGCGGGCAGCCTCCAGAAGAGTGAATGTGCCTACGATATTGGTCTGAATAAAATCGGCCGGGCCGGTGATGGAGCGATCCACATGGGATTCGGCTGCAAAATGAACCACGGTGTCGATGCTGTTTTCATAAAATATTTTTTCCACCATCTCGCGGTCGCAGATATCGCCTTTGGCAAACCGGTAACGTTCGTTGGTTTCCACCCCGCGCAGATTCTCCAGATTGCCCGCATACGTAAGCTTATCCAGGTTGACAATCCTCCAAGAGGGACAGATATCTAACACAAGATGGACGAAATTGGCCCCGATGAATCCGCAACCCCCCGTAACCAGGACTGTTCTTAATTTTTTCATGAAAAGTGATCAGTTTTATGTTTGCATTCTTAAAAAAAGGACCTAAACTTGCTGGTTTTTCAGCTTGCCTTTATACCCATTCATCCTTGGAAATCAAAGAAGAATCTTTTTTATACTGAATTATGAGTAAACAGCTTGAACAGGAAATAGCCAGACGCCGGACATTCGGAATCATCAGCCATCCAGATGCCGGAAAAACCACCCTTACCGAAAAACTCCTGCTCTACGGAGGGGCGATCAATCTCGCGGGTGCTGTAAAATCCCGTAAGATAGAACGCAAGGCAACCAGCGACTGGATGGCCATTGAGCGAGAACGCGGAATTTCTGTCACCACCTCTGTAATGAAATTTACCTATCGCGACTACGAAGTCAACCTTCTTGACACTCCGGGCCATCAGGATTTTTCCGAGGACACCTACCGGGTCCTGACGGCTGTGGATTCTGCGATCATGGTCATCGACAGCGCCAAGGGCGTGGAATCCCAGACCGAAAAACTGATGGAGGTCTGCCGGATGCGCAATACACCCCTGATTACCTTCATCAACAAGCTGGATCGCGAGGGCATCTCACCCCTTGATATCATGGCCGAGATAGAGGAAAAACTGCAAATCGAATGCACACCTCTCACCTGGCCCATCGGTATGGGAAAAACATTCAAGGGTGTCTACAACATCCGTGAGAAAAAACTCAACCTGTTCACCCCAGGTCAGGAGACGCGCTCTCAAGACGTCATTACCATCGACGATCTCAACGACCGGCGTCTTGATGATCTCTTGGGCACGCAGGCTGATGAACTGAGGGAAGACTTGGAGCTTCTTGAAGGGGCCGCCAATCCTTTCGAATATGATCATTACCTGAGCGCATCCCAGACGCCTGTGTTTTTCGGAAGTGCAGTCAATAATTTCGGTGTCCAGGAAATGCTGAACAGCTTTGTCGAATTAGCTCCGCCCCCCGGACCTCGGGCAGCCGTCACAAGGCACGTCGATCCTAAAGAGGAGGACTTCTCCGGTTTCGTTTTCAAAATTCAAGCCAACATGGATCCCGCTCACCGGGACCGCATCGCATTTTTGCGCATCTGCTCAGGGAAGTTCACTCGAGGCATGAAAGTCAAACATCACAGGATCGGCAAAGATATCACCCTGGCCAATGCCACTATCTTCATGGCCCAGGACCGGACCAACGTCGAAGAAGCCTGGCCTGGAGATATCATTGGATTGCACAACCACGGAACGATCAAAATAGGTGACACCTTCACCCCTAGAGAGGATCTGAAGTTCACGGGCATACCAAACTTCGCCCCCGAGCACTTCCGGAGGGTACTGCTGAAAAATCCGCTAAAAATGAAGCAATTGCAGAAAGGTTTGATTCAGCTTGCCGAGGAAGGAGCCATCCAGGTCTTCAGGCCGTTGATCGGCTCAGACTATATCATGGGTGCGGTTGGTGTTCTGCAATTTGAGGTCACCATGGCGCGTTTGAAAAACGAATACGGAGTGGACGCCGTGTATGAACCTGTGGATTTTCAGGCGGCGCGCTGGGTGAGCTGCGAAGATAAAAAGAAGATGGCCGAATTCGAAAGCAAAAACCAAGCAGCTCTTGCAAAAGACGCGGAAGGATTTTTGACATACCTTGCACAGAGTGAATGGATGCTCAATTATTTCATGGAAAAATGGCCGGCCATCGTCTTCAAAAATACTCGGGAAAACATATAAGCCCCCGCCGCATCCTGCAGATTGCAATGAAAAGAAGCCGGTAGATGACAGAACGGCTGTCAGGCCGTTCAGTCATCCTTTTTGTCTTCTGCAAAGATCAAGGCACACCCGTCGGAGAGGGCTTCGGCCGTCTTTTTCCGGGCGACTGTTATTATGCGCTGGATAGTGCCGCGAGAAACACCCATCCGCTGCCCCGCCTCTTCCTGGGTCAATCCTTCCCGGTCACAAAGCCGTAACACTTCCAGCTCGTCCCGGTAAAGATCGATCTGTTTTAATTCATGCAAGGGAGTGCCGGTTATTTTGAAGGCCCGGCCGCAGAAATCGCCTTCACAATGTCTGATTTTTTTCGGTCGTGGTGACATAATTCCTTTCTGTTCATTCCAAAGTTCACTCTTTGAAGCTCGTCTCCAGGAAAAAATCCATGATAACGCAGCCTCACGTCAAATAGTACTACAAAAGAGTACCGCATATCGCAAAAAAAATCACTCCCCCGGGCCTTGGAGAAAAATCCGTAGCGCAGCTACAGGCCGTAGAAGAGTGTCTTTCCGTACAATACCATCCTGATAGACCTATTCGGCGAGCCGGTCAGCCCCTTCGAATGGTCTTTATACCGCCCCTTGCAAAAAAAATCAATTATATGAATCGACAACCAGCAAAACCTCTCTGATCTCACTTTGCGTGATGAATTTTTTTCTCTGAATCCGCTATCTTTCCTTGCCGAACGGAAAATTCTACAGAAAATCCCGCTCGGCTCTACAAATCAATGAAATTGATATTAATCAATGGTGGCAATTTCCGGATCCCTGACAGGCTTGATCACCACGCATAACCGGCAATCTGCCGGCCTGCAGATTTTCAACAGCCGACCCAACCTCCGGGATGCGATTCAAATCGGCAAAGTAAACCGTTATTCCTGCCTGACTGAACCCCATCATCGGTCGCATCCCCATCCCTGCAACGACGATGGCGTCTACCTTTGCATCTTGTAGAATTTTGACAGGAACCAGACATCCTCCCGCCTCATGTCCTACATTTTCCACCATTTCAATCCCAGTGACGCCGTTACCACCGTCAAGATCCACTACCGTGAAGAGATCGCAATGACCAAAATGTTCGGAACGTTTCGCATCCAGTCCCCCCGGAGCATTGCTTGGAATTGCCACACGCATTATTAACCCTCAATTTTCTCTTTATTCTTTTGCCAAACCGATTCACGATCCGGCACCTTTCGTTCGGCAAACCACTTACCGAGCATATGCACATATTAGTAACCTTCAATCACAATGTCAAGGAGATTTCCGTTCTGGAAAACAGCCGTCCCGCTTGCCTTTTGGAAACTGTGGCATGTCTGCCGAACAAGCGATGGACACAGCGTCAATTTTCAGGTACATTGAAATTTTTCACCGGATACGTTCGGCCGTTTTTCTTGCCATCCAAAAGCCGTGGTTCCACAACTCATCAAGGTAATGTGTTTTTGTCTCAAGAGCCATAGAGATCATGCCTCGAAAGCTTTCATCCTTTCTTCTTATCCTTTTGCTTCTCTCCACTGTACTTGTATCGTCTTCAATCGCAGTCGAAAAGAAGGATCCGCATTTTTCCGATGTTATTCTTACGACATCAGAAACCAGTCTGTTATTGTTCGGTACGCTCGTCAACGGCTTTACAGATGAAATGATCCAAGGTCTGCATAGCGGTCTCCCCATTCAATTCTCATTTTTCGTCGAATTGAGCAAGTCGCGAAAACATTGGACCGATGAGGCCATTGCCTCCCTCGAATTCCGCCACACGTTGACATACGATACCTTGAAGGAGAATTATAAAGTTGAACTGGAGGAAACAAACAAAAAAACATTCACCTTTCAGACACTTGTCGACGCGGAAAAGGCCATGTGCGAGATCAATGGACTAAAAGTCTATAAACTTGCTAAACTCATCCCGGATCAGTCGTATACCTTGCGGCTCCGATCCGAGCTGGACAAAAAGACGCTGCCCATGGGACTGCACCATATCGTCCCCTTTGTCTCTTGGTGGGATATCAAAACAGAATGGTATTCCGTTGATTTTACATATTAATATCGACATGCGCCCATGGATACCCCACTAACGGAAAAAGAAATACGGCAATCCGGAACAAACTATCAGCCTCCACGACCACCATTGACGGCAGAGCAGCGGCTTAGAAAAAAGAAAATGATCCGTAAGGTGATTTTTGTCTGCCTCGGATTGATACCTCTCTTTGTCTGGCTGCAAAAACTTCTCTTCAACATTGAAGTTCAGTTGCCGATCAACAGCAATATACTTATTTTTGCATTGATAAACGCCAACGTTCTCCTGGTTCTGCTGGTTCTTTTTCTCGTCCTGCGAAACCTTGCCGAACTTCTCTTTGAAAGATACCAGAAGGTTCTGGGAACCAAACTCAAGACAAAACTGGTTGTCTCCTTTATTTCACTGTCTCTCATTCCGACAATACTTCTCTTTTTCGTTGCCTTGCGTTTCATTTCAACCAGTATGGACTACTGGTTCAATTCGAGCATTGAAAAATCGTTGCAGGAGTCTCTCAAACTCGCCCAGTCATTACTGCACGACACAAAAGACCAGGTCGACCGTATGAGTGAAGCGATCGGTGTTCGTTTAGGCGAGCTTGAATTGTCTTCCTACAACTCGGAAACCATTAACAGAACGCTTGAAAATATCCTGGCTTTCAACCCCATCAACGGCCCGGACAGCATCACCTTGATCACGGACGACAGGAATTTGGAGATTGGCGTTGTAGGCCCGGACCTTCGCGGCTTAAAACTTCCCAAAATCCCGTTTGACACGATGCAGCAGATTCGAAAGCTGCATAACAGCCAAACCATCATCCAGGAAAGTGAAAAAGGCGACCTTGTCCGTTGCGTCCGGGAGGTGATCATCGGCAAAAACGATCGCAACAAGGCGATCTTGATCACATCGCTTCTCGTAAAAGAAGAGACACTCGGCCAAATGACCGCTATCTCCCAGGGTATTGAAGGTTACCGACAGCTGAAATATCTGAAGGGGCCATTTAAATTCTGGCTGTTGATCGTTCTGTTGATCGTTACCCTGCTGATCATCTTTTCTGCAATATGGTTCGGGTTCTATATCTCCAAAGGCATCACCGAACCTGTGGATAAGCTTGCACTGGCCACAAAGAGAATCGCGGAGGGAGATCTGGACTTTTCCATCGAATCACGGTCAGACGATGAACTGGGCATGCTGGTCGACTCCTTCAACCAGATGACCTTCAATTTAAACACGAGCAATAAAAAACTGGCAGAAACCTACAAGGCACTGCATGCCAGCTCGCAGGAATCGGAGCAACGAAGACGTTATACCGAAATCATCCTCCAGAATGTTTCGGCAGGCGTTATATCGCTGGATACACGCGGCCGGATAACAACCATCAACCATTTTGCCGAAAAACTTCTGAATATCGATCAGAATGACTATATATCCAAAAGTTATCAGGATATGCTGTCACCCGAGCAGGCGAAAATTATCGATGGATTCATTGACGAACTCAATATCACGGGCAAGACAACCGTTGAACAACACCTGCGTCTCACCGTGATGCAGAAAACATACTCGCTGCTCATCAATTTCACCCGGCTTGAGGATGAAAACCGCAGTGCCGTGGGGTACGTCCTGGTCTTCGACAATCTGACCAAGCTTGAGAAAATGCAGCGCATGGCGGCATGGCGGGAAGTCGCACGCCGCATCGCCCATGAGATAAAAAACCCGCTCACGCCAATCCAGCTCTCAGCTCAACGATTAAGACGCCGTTACCCGGAAATACTCGAAGAAAAAGACAGCATCTTCGATCAATGCACCGCCACCATCATCGAACAGGTGGACGAACTCAAACGCCTGGTCAGTGAATTTTCCCAATTTGCCCGAATGCCGAAAGTCCACAAGGCTCCGGCCGATCTGGCCAAACTGGCCCAGCAGACTCTTGTTCTCTACCGGGCGGCGCACAAACACATTACCTTTTCCTGCAAGGAATTGTCACAGGTTCCGATTTTCAGCTTCGATGCAGAGCAGATCAAACGTTGTGTCATCAATCTTCTCGACAATGCGGTTGCAGTTTTGCCCGATGGCGGTACAATAGACATCGAGTTATCACTGGACGAGAACAAGGAAAGCGTATTTATCAAGGTCTGCGACGATGGCCCCGGCATCTCCAAGGACGACAAGCTGAAGCTCTTCGAACCGTACTTCTCAACGAAAAAAACCGGCACCGGTCTGGGGTTGGCAATCGTTTCGACCATTATTTCCGACCATAACGGATATATCCGGATCCAGGACAATCTCCCCCATGGATCGGTGTTTATCATTGAACTGCCTCTCTTGCCCGCGGAAAAAAATAAAGCATAGAGAAGCAGACCTCTATAGCGTAGATTTCAGCTCTCAGGGTGATCAACGCAAAAAAAGCATAGGGCGTCTTTCACATATAATTTCACCATGAACAAACGCATTCTCATTATCGACGACGAAGTATCCATCCAGGAAACCCTTTCCGGAATTCTTGAGGATGAAGGGTTCTCCCCAATCTGCGCGTCTTCTGCCGAAGACGGAATCGAAATGATGGATGAAGCGAAGATCGATCTTGTTCTTTTGGACATTTGGCTCGGCGACAACATGGACGGGATGACCGCTTTGGAAAGAATAAAAAGCGGTTTCGAAAATATTCCGGTTATCATGATCTCCGGACACGGAACCATCGAAACGGCAGTTCAGGCAACCAGAAAAGGCGCCTTTGACTTCATTGAAAAACCCCTTTCCTACGACAAAATCGTCCTTGCCATCACCAACGGCTTACGCTTTGCCCAGCTTGAACAGGAGAACCAACTTCTCAGGGAAACCTCCAATCGCAAAGCCTCTCTCACCGGCAATTCCGAGGTGATACAAGCGTTGAAAAAGCAGATAGAGATGGTCGCCCCGACGGATGCCTGGGTACTCATTCGTGGCGACCATGGCACGGGCAAGGAACTGGTGGCGCAGTCCATCCATAGCATGTCCGGATCCAATGGACGCCCGATGATCGAAGTCAACTGTGCAGCCATCCCCGAAGAATTGATCGAATCCGAACTCTTCGGCCACGAGAAAGGCTCTTTCACCGGTGCTCATATCAGCAAGCAAGGGAAATTCGATCAGGCGGACGGCGGCATCCTTTTTTTGGATGAAATCGGTGATATGAGCTTGAAAACCCAAGCGAAAATTCTGCGTATACTCCAAGAACAGAAATTCGAGCGAGTGGGTGGTCACAAGACCATAAACGTCAACGTCAGGGTCCTTGCCGCCACCAACAAGAACCTCGAAGAAGAGATCGAAAACGGCAACTTCCGGGCCGACCTCTTCTGGCGTCTCAATGTCGTGCCGATACGCGTCCCTTACCTGAAAGAAAGGCTGGAGGACATTCCGCTTCTGGTGGAAGACCTGATGGATCAGATGAAGGTTAAGGGACTCAAAAAGAAGTCGTTTACAGAAAGTGCCTACCAGGAGTTGATGCATCATTCCTGGCCGGGCAATGTCAGAGAACTGAGAAATTTCGTCGAACGACTTGTCATTATGTGTCAGGATGAGACGATTTCCGACAGACACGTTCGAATGTTCCTCACTCAGGAACCAACCGCCAAAGGACAAGTGGTAATAAACGGCGTATTGAATCCTTATCAGACAAACGACTACAAGGAAGCGAAAAAACGTTTCGAGAGGGAATATCTCCAACAGAAGCTCAATGAAAATGAGGGCAATATTTCCAAGACCGCCGAACGTATCGGCCTGGAAAGGAGCCATCTTCACAAGAAACTCAAAAGCCTCAATATAGTATCATAATAGGCGGATAGTTGGCCGGAGTATGGACTGTAGGAGATATAAGGCACTCACTCCACTTCCGGACTGCAATAGAAAAGTTTAACAGGCTACCGTCTTTACAATCTCTCTATCAAAGGAGCATCATGGTTTTTCCAGAATATCGGCCGCGCAGGCTACGCAAAAATGAATCTTTCCGTTCCCTGGTAAGGGAAACACATCTCAACGCTTCCCAATTGATCTATCCTCTCTTTATCATGCCCGGAAAGAACACGCGGGAAAAAATCACCTCAATGCCGGGTGTCTTTCGTCTGACTGTGGATCAGCTTGCAAGGGAAGCAAAGGAATGCCTGTCTCTGGGGATCAATTCGGTCATTCTGTTTGGGCTTCCGGAGAAAAAAGATGCCATGGCTTCCGGGGCGCACTCCAAAAACGGCATTATCCAGCAGGCTATTAAGGAACTAAAGAGCAAGGCGCCGGAATTAATGGTAATCACCGATGTTTGTCTCTGCGAATATACCGACCACGGGCACTGCGGTTGCATCATAGGTCATGACGTGGACAACGACGCCACCCTGGAAATTCTTGCCAAGACAGCCCTGTCCCACGCTCAGGCGGGGGCTGATATGGTCGCTCCTTCCGATATGATGGACGGCCGGGTAGCCGAGATTCGCGGGATTCTCGATGAAAACAATTTCGAAACCATCCCCATCATGTCGTATGCTGTAAAATATGCCTCGTCATTTTACGGACCGTTTCGGGAGGCAGCCGATTGCAGTCCTCAATTCGGCGACCGGCGCAGCTACCAGATGGATCCGGCCAACAGCCGCGAGGCTTTGCGCGAGGCGACGCTCGACGTTGACGAAGGTGCGGACATCCTGATGGTCAAACCGGCGCTCGCCTATCTTGACATCATTGCCAAGTTGAAAGAGGAATTCGATCTTCCCATCGCCGCCTATCATGTCAGCGGTGAATACGCGATGATCAAAGCGGCGGCCGAGAAGGGATGGATCGATGGTGAAAAGGTCATGCAGGAGTCATTGCTTTCCATTAGACGAGCGGGCGCCGATATCATTATCACCTATTTTGCCAAGGATATGGCAAAAATTCTCAGCGAATAACCACCATAAGACGACCGAAGGGCGCTGTCCTTAAAAAGGAGAGCGCCCTTCGATTGGAGATTCTGCTTATTTTCTGTTAAACCCGGATGTTGATGGATGGGGTAGTTTGTTGCTGCCCTTGAGCCTGTGGCTGTTGCTGCGGCGGAGGGGGTGGGGGTGTCGCCTGTTCCTCTTGCGTTTCCCCTTGTTCCGATGTCCGCGTTTCCTGTTGCTCCGCCGTGGTTCCCGGTTGCTGCAACGTCTGCGCTAGAGCAAGGGCCTTGGCGGAAATGTCGGTCTTATCCGCAACGGTGCTGCCCCCCTGACTAGTCTGCTCTGTCGGCACAGTGGGCGGCGCCTGAGCTTGGGGACGGGTTAATTGATCTATTGCGTTATAGGCGGAAACTCCGCTTGTCTGTCCGATCATATTTTTTCCTCCGAACGTTCGTCTGCATACATCGTATTATAAGCAACCGGAAACTTCTTTACAAGGATAGACTGTGCCAGAATGTGCTGTTTCTGATGATACAGACGACCACCGTCCCGAAGACGTCCGCCAGGATATCGAAAATGCTTGGAGAACGATACGGAATAAATACCTGATGATATTCATCGCTTATTCCGTACAAGGTGCATAAAATGAGGACAAGTGAGGTCAACCAACGCGGGTTTAAAGGTTTAAACCATGGACCGAAAGCATGAAATACCGTGACCGCCAAAACTCCGTACGTCACGATATGGGCTATTTTATCTGCTCCCACAATATCGTGCAGAGGCAAACGGTTTCCGGGAATGCCCGATATAAAGAAGATCCCTCCCATTACCAAAAGCATCGGGAGAAGGCGCTGCAGGATCAGGATTAGACGCTGCATTTTTCCAACCGCTGGGAAATATCCACAACCAACGGCAAGGGACCTGCAATGCGCAGGTCCCTGTTTTGCCTTTCGTCATATTTCCAGACCGGCCTGTTGTTTGTCCAAATGTATCGTCTCAAGAAAATCAATGGAGTGTTTTTACGAGCACTTGCTGTATCCGCAGTCATGGCAGGTTTCACAGCCTTCCTCGAAAACCAACGTGCCCGAGCATTCGGGACAAACACTGGCGAAACCATGCTGTGTGCCGGCCATGAAGGATTTGAACAGCTTGCTCAACTGTCCCGGCAAATCAAGCATGTGACCGCTTGATCGATCCAGTTGCTTGATGATCTCATCCATTGGCACATTGAATCGAAGCGCGAGTGAAACCAGACGGCAGGTCGTTGTCCACATGGTTGACTTGTCTTTCAAATCCACCCGATTATCGAACGGAAACTTGGCAAAAACCTCCATGGGCTTTTCGTCTTCATCGAAACAGACGATGATATAAACGGATTTTTGCTCCTGGTCTTTGACGCGGTATCGCTTGGCGTCAAGTTTGTCGGGAAGGTTCCTCTTTACTGGTCCCTGGGTGGACACAAGGGCAGTCTGTTTGGGGATATCGGCTTCTTTGGCCTTGAGAACCTGGGAATCCCTCGAGCCGTCCCGATAAACGGTCAACCCTTTACAACCGAGCTGATAGCCCATCAGGTAGGCAAGCCTGACCTTGTCACGCGTGGCGTTTCCTGGAAGATTGATGGTCTTCGATATTGAGCTGTCAACTCCGTTCTGTTGCAGTATTCCCTGCATGCGGATGTGGTCTTCGGGCTTGATATCCTGTGCCGTACAGAAGATCTTCTGCCAATGTTCCGGTATTTCGTCATGGCCGAGAACAGTGCCGCTATCCGCCACCTTGCTCATCAGCTCTTCAGAATAGAAGCCTTCATCCTTGGCGATCTTTTCAAAATACTTGTTCATCAAGATCAGCCGATCTCCATCCATAACGTTTTTCACGGCAACAATGGAAAAATACGGCTCGCAGCCGGACGCGCAATCGGCGATCATCGAGACCGTCCCGGTGGGCTGTATGGAGGTGAGCGCCGCGTTCCTGCGGGGCTCGTATTCGTTGACAGCCGGATCGTAAGCCGGAAAAGGCCCTTTCATCTGGGCGAGCTCTTCAGACATCTCTTCGGCGGCTTCCCGGATGAACAACATGACTTCAGCCGCCATCTCCCGCCCTTCATCGGAGGCATAGGCGATTCCCATTTGAATAAGCATATCGTGCAATCCCATAATCCCAAGACCGATCTTTCTGGTTTGCAGAGTCATTTTACTTATCTCGGGGATAGGAAAACGGTTGCAGTCAATGACATTGTCCAGGAAAATGGTAGCGGTACGCACTGTTTCTTTCAAGCGGTGATAGTCAACGGCCCCTTTTTCGACGAAGTTTGCCAGGTTGATGGACCCCAGATTGCAGCTCTCGTAGGGAAGAAGCCACTGTTCTCCGCATGGATTGGTGGCCTCGAACTCACCGAGTTGCGGTGTCATGTTCGCTTTATTGGCCGTATCAATGAAAAGCACACCCGGTTCACCGTTATGCCAGGCAAGGTCAATAATTTTATCAAAAACTTCGCGGGCCTTCAGACTGGCTGTTACATTTTTGGTGGACGGTTCGATCAGGTCATATTCACAATCCTGCTCAACTGCCTGCATGAAGGTATCCGTTACAGCTACACTGAAATTAAAATTATTAAATTTAGTCTGATCTTCTTTGGCGCTGATAAAATCGAGGATATCGGGATGATCGACGCGAAGCACGCCCATATTCGCACCGCGTCTCTTTCCACCTTGTTTTATGGTTTCTGTGGCGGCATCGAAAACCGCCGCAAATGACAGTGGACCTGATGCAACCCCTTGTGTGGATCTGACGGCGGCATTTTTCGAACGAAGCCGGGAAAACGAATACCCCGTGCCGCCTCCGGTTTTATGGACCAGTGCACCGTTTCTGATGGCGGTAAAGATACCATCCATGGAGTCTTCAATGGGCAGGACAAAACAGGCGGAAAGCTGTCCCAAATCAGTTCCGGCATTCATCAGGCATGGAGAATTCGGAAGAAAATCCATACGATAAATAAGCTTAAAAAACCTCTCCGCAAGTTCCTCAACCTTACCGTATTTTTCATCCACTCCGGCGACGGCATCGGCAACCCTTCGACACAGGGATTCCCAGGTTTCGATAGGTCTGCCGTCCGCATCTTTCAAATAATAACGTCTGGCCAATACTGTTTCAGCGGTTGTAGTCAATACCTGTTTCGTCAAGTCAGGAGCCATTTGCACCTCTTTTATCCCCAAATTTTCCATCTGAAAAATGTGACTCCCGTCCCGGTCGGGAGAAGTTGACGCGACAGTCGACACGACTGTCAATTCAGCGCCCATCCTGAAAGGTTATATTTTGTCCTAAGTCGAGGTGCGAAGGCAAATTTAACCGCAGGCACATACTAAAATATTCCGAGGAGTAAATTTGACAGCGCAACGAAGAGTTAGAACAAAATAGCCGTTGCCGGATGGATATTATCCACGTTGCCAGCCCCTTGGCAACACCAACAAATCAGTTGTGCTGGTAACCAGCTTATACACCACATTTTAGACACACTCAAGCATAAACTACAACATGTGGTAGAATTTTACAACTTAGGAAATAATGAAAAAATGATAGGAAATTTCTTCGAAAAGACAAATGGAAAGTGAAAAAGGTAGGCGGATTTCCTCTCGAAAAGTCAAAGAACCATCCAAAACGCCCATGCTGTCCCGCGGATTAGATGGTTCCCTATAAACGCAGCTTTTTTCTGCAGTGTTGAATCGCCTTTCGGATCTTTTTGGGCTCAGGAGGCTTAACGAAACACTCAACTGCACTTTTGCCTATGGTCTCCAACATTTCGTCAGTGATATCATAGCCTGTCATCACCACAGTCTCAATGGAAGGATTTTTCCTCCTTAACCATTTGAGAAGGGTTATCCCGTCCATTTCCGGCATATTGATGTCCGTAATAACCAACTCATACGAGCCCGAAAGAATCATTTCCTGGGCTACGGCTCCATTTTCGGCAACATCAACCTCGGCCTTCATATTGGCCAGCATCGCTCGAAGCAGGTCACGGATGATGGGTTCATCATCGACAACCAACACCCGAATAGGTGCAATATCAACATCTTCGGATGCGTTTTGTGCTCTTTCTTTCATAAATGCACTACCGATGAGGAAATCCCCTATTCCTCCGGAGAAAAGTCCGATTTTCCCGCTCCGCATACCGGACAAACCCAATCATCCGACACTTCTTCAAAAGGGGTGCCAGGCGCTACACCATTTTCGGGATCACCCACGGCGGGATCATAAACATAACCGCAAATGTCACAAACATATTTTTTCATAATACTTTCTCCTATTCACCAGCTGTTTTTACCAAATTCAAACATTACAATCTATTAATATTAATAAAAAAATTCCACTTCCAAACTAAAGGCTGAATCACGCGCAAATATCCTCTCCACATTTGCAAAAGACCGATCTCCTGCGTATGTGTTCCTCGGATTCTTCCTTACCCGCTTAACAAACAATTTCACAATACTCAAGAAAAATCAGAAAAACTCGATGTATCAGACACGATCCGAGCTTGTCTATTAAACTATTTATTTTAATTGATACCAAATAGTTTTCATGCTAACTTTGCCAAAATTTACAAAAGGCGCTTCAATCAATAAAAATTATCTTATATCGTTTTTCCTCCGTCGGCATCCGGTTTCAAAAAATAACGGTTTTGGTAATGACTACTAAGAAAAAATATGGTGAAATCGTAACCTTACTCCTGAAATCAAAAACTCTGCAGGAAAAAGACGTTGAATACGCAGAGAGGATCCGAGCCAAACTGACGACCCGTCAACCCCTTTTGAATGTGCTGAAGGACCTCAAACTGATCAACGACGAAACGGTTCGCACCACCATTCAAAACACCCACCTTACCATCAGGATAGGTGAGTTATTGGTGGAGCTGGGATACTTGACACAAGATGACCTGAACGCCGCCTTCAATATCCAACAGGAAAGCGAAAAGGATCTGAAGCTGGGGGAGATCCTGATCAAACATAACTTTATCGAAGAGAAGCTCTTCAACAGGATTTTATCGATCCAGTTGGGATTCCCCTTGGCAGAACCCACCATAACAGCAATCGACAGGAACCTGGTCGCCAAGTCTCCGTTGAAGGTCCTGACCGCTCAACTTTTTCTCCCCATGATAACGGAAAGCGGCCCACCTGTCGTCGCATTCAACGATCCCACGGACAAGGACGCCCTGCTCGCCGCCAGAAGCTTGTTCGGCCCGGATATCAGACCAGCCGTCGCCGACAAAAAGGCGCTGCGGGATTCCCTGCGGCTGCTCACCAACGAGGCCGCGGGCATCGCCGTCAACGTCGACAACAAGACCATTATCGGAATC
The DNA here is from genome assembly GCA_046705065.1 of Desulfocapsaceae bacterium. Lineage (GTDB taxonomy): Bacteria > Desulfobacterota > Desulfobulbia > Desulfobulbales > Desulfocapsaceae > CAWGGS01. The sequence continues at coordinate 20,405 of JBJKQT010000022.1, forward strand.
GTCAACTCCATCATTCTGAATGCTGCCAAGGCAGATGCCAGCGACATCCACATCGAACCCACTGCGGACCATCTTCAGGTCCGATTTCGCGAAGATGGCGTTCTCCGACACTACAAGGATTTTCCGAAAGATATCATTCCGGCTTTATCCAGCAGGATCAAGATTATGTGTAAGGCTGATATCGCCGAAAAGCGCAGACATCAGGGCGGACGCATCCTCTTCGATTACGATGAAGGGAGGCTTGATCTCAGGGTCTCTCTGTATGTGACCATCCATGGTGAAAAAATCGTATTGCGGCTTCTCAGGCAGAAAAACGAGCTGCGGGATATTAATTCCATCGGTATGTCGCCGAGGATGCTCAACCGATTCCTTGACGAGGCCGTCTATCAACCCAGCGGCGTTTTGTTGGTTACCGGCCCAACGGGGTCTGGCAAAACATCGACCATCTACAGCTGCATTCACCATATTAAAAACCCGCAGATCAGCATTATCACAGCAGAAGAACCCGTGGAATACGTTATCGACGGAGTTGCCCAATGCTCCATCGATCCGACCATCGACCTGACTTTTCAGGAAACCTTGCGTCATATCGTGCGTCAGGATCCCGATGTCATCGTCATCGGCGAGATTCGGGACAGCTTTTCCGCAGATATGGCCATGCAGGCAGCGCTCACCGGTCACAAAGTTTTGACAACTTTCCATACCGAGGACTCCATCGGCGGCCTTATACGACTTTTAAATATGGATATTGCTCCTTTTCTGGTATCCTCAACCGTCGTCAGCGTTCTGGCTCAACGGCTTCTCAGAAAGGTTTGCCCCCACTGCGCAAGCCCGGTGAAGATAACGCCTTCCCAGCTTCAACGCCTCGGCACGACCCTCCAGGACCTGCAAGGAGGGGGATTCCGCAAAGGCCGGGGTTGTTCCAAATGCGGTCAAACCGGATACAAAGGGCGCATCGGCGTTTTTGAACTCCTCGTCTTGAATGAGCTTGTCCGTGATGCGATCCTGGAACGGCGAACCAGCCATGAAATCAGATCGATCAGTATCCAGCATTCAGGCCTGGTGACACTTCTGGAGGACGGTTTGGTTAAAGCGGCAGCCGGTCAGACCACCGTTGAGGAAATCCTGCGCTGTCTGCCCAAACTTGCCAATCCGAGACCTCTCTCGGAGATTCGTTGGCTTTCAGGAGAATAGACGTGAGTACATCATTTGTCGATGAAATTGAGCGTTTAATGACCTCAGGAGAGATTGATTTGCCGGTCTTCAATCCTACGGCATTACGAGTTCAGCAGGAGCTCGTTAAAAAGGAACCCGACAGCAGAGTCCTCGAACAGCTGATCACAGGAGATCAATCGCTTTCAAGCCAGGTTCTAAAAATGGCCAATTCGGCCTTTTACCGAGGCCTTGCAAAAGTCATGACCGTCAAAGCGGCCATCGTTCGTCTGGGAATGCGCGAAATCGGCAGAATCGTCCTGCTTTCCGCTTCGCGAAACCAGTTCCGCAGCAAGGATCCGGCAATAAACAAGATTATGAAAAAGCTCTGGCAGCACTCGGCAGGCTGTGCCCTTGCAGCCAACTGGCTGGCCAAACGGTGCAAATTTGCCGATTTGAGCAGTCAGGCTTTTTTCGCCGGTTTACTCCATGATATCGGAAAACTTTTTGTTCTCATGGTCATCGAGCAGGTCAAAAAGAAGAATCAAAATCTAGCCTTAACCGACGCATTGTCCCTGGAGGCCATTGACACTCTTCATGGACGCCAAGGCTATGCCTTAATGCAACAGTGGCATATGCCTGAGCAGTACTGTCTGATTGTACGTGATCACCACGAACTGGAAGTCGACTCAAAAAATTACCTTCTCCTCATTGTCCGCTTGGCTGATTTGGCTTGCCGTAAGCTTGGTATCGCCTTGGAACCCGAGCCGTCTATAAATTTGGCTTCGACGATTGAGGCCGGAGTCTTCGACCTTACCGAGGTGGATCTAGCTGAGCTTGAAGTCATGCTGGAAGATACCCCCATGCTTTTTTCGTAAAATAATTGCGGTGATTCGTCAGTGGAGGATGAAGGCAGTTCAAGTTCAGGCGGTTCAGCAACGCCCAAAACGAGGCAATCTGCCGGACCTTGCCCCTGCAAAACGCGATTTTTCATTCAAAGAAGCCTTAAAGCTTTTTCAGGCCTCCGACTTCGCCGAGAAGCAATGCCGAGGTACGGATCCCCTTATGAAAATGCTCCAGTTTGAACCGCTCATTAGGAGAGTGGATATTGTCGATCAGCAGGCCGTAACCTAGAAGCAGCACAGGAGTCTGCAACGATTCCTGAAAAGTCTCGACAATGGGGATGGAGCCTCCGTCGCCCATGAATACCGCCTCGCGATCGAAACCCTTTTCAATGGCTGATTTGCCTGCCTGAATTAACGCGGAGTCGCGGGGAAGCAAAACAGGCTTGGCTCCGCTGAAAAAATCCACCTCAACATCGATGTCCTCCGGACAGAGAGCTTTTATATATGATGTAAAGGCGGCGGCAATTTTTTCAGGGTCTTGATCGGGAACAAGCCGCATAGAGACTTTGGCTGCAGCTGCAGATGGAATTACGGTCTTGGCGCCCTTTCCCGTGTATCCCGCCCATATACCATTCACATCGCACGTCGGGCGAATCCACATTCTCTCGAGCGAACTGAATCCTGCTTCGCCAAACACCTTTTTAACCCCCGTTTCCTCTTTGATCATGGCATCTGTATGGCCAAGCTTTCGAAATTGCTCGCGGGCGTCGTCACCGACCTGGATGACATCGTCATAAAAGCCTGGGATGGTCACCCTTCCGCGTTCATCGTGTAGTTGGGAGATGATCCGGCAAAGTGCATTGGCAGGATTGCGCACAACCCCGCCATAGATTCCCGAATGCAAGTCCACGGCCGGACCTTTGAGCCTGATCTCCATATAACACAACCCCCGCAAGGATGTGCAAATGGCCGGCGTCTGTTCGTTATAGAAATGGGTATCGGAGATCACGACCATATCGCATGCCAGCTTTTCCTGGTTTTTGCGGGTGTAGGTAAAAATCGACTGTCCACCGCTTTCCTCCTCCCCTTCGAAGATCATCTTGATGTTGACCGGCAGTTCCATCCCCGTCTTCACAAAAGCTTCAACCGCCTTAATGTGGCTGTACATTTGCCCCTTGTCATCGCTTGCTCCCCTGGCGATGATCCATCCATCCTTGATCTTCGGCTCAAAAGGAGGGGACTCCCAAAGATCCACGGGGTCCACAGGCTGGACGTCGTAGTGTCCGTAGAAAAGAAGTGTCGGCAGCTCCTTCCTTTGTTCCGATTGGGCATAAACCAACGGATGACCTCCCGTCTCGATAACCTCCGGCTTCAATCCCAAAGCGTCCAACTCAGCCGTCAGGAAATCGACGGCCTGCCGAATGCTACCGGCAAATTCCTTCTGAGTACTGATACTCGGGATTTTCAAGAATTCAATGAGCTGTTGCAGATGATCTTCCCGATGATCATCGAGATATTCGAGAACTTTTTGCAAGGCCATAACGTCTCTCCTTTCTAAAGGCGATTTGCTTTGTACATATCAAACAAGCATCTATTTTTCCCAGGTTGCTTCAGCGGATAGATGGGGATCACAATCATTTACCGTATAACTATAAACCACAGCCGCCGGTTTGCAACATGGCCGGCACACGCATCGCCATAAATGAAGGGAAATTGCTATCTCCTTCTGCCGGCATTTAGAATCAGCAAGGCAATGGCGATACAAACCATACCGATCACCGAAGACGGTTCCGGAGACTCTTCAGGGATGAGAATCCAGCTCAGGCAGGCACCTGAAACCGGAATTAAGAACTTCCAGATATTGAGATCGGAGATAACAATACCTTCTTTTTTTAACAGGTTGAACCAAATGGAAAAAGCCGAGGCGGACAGGAAACTGAGCCAGAGCAAAGATGCATAATAGGCAAACGGGTGAGGACGTGAAGAAAGGCCCTCCACCGGAATCGAGAGCAAAAGCAAAGCAAGCCCTCCTAAAAAAAGTTGGGAAGAGGTCAAAATCAACGGAGGGATCGGTGCTTTGCTCCTCGAGACGATGATATTGCCGAGTCCGGAGGAGGCATTGGAGGCAAGCAAAAGAACAAGTCCGAGGAACTGGCTTCCCCCTCGCAGTGTAATCTCTCCCCTCGTCATCCCTATGACCACAACACCCGCAAGTCCGAGTAATATTGAAAGCAGGCGCCTTGCCGTCATTCTCTCAGAGACGGCGACAAAGTGGGCGATTGCGGCGATGATCAAAGGCTGTGACCCCACGACGATGGCAGCAACGGCGGCCGGGACCATGCTTATGCCCAAGTAGAAAAGGGCATAGAGAAGTGCCGTCTGGAAAAATGCCACCACCAATACGGTTTTTCGCTGATTGATGACATGGTTAAAATACTGTCTCGGATCGCCGCAAAAGGGAAAGATCAACAGTCCGGCCAGCATGAACCGAATACCCGCAAACTGCAGGGGCGTCGTATACTGAAGACCGATCTTGATGCCGACAAAGGCCGAAGACCAGAGAAGGCAGGCGACAACGGCCGCAAATGTCGTCGTACCAAATAACCGGAGCATGCAATCCGGATATCAAGAGACCAAGTCGGTCTTTTCCAGCGAAAACGTTCCGGCCTCGACCTCGTGATCAATTTCGTTCAAAGCCCGGCGCATCTGCTTCAAGGCCTGCCTGATCCTATTTTCATTTTCAACCAAGGCAAGACGAAGAAAACCATCGCCTTCCTCGCCGAAACCGGCCCCCGGGGCAACCGCCACATTGGCTCGATTCATCATCTCGATGGAAAAACGGATGGACCCCATGCGTACATAGGGCTCGGGGATCCCCACCCAGACGAACATACCCGCCTTCGGAGCCTGTACAGTCCATCCCATTCTGGCCAGGCCTTCGCAAAGAACGTCGCGGCGCTTTTGATACACCGCCACCTGTTCGCCGATGGCATCGTCGCAGTCACGCATCGCTACAATCCCGGCCACCTGAATTGCGGAAAAGATCCCGTAATCATAATAGCCTTTAATCTTCGACAATCCGTCGATCATACGTTTATTGCCGACGCAGTAGCCGAGTCGCCAGCCCGCCATGTTATACGATTTGGAAAACGAACCAAACTCGACTCCGACCTCCATGGCGCCGGGAATCTCAAGGAAGCTCGGTGCGACATAGCCGTCATAGGTTATCTTGGCATAGGCGAAATCGTTGATCACCATGAAATTGTAGTGTTTGGCAAGTGTTACGATCTCACGAAAGAATTCCTTCGAGGCAATGGTTCCTGTGGGATTGTGAGGATAGTTCAGCATCACGAGCTTCGGGCTTGGATACAGAGCTTTGCACATGCCGGCAAGCTGTGTAAGAAATGTCTCTTCGGAATCCAGCGCAATGCGCAACACGCCTGCCCCTGCAATCACCGCCGCATAAACATGGATAGGAAAGGCAGGGGCAGGAACAAGCACGGTGTCACCGGGACCGAGCAAGGCAAGACAAAGGTGCGAGATGCCTTCTTTCGATCCGATGGTACAGATCACATCATCGGCTCCGTTCAGAGAAACATCATAATGACGTCCATAATAAAGAGCTATTTCCCGTTTGAGGTTCTTCATCCCTCCGGCCACGGGATAACGATGCGTTTTCGGATCAATGGCGACGTCACAGAGCTTTCCCGTCACCTGTTCGGGAGCGGGATCGATGGGATTTCCCATCCCAAGGTCGATGACATCGTCTCCCTGCCAGCGTTTTTCCATCTTAATCTTGTTGATCATCCCGAAAAGATAGGGCGGCAGCTGATTCATACGTTCGGCAAAACGAATCGTAAATTCATTGCTCATTGGAGTCTCCTCAGTGGAATTTCGGTTTACAAGACCGGTGCCGGAATATCGATTGCGGAAATTGAAAAACCCGAATCGTTGGATCCGGGTTAAAAAAAAGCCACGGACCAAAGGATTCGGTCCATGGCATTCAGTCTTTTTTGTTTTTTTTATTTGCGGCTGAACGTCAATGGACCCAAAGGGCCATGGCCGCAGCAGCTTGTATTTCATATTTTTTCATTTGATACACATCTCCGCAAAAAGGATTTGATGTAAAAAGAATAGAGTATCGGACTGGATATGTCAATATGGAGAGAAGAATCCCATGAAAGATTCCGTTTTCTCAGCCCTCAATGGGGATCCTGACGGTAAACGTCGACCCCTTCCCCTCGATGGATTCGAAACTTAACTCACCGCCATGTTTATTATTGATTATGGTTCGGGAAATGGCCAATCCCTGTCCGGACCCCCGACCAACCTGCTTTGTCGTAAAGAATGGATCGAATATTCGTTCACGAGCGGCTTTCGGAATCCCGCAACCTGTATCGGAAACCTCAATCACGGCATGATTTTCTTTAAGAAAACTCCTGATTGTGATTTTCCCCATTTGACCCGAGTCTTTTTTTACATCTTCAATTGCATGGGCGGCGTTGACGACAAGATTCAAAATCACCTGGCCGATATCTCCAGGAAACACTTTGACCGCCGGCATGTCCTCCAGATCGGTTTCAAGTTCGGCAACATATTTGTAGGCATTGGTGCATACTACCAGGGTATTTCGGATAACCTGATTAAGATCGATGGCCGTCTTGGTTTCGCTCTCCTTGGCATGGGCGAATCCTTTAAGGCCGAGAACCAAAGACGTCACGCGCTCAACTCCATTGATTGTCTGATCAAAGGCCTTCGGAGCTTCATCCTTGAGATACTCGATATCGGCTTGCTCATCTTGTTCGTTTATAGCATCGACCAGCTCTTGATATTTGCCTTCTTCCGAAACTTCAGCGTAGAGTTTTTCGTACAGATCAACCAACTGCAAGAGGTCCTCAAAGGCTTCCCTGAGAAACGAGAC
>JBJKQT010000023.1:0-7749 GCA_046705065.1 Desulfocapsaceae bacterium
TGCCCCATATCGACGAGGACCGCATCCAGATTGGCGAGATCGACAAACTCATTCATCAGCTTTTGCAGTTGGAAACCGAGCTCAATTCAAACATTCCGACCACACTCTGGATCAGCGACCTGCACGGAGAAGGAGATCGGTTCAAATCCATCCTGCGAGGCCGATTCGGACTGCTCTACCAAACCTGCCGCGAGGCATTGCCAAGCACATTCAGCTCGGATAAAATTCAATATCTTGTCAGTATCATACGTAAAAAAAGGTTTATCCTTGATGATGAAATTCGTATGGACATGCAGGATGTGATATTCTGTTTAGTACAGGTTCTGAAATACAAGCTGACAAACATACGCTATCGCATTGAGGAAATATTCCTCCCGGAATTCCACGATGTTATCAATCGACTTCTCTCCGGCCTGCCCGTTCCCGATCCCATCTTTGAAGAAGAGATCATATCGGCCCGTTTGATTGCCCATCTCTCCCATACCATCAGACAGGTTCTCCTCGACCGCATCCAGGTTCTCGGTGACATATTCGACCGTGGGCCGCAACCCGATAAAATCGTTCGGATCCTGTCTTCCGCCGCATACCTCGGCATGGTGGACTATGTTCTCGGCAATCATGATATTCTCTGGCTGGGAGCAGCTTCCGGCAACGTGTCGCTCATCGCTGAAGCCATGCGGATCACCTGTAGATACGATCACTTCCAGTTGATGGAGCGTTGGAAATTCGATACGAGCCGACTCGCGGAATTTGCCGAACGAACCTATCCGCCCGATACGGTTACAGGCAATTTCAAGGCAAAAACCCAAAAAGGAAGGTCCATGGAAAAGGCCTTGGCCATCATCCAATTCAAGTTGGAAGAACAGACCATAAAAGACTATCCGGATTATGAAATGGAGTCGCGGCTTTGGCTGGAGCGACTTGCAGGAATGCTCAAATCGGGAGAGACGGCCGGGCTCAACGACACCTTTTTTCCTACCTTAAACCTGGATTTCCCAGGTGAGTTGACCGCAGAAGAAGCCGAAATTGTCGAGGATCTTAAAAACCAATTTATGAACAACACACGGTTGAAAAGACTCCTAAGGTACTTTTTCACTCACGGCGAGACATACAATATCCATAATAATGTTCTAAATATTCATGCGTTGGTTCCATCTAACGTGGACGGAGAATTCGAGGAGTTTCTCGGCCGAAAGGGTAAAAATCTGCTCGATTTCATCCAGGAGACAATCAAACGCGTCGGTCGCACCTACCTGGAAGGAAAACAGCAGAAGTCACGCGACCAAGCACTGTTCTTCTACCTCTGGTGCGGACCGAAATCACCTTTCTTCGGGAAGCATGCGATGAAGACGTTCGAACGCTACTTCCTCATCGACAAAGAAACCCACGAAGAAAGAACCCTTTTTTGGAAGCAAAATTTGAAAACTGCGGAATTCAAACAAAAACTCCAAGAGGAATTCGGAGTACAACGTGTCGTTTTCGGGCATACTCCCGTCGACTATAAAAAAGGACGGCAGATGGCGAGCGAGGACGGGGTTGCCATCAACGTCGACGGCGGATTCGCAGCAGCCTACTACAACAGGGGGCATGCATTGGTGCACACACCGCACCAGCTCTATGGGATCATCCTTCCTACTCCCGATGAGATCAAAGAGGCTGAACGCAAACTGGAATCAGCTCCCCTTGACATCGAACTCATTGATGAATTTCAACAACCGATGAAACGTAAGGATACCATCGAAGGAAAGGTCCTCAAAACATCCAGAGACAATCTCATGCATAAGATTCGGGATCTTGTCGAAAAAAACGGCTTTCACTCGCACTCTTACTGAAAACGAGAAATCAAATGATTTAAAAATATCAACACCACCAACGGTTTTTCAATGTATACAAACTATGGTATGGAGATCGTCCGAGCAACGGAAATTGCCGCCCTTACCGCAGCAAGACTTCAGGGGCATGGCGATCAGGAAGAAATTTTGAACGGCACTAGATCCGCAATCGCCAAAACATTGAACAGACTCTCCATTGACGGAACCATCATCAACGATCGATTTAAAAAACGGAAAGAAACCTTCCAGCTGCCGCAAAAGATAGGCAGAGGCGGCCCTGAAATGGACCTCATGGCAGTCGCCCTCGAAGCCCATCATTCCGCCGCCGACGGCTTGAACAACTCGACATCCTTTGCGGTTATAGCCAAAAAGGGTACGCTACAGTCCCTGCCGAATTTGAGCATGTATAAGATTGTTGTCGGACCGGAAGCCGGACAATCCATAGACATCAACCAACCTCCCACCGTCAATGTCAAACGGGTAGCCAGAGCGCTTCGAAAGTATACCGAAAACGTCACCGTCTGTATACTTGACCAGGCCCGTCATCAGCAGCTGATCAAAGAGGTCAGAAGCTGCGGGGCCAGAATCAAACTGATTCCGGAAGGCGAAATTTCCGGCTGTCTTGCTGCAATCACCGGCGAGAGAGCCGATTTATATATTGGATACGGGTATGCCCCCGAAAGTATCATAGTCGCTGCCGCGATCAGCTGTTTAGGCGGATATTTTGAAGGGAAGATTTTCTACGAGAACGATCGAGACCGCGAAGAGGCAAGAGGGCATGGTATTTCCGATTTTGAAAAGATATTCCGGGTCCAGGATTTGATTCGCAGCAAGGAAGTGGCCATCGCCGCAACGGGAATCACTGACGGTGAATTTCTGGAAGGTGTGCGATTCACCCCCAATGGCGCGATAACAAGTTCCTTCATCGCCAGAGGAGAAACAAGGACGTACAGAAAATTGCAGACCCGCCATGTATTTGATTATAAGCCCGTATTTTAATTAAGGAGAGGTCCACGCATCCACGAACAATAAGTCGGATGAACCTAAAAGAACGGCAGACGCGTTTCTTTAAGGAGGAAGCAAAAGAGATGACAATCAATGTCTATTGGATGCAGTGCGGAGGTTGTGGTGGAGATACAATGTCGTTGATCAATGCAGAATCTCCCGATATTTTCGAAGCCCAAGAAACGCTTGGCATTAATATGCTTTGGCATCCGTCATTTTCCAGCGCGACACCCAACGACCACCGCCGGATACTTGACGAACTGATAAGAGGGAAAGTTGCCCTCGATCTACTCTGCATTGAAGGGGCGATCATCACGGGCCCCGACCATACTGGAATGTTTGAAACATTTGATGGAAAACCCAAAAAAGATATTGTAAAGCAGCTTGCCGAGCGGGCCGGTATCGTTTTAGCCATCGGTACCTGTGCCAGTTTCGGAGGCGTCACCGGGGCCGGCGAAACTGATGCGGTCGGCCTTCAATTTTCACAAAAGACTGCAGGCGGCCTCCTGGGTAAAAACTTCAGGTCTAAAAGAGGACTGCCGGTCATCAATCTCCCGGGTTGTCCTGCACATCCTGCCGTCATCCTTGGAACTGTGGCGGCCTTGCTCATGGGCATGGAACCACCGGAACTCAACGACTTCAATTCTCCATTGGAGTACTACGGCATGCTTGTTCACCAAGGCTGCACCCGAAACGAATATCATGAGTACAGGATCGAGGAGACGGACTTCGGCCAAAAAGGCTGCATGTTTTTCCATTTAGGCTGCCAAGGCCCCCTGGCATATGGCCCGTGCAATAAATTCCTTTGGAATAAAAGGAGCTGCAAAACCCGTATTGGTGTTCCCTGTTTCGGTTGTACGGAGCCCGACTTTCCGAAAGCCGACCCGTTCTTTTACACACCGAATATCGTCGGTCTGCCGATTCAGCTGCCGAACGGCGTAAACCGGCCGCATTATCTGGCCTATAAGGGAATGGCCGCTGCTGCGGCACCGGAAAGACTCAAAAAAAGAAAAACTCAGGTTTAGCCATGTCCCGATCTGGACGACGAATTCTGAATGTACCATTGAACCGGGTTGAAGGAGACCTTGAACTTCGTGTGGAATTCGAAGACCGCAAAACCACAAATTCTTGGAGCAGCGGTACGATGTACCGTGGTTTTGAAAATATCCTTAAAGGCCGTGGTCCACGAGACGGACTTGTATTAACGCCCAGGGTCTGCGGAATCTGCGGAACGGCCCATCTCATGGCAGCCGCCCAGGCCCTTGATATGATCTGCGGTATAACAATTCCCGACAACGCGGTATTGATTCGAAACCTTGCGCTCATGTCGGAGCAGATTCAAAGCGACATGAGACAATCCATTCTGATGTTCATGAAGGATTTTATCAATCCGCTCTACCAGGATCAATCCTTCTTTGCCGAAGCTCTCCTTCGTTATGAGCCCGTAATGGGGACATCGGTCATTACAACCGTTAAAGAGACAAAGAAGATCCTTGAAATAATTGCCGTAGTCGGCGGGCAGTGGCCGAACTCATCTTTTATGATACCTGGCGGAATAGCAACGACTCCGACCTTAAATGATACGATGAGCTGCAAATACCTGCAGAAAGCTTTTTCCAAGTGGTATGAAAAACAAATCCTGGGGTGTGCTATCGAGCGATGGTCTGCTGTCGGCAGCCTGCCTGAGTTGGACAAATGGCTCGAAGAGGACGACGCTCACCGCAAGGGCGATCTTGGATTTTTCATTCAGTGTGCCCGCCGCATTGGTCTTGATAAAATAGGAAAAAGTCACCCGAATTTCATAAGCGCCGGTTTGCCGCAACTGCCTGTAAAAACACATCGACCGCGGCGATCACCTCTTCCTCTTGCCTCCGGCTTCATAGCTGACGGCGAGAAAACCGAATTCCTCCAAAGCCGGATAACCGAGCATGTTGCCTTCTCCCGCTTTGAGGGATACGGAAACGGGCTGCATCCTTTTGAGGGCGTGACTCTGCCTTCCGTCTCCGATGGGCACAAAGATAAATACTCGTGGGCCAAAGCGCCCCGATATGACGACCTTCCCGCTGAAACAGGTCCGCTGGCAGAACTGCTTATCGGTGAAGATACTCTTCTCTCGGACATTATAAGCAGACAGGGGGTAAGCGCCTTTTCCCGTCAACTCGCCCGCATCACACGCCCCGCAAAGCTTCTGCCGATCATGAAGGATATGATCGAGGCAATCGATCCGAAAGCCCCGTTCTACCTCTCTTGCGGCAATATCCCCGACGGTCGCGGATACGGAATCATCGAAGCCGGCAGAGGAATGCTGGGGCATTGGTTGGAAATTCGAAACGGCGTTATAGATCGGTACCAAATCATTACTCCTACGGCATGGAATGGTTCTCCCCGGGATGCCCAGGGCGTGCGCGGACCGTGGGAAGAGGCTACAGTCGGAATCGAAGTTATGGACCCGGAAAACCCTGTTGAAATCGGTCACATCGTCCGCTCGTTCGATCCCTGTCTTGTTTGCGCAGTACATAGATGCACAAAGAGGTAAACCATGAAATACCTCCATCATCCGAATTCCTTTGATGAATTATTGCGGGAAAATCTGATATTAAAAAAAGAATTACAAGTATCAAGAGAGGCCGCCGACATTACGGCTGAACTTGTAGCCGAGCAGTTCACCAAGCTCGACGGGGTGTTAAAGGATCTTAGCCAAAGTTTTGAAACCGAAAAAACTTTGCGCCAGGAAATGACCCTTGCCCGCAAAGCTGCCGTGGCAGCGAACGAAGCCAAAAGCGACTTTCTTGCCAATATGAGCCACGAAATCAGAACCCCGATGAACGGCATCATCGGAATGACCGATCTGGTTTTGGAAACCAAACTGGATGCAGAGCAGAAAATGTATCTGCAGATGGTGAAAAACTCCGCTGCAAGACTTCTTAAAGTAATAAATGATATTCTGGATTTTTCCAAAGTCGAAGCAGGGAAACTAAAACTCGATCCCATCGATTTCGACCTTCGAGAAACCCTGGGCAACATCATCCACATGCTGAGCCTGCGAGCAAATCAGAAAAATATCCGGCTCGACTGTGAAATAGATCCCGCTCTGCCGCCAAAAATTCATGGAGACGCCAACAGACTGACTCAAGTCCTCATCAATCTGACCAACAATGCCATCAAGTTTACAAACCACGGTTCGGTATGTCTCAAAGCCGTCTCAATCCCAAACAAAAGAGACGACAACGTACATATCAAATTCAGTATCGTCGACACCGGTATCGGCATCCCGTTGGACAAACAGCGGATCATCTTCGAGGCTTTTTGCCAGGCAGACTCGTCAACCACTCGGAAACACGGAGGAACAGGTCTAGGGCTTGCCATCTCATCCCAACTGGTCGCCTTGATGGGCAGCAAGATTTACGTCAACAGCAGTCCAAGCAAAGGCTCAACTTTCTGGTTCATTTGCAAATTACAAAAGGCCAAGCATACGACCCAGGAAAACGAGATAAGCCACAAAACGGCCGTACCCTTCCCTGAGCAAAAAGTCAGGCTCCAGGGATTGAAGGTCCTTGTCGTAGAAGATGAGGCCATCAACCAGGCGCTGATTATCGCTTTATTGAAGCAGTTCGGTTTCATTGTGACCGCTGTCGACAACGGTGAAAAAGCAGTGGAAGCAGTGACGGACAACGACTACCACCTCATTTTGATGGACCTGCAGATGCCGTATATGGACGGATTCGAAGCTACAAAATCAATAAAGGCGATGACCGGTAAACCCAACATTCCGCCGATCATCGCCCTGACTGCCCATGCCATGGAAAGAGACAGGAAAAAATGCCTTCTCGCCGGCATGGACGATTACCTCAGCAAACCCATCAACCGCAGCGAACTATATCAAGTCCTCGTCAGGCATTTATCGCGAAAAGAACAATTGTCCGCTCATAGCTAACCGGCATTTCTCATAAACACTGTATCAATCTGGAAGAAAGTTAATAAATCCAACGAACATCTTTTGGAAAAACTCATCCATTACCAAATTTACACACTGTTCACCAAAGGTGCCCTGCAAGAAATGCCCTTGGGTTATCAGTCCATGCGGCGCCATCCTCTTCAGTCTTTCGGCAGTGAACATGGATTACTATAGCCCATTGCCAAAAACTTCGAACCTGACGCCGCCTGAACTGATGAGAAATGCGGGTTAACGGACATACCGGGCGTTTTCCTTTCGTCGTTTCCTTAGACTCACGAGGAAACGAATGGCGAAGAGGAGTAAACCGATCCCCAATCCCAACAAAAATTTCCACCAATCGGACAGCATTGATCCCCTGCTCGCTTTCGTCGTCTGCTGCGGAGCCTCGGCCTGAGTCTTAGGCGGAGCAACGGGGGCTGCCTCGGCCTTCACCATAGGCTGTTTAGGAGTGGGTACGACCGCGGCAGCCACAGCCTTCGGCGGTTCCATGGAAAATCCTTTTGCGAGCAATTCTTCTACCTTGCGATCGCGCACCTTTCGATTTTTACTGCCCATCACAATGGCAATGATTCGAACTCCACCTCTCTTTGCCGTGGCCGCGATGGAAAACCCTGCTGCTTCGAAGTACCCTGTTTTCAAGCCGTCGCACCCCTCGACAAAACCCAACAAATGGTTATGATTGCGCATGATAAACTTATTGTCTCTAAAACCGCGTTCCTTGGTGGAAGTGTATTTCAAAGCCTCAGGCATTTTTGTCAGTTCCCGGCAAAGAATGGCAAGATCAGAGGCCGTGGTCTCATCGGGTTTCTGCCCTTCCGCCGGGGGGAGACCATGCACCGAATAAAAATGCGTATTCTTCATTCCCAGCTCTTGTGCCTTCTGATTCATCAAGGCCACAAACCCCTCTTTGGACCCCGCCACATGCGTCGCCAATGCGACTGCCGCATCATTGGCCGA
>JBJKQT010000024.1:0-3304 GCA_046705065.1 Desulfocapsaceae bacterium
GTGCCAATATCCACAATATCGCTTTAAACGCGGCCTTTCTGGCAGCGAAAACCGGAGGTCCGGTGACGATGCCGCTTCTCTTCCAGGCGGCGCGCAGCGAATTCCGCAAGCTCGACAAACCCGTAAACGAGGTGGATTTCACTTTACCACAACCGTGGGGTGCGAAGACATGACCATCAATCTGCACATTGAGCGGCTGGTGATAGAAGGTCTGGGAGAAGGCTCGGATCAAAACGATCGAATCAAAACGGCGGTTGAAGCGGAACTGGCCCGGCTGCTGCGTGAAGGCGGACTGGTTCAGAGCCTGCAAATCTCGACGGCCGTACCCGTCGTAAAATCCCCCCCGGTGGAAATGGATGAAAAGGCGTCCCCCACAATTTTGGGCAAACAGATTTCCCGGGGAATCTACAGTGGAATTGGGAAATGAAACTAGCTGCTGTTAAATATCAAAAGAAATCAACGAGATCGATCAGCGACGCTCTTGACCGCCATGCGGCTGTTACGCCTGTAGTTCGCCAGGAATCAGGTCCCGGCAGCATGCTCGAAGACTCCCGGCCATATCGAGATTCCTTCGAAGCTTCACTTTTGCGCCTCCAAACCAAAGGTCATGACAGTCAACAGGCCGACCGTTTTGAGTTGGAAGCCGATCACGTTGCAGACCGGATCGTCGACGGACCCATCCGAAGTCGGAGAATTGCCGATCCGTCCGTCCCACAGTCATTTCCGACGCTTCAGGCATTGGCCCATAAAATGACGCATTGGTCAGGTACACCACTCGATGCTGCTACCAGGTCATTCATGGAACCACATTTCGGATTCGACTTCGGTCACGTGCGAGTGCACACCGACGGCCGTGCGGCTGTTGCGGCCGATATCTTAACAGCACGAGCCTTTACGATCGGCCGGAATATTGTCTTCGGCAAAGGCCAATATACTCCTGAAAATCATTCTGGGAAGAGGCTGTTGGCCCACGAACTCACCCATACGATCCAACAGCAGGCAGGCGTCGCTGAGCCGGCCATACAGTGCGACGTTATCGGCGACGTCAGGGACAAATTATCCTACGGAATCCTTGACTGGGCAATTACGGACAGCGAGGCCATGGAAGCCCTTGCCTTATTGGGCACTATTCCCCAGGCAAACCTGGCCAATGAATTAAAGCGTCTCGGTTCAAAATACGTGACGCGCCTTCTGGATAATTTGCCGGATGCCGCAAAATCCGGTGATACCTATAAACGGGTTATTGAGGCCCTCGGTCCTGGAGGAGTCGTATCTTTTGCCAAGGAGCAATTGAGCTACGGCCTCTTCGATTGGGCAATCACCGATGCAGAAGTTACTCGTGTTTTTAACACATTCGTTAATTTACCGGCAGGAAAACGGGAACAATTCCTTGTCGATCTGCAGAAAGCGGGGCGTCTTGGCCGTCTTATTTCCAATGCGAACACAGGACACTGGGCACTGTACATTCGTCCCTGGATCGCAACGTTGAAGCGGGGGGCGCTGACTCAGCAACAGAAAAGTATTCTCCGTACAATTGTTGCCAATTCATCAAACAGTGCACTGGATACACTGAAACTTGCAACTGAAATCCGCTTCGATGTTACGGTGGGACCCTCGACCATAACCGGGGAAAAGCCGGCTAAGTGGGACGCATCCCAACTGCGCAAGACCTACCTGGCTTTGGACAGACTACCGGAAGCTCATGTGGCGAAGAATAAACAATTGCTGAGGTTCGGACAATTTTCGGAGGATGCAGCGGGAAGCGAAATAACCGAAGGTATCTATCAGGGCTCAAAAAAAGAGTTGGCCATCAACATAAAGGCATCCGGCGATATAAATGAACCGATTCTTCATGAAACAGGCCATGCCGTGGACAAAGAAATGGGTTGGAGCAAGGGGCCGGAACCAGCCAAACCGAAGCGGGGAGGATGGAAGACTTACGGAGCAAACTACAACAAATGCGCTGACGAAATGGTGAGCGACTCCGGCGGGGCGATAAAAACCTCTCTCAAGGCACCCCAAAGAAAAGACGTCGTCAAGGAAATGGCCGGCGCCATGGGAAACCGAAGTGCCACCGGGTTGAAAGGTGATATACGCAAACTTCCCTGGTTTGCCGGTCTCACGGCACCCATAAAGAGGCAGGTCCTTGCCGACAACGCACTCAAGGCCCTGCGTATCGGGTTGCATCACCCGTGGTTTAACGCCTCAAAAGGTGGAGAGCATCTCGCCGATCATGTCTACCAGGAGAGCTACCCCAATACATGGGTGCGGTATCGATTCGAGGCTCGCACACGCAAGGTGTCGAAGTATCAATTCAGAGATCCCAGTGAATGGTTTGCAGAGGCCTATGCGTACTATTACCTGCCTGACCCGCGAGGGAAAGGGGCGAAGCTGGCAGATAAAGATCCAGATACCAAAAAGTATTTCGACACCCATGTCGATACTCTCGCTGCTTCACGCTAGCTGTCTGTAACACAGGGGGAACCATGTATGCCTGAAGATCAACTCATCAGAAAGACCGTTGCTCACCGGGCAAAGGAGTTCGGAGATCGGATCAGTCATCGAGACATCAGGCTGGATTTCATGGACCTTGAAATTGCTCCAGGCTGCCGCATATTCCATGCATTCTGGGGAGGCGGCAAAGCAAAGCGATCGTTTTCGGGTCTTTTGATGGATGATGAGACTCCCGATTTGTTTCCGGCACAAGCCTTGAAAAAGATTTTTCACCGCTGGCTCGACGTAAAAGGAGGATTACCGGATGCGGGCCTCATGGCAACCGTATCGGCATACATATTCGATGCCTCCTCGCAACACGATGTCATATTGTGCGACGGGGACAAATCGGCGTTCATAACAGAACACGACTGGCTTCCCTACATCCGTCTTCCTGAACCGATCGATGTCCCCGAGCGCTCCGGGGTGATTTTCTGGTGGGTAGGCCCCCGTGGGGCCTCGCGACTGCGGGTGCAGCTTGATGAGAACGGCAACATTGTCACGGAAGAGGAGTTTATCCAGGATCTCCTGAAGCAGGGAAAGGGACACGAACCGACATAAGGTTTTACAAAAGACATGGCCGCCCTCGCAAGAAAACTTCGGATACTACATGCAGAGGAGAGACCGACGGTAACGCCAGGAGAAGACAGGCGAAATAATTGAACCTTTAAAGGATGAGACACGAACCATGACCACGTTTCCCGGTTCACCAAAACTGTTAAAAGGCGGCATCGTCCTGATCGATTCGCAGACGGCAGCGGTCCAGCGCATCATCGCCCTCCAGTACAACCCCGATACGCTGAGCCGCACA
>JBJKQT010000025.1:0-17866 GCA_046705065.1 Desulfocapsaceae bacterium
ATCAAGACGGAACGCGGATGCTTCTATGCGTCAATACCATCAGGACGGCTGTGGAAGCTGCGGTGGACATACCCTGGACCACAGCTTCCACATGGAGGGACTATTATAAGGAAGAAACGTACTATACGGTTGACGGTACGGTCCATATGCGTTTTTCGCCGCTTGATGTAAAGGTACTGATCGAAGATCGCTGACTCGCACCTTTCTGCAAACAGCCTGTTTCTCCTAACTCCTCATTAATCTCAAAATTTTTCCCTTGAAATATCATTTCTATAGTAAAATTCTTCGAGCTTCTCGATTTGGAAAAAAATTCACATTCCTGGATGGACACGAACCCGTTTTTTGCAATCGGGACTTACGGCCAGATTTTATCGATACAGGCGGACAGGTCGTCATAGAATTCGTTGACCGAATCGTACATGACATTTGTTCCGGCGGAAAAGTGGAGAAGAATATCATTGAGGCTCTTCGGGATATAAGGAAATATCTTTCGTATATTAAAAACCCGATCCGCTGCCACCAGTGAAAGATCGTTGGTATCGAGTTTTGCAAAAACATCGGGGCCCATTTCAGGATCTTTCAGGATATCGGCCGGGCGAAAATTTTTTCTGCCGAGGATAAAAAGCAACACATTTCCCAAACCAAAAAGATCAAGTGCAAACGGCCGCTCCGGGAGATAAAAATCGTAATCGAAATCAATCCAGCGGAAACGCCTATCTTCCCGGTCGACAAATATATGATCACGCCGGATATCGCCGTGCTTGAACCCATGAGCATGGAGCAAAGAAATCGCCTGAACCGAGTCCAAAAAACCCACCAGAATTTTTTTTACATGATTTTCAAAATATTCCAGGTGACTGTCGCCTAATGTTTCAAGATATTTATCCAGTCTTTTTCCTTGGATAATATCTACGACACGAACCAGATTATCTGCTTCATCCATTGCGGAATATCCCTGCATGAAAAAGGGGTTTCCCTTGACCAGTTCGATCACTGCCGCCTCTTTTTCCGGACTGCGGTAACAAGTCACCTCCAGCTTGCCGATGGTCAGCTTATATGACTCGTGAAAGGTGAGTTTGGCTATTTTCCTCTCTCCGGATTCCAGATCATAGACCTTGGGCACCCACTGTTTGGGTTGCTCGTCAATTCCGAACCTCCCCTCCTTGGTGTAACCGACCACGAGAAAGAAGCGCTCTCCCACGTGGATGACGTCTCCGTAATCAATATTAACAAAGTCGCCGGTATCTCCGATAAGTTTCGGTTGCCTGCGCATGCTTTTAATCGCATAATGATCCTTCAGTCTCGGCAGAATGTGCGACGGGAAACGGCCCCAATCAATCATGATCTCACCCGACCACCCAAGTGGTGAAACAACAACTGTTCCTGGCCAGGGCGTTGGAAATCGATCCGAAAAGAAATTCTTCTGCTTTGGACACGCCTCGCTTTCCGACGACGACGGTGCCGAATTTGCCTTTAAGCTGAACATCAAGAATCATTTGGCTGATGGTTTTGCCCGAAGCGAGATGAATCGACCTTTCAATTACTTCAGGAGGGATACCGGCCTCATGCAGCACCCGTTCTCCCTGGGCAAAAATCGTTTCCGCATTCTTTCTTTTCTCCTCCTGATAGACTTCCAACACGCCCCCATTTGTATAAAAATCAGGCGGCGGTTCCGGATAAATATGCAGAAGGCATATTGATACATTCGCTATCGAGGCAACCATCCGTCCCACATAGCGCAATGCTCTTAAAGAGGTTTCCCCCTCATCAACCGCCACCAATATCTTTTCGCTTCGAGCCATTATCGTTCCCTCTTTCTTGAAGTTACGACCAACGGGTAGTTTCCGTTTTTGTCGACTCACCTATGCATGCTCAATCCCGGGTTTCCACTGTTCCAATAGCTTAATCAGCTGGAAAATGGTGCGATGCGTGGGCACCGCAACGCCTTGGATCTCAGCATACCGGCAGATCGCTCCGTTCTGAAAATCGATCTCGGTGGTCCGGTCATTGAGTATATCCTGCAGCATGGATGACAGGTTATTGGCACTCTGTTGGCACGTTTCAAATAACAACTGATAGAGATCTTCACACACCAGATCGATGGAGCAGGCATCGGCAACCTGCCTCCCTTCTTCAAGGAGAGTTTTCATCAGATTGACGGATTCGATCCTCGTTGTAAGGCACCCATTGGGCACCTTCAGGATGGCCGAAAGAGGATTTATGGCCGAATAGACAATGACTTTGCACCAGAGCCGTCCGAGTATCCTATGAGCCATTTTGGTGACGATTCCGCAATTGTTGAAGATTTTGGAGATCATCTCCAACCGCGGCGTGAATTCACCGCTCAGTTCACCGATGTACGTGGTACCGATTCCACCCTGGCGGACCCGGGCGCCCCCTAGGGCCGTTCCGGACATAAAGGTCAGGCCGAGGAGAATATTTCTCTCGTCAATAATCGTCTTCACTTCGTCCAAATTTCCAAGCCCCGTTTGGATACAGAGAAGTGGACAAGTATCGGAAATCAGGTGGGCGACACTGCGTGCAGCGCTCAGAGTTGCCTGGGATTTCACCAGAAGTAAAACGAGGTCGCAACTCTGTACTTTCGAACCGTTATTCAAAGCAGTTACCGGAACTGAAATGACGACATCCCTATCTTCTTCGTCCTGCGCCATCAGACCAATCCCTTCGCCCTGCATGGCGCCGACCACATCTTGGTCAATATCGATCAGATTGACCTCATGCCCCTCTTTTCCCAAGAATGAGCCGAAAAGCCTGCCTATGGCCCCACCACCGACAATGACGATTTTCATAATAATCCCTCATTACGTATTTGACGAAGCCCCCGCCATGATATGGTTTTCGCAGTCGTTATCCTAAAGGATCGCTCGGAGTTCACGTTCTCCGTTCTCCTTTGATTCATTGTATAATGCGACTTTGGGGAAAGCAAATGTCACCTGACCTATTTTTCCCTGTAACCACTGGAAATGACGGATCCCGTTGACAGTCTCGCTTTTTCAACCTATGGTAAAAAGATCCGCCGTAGGTTATGGGAACCCAGACAGGGCACGAATTACCTCTCAACACTTTGCTCATTTTTACATGGTCCTTGCCATTGCACACCGAGGCGCCCGCAGCCTCGCTCCGGAAAACACCTTGCCGGCCATTAAAAAGGCCTGGGAACTTGGTGCCGACATGGTAGAAATCGATGTCACCGCGACCCTCGACGGTCACCTTGTCGTATTGCATGATGATCTCTTGGTACGGACAACTGATATCCGTGACCGGTTTCCGGACCGATGGCGTGATCCCTGCTCAACCTTTTCTCTAAAGGAAATCCAAACGCTTGATGCCGGTTCGTGGTTCATCACTAGGGATCCTTTCGGACAAATTGCTGCCGGAAAGGTTTCTCAAACTGAAATATTGTCCTTCCGCGGAACTCCCATTCCCACCTTGGAGGAGGTGCTTGATTTTGTTGACCGGCAAAACTGGAAGATCAACATCGAGATTAAAAAAATGCGGCCGCCCTTGGACAATTTCCCGATAGCTCAGGCGGTTCTCGATCTCATCGGTCGGATGAGAATTCCGGTTCACCGGTTAGTTATCTCCTCTTTCGACCACAAGTACATTCGCCATGTTCAATGCAGCAGATCGGACATAGAGATTAATGCCCTGATTGATGGTTTCGGACCCGAAACAACGTATGAATTCTCAATCTATAATGCGGACGCCAGTCTTACCGACGAAGAACAGCTCGCAAAAGCGCATGATCGCGGCTGCCAGGTAAACCTCTATACCGTAAACGACCCAAAGGACATGTTGCGATTCATCCGCGCCGGAGCAAAAGGACTCTTTACCGACTTTCCCCAGACTCTTGTCGGGCTATTGAAAATGCCGGACCTGTAAATTAAAGACCTTGCTCTTTATTGTCGACTCTCACATCTTCAGCAGGAACAAAAAGAGGGCGCAGCCAATCAACAGGAAACAGACACATGGTACGATCACCTTGCGCCAGGTTCCGGCCGTATCGGCTCCGAAAAAACTACACGTGAGCAGAAAACAGATATGGATCGGTGAGATCATCACCCCGGTGAAACCACAAAACGATGCCAGAACAATATAAGGAATTATCTGGCTCTCCATACCAAGACTCTTTAGGAGACCCAGGAGCAAAGGAAACGTAGCACCGACAAAGGCCACATTGATTCCGGCAATAGCCCCAACCAGAAACGGTAAGAATATTGCCGCCGCAAACAGCGCCACCTCGCTGCCGGCGGCACCGGCCATTGCAGAAACCACACCTGCCGCTTGCATAACATCTTTAAAAACGAAGATCGCTGCAATGACGAAAAGCATCGACCACAACGTCTTTTTCTTCATGCACTCAAAAAGATAACGATGCGTAAGCCCGTTTTGAACCATTATGGCAATGACAGATGCCGCCAGCGCCACAATAACTCCCCATTCAAAGGGAAAATCAGGGGAAAATTTTGCGATGACGGTTTCGAGTCCGATGGATCCGACAATGGCAATCATCAAGGGAGCCGCCTCTCTCAGGACAACACGAAAATGGCGGGTGGAAAGAGTTGTTCCGACACCAGTGTCGGGCAGGGGCAGTACAGCCGGACGAAGGAAGAAGAGCCACCCCAAGGCAAACATGGCCAAGGTTGCAGGCCATGTCCTTGAAATCAGAGAGCTGATTGGGATATTAGCCAGAGCAACCGTCAAAATGATGCCGGGATAAAGAGGCCAGGCCAATTCCCAGACATGACGGAACCAATAGTTGATAATCGCCCGTTTCTCATTATTCAACGGCATATCTTCCGAGACCGCTTTTACCAGGGGTGCTGAAAATACAGCGCCACCCGGCATGGGCAACAGCCCGATCAAGGCAGGAAAAAAGATCAGGCGCAAGCGCGGGTTGGTCAGATATCCCGATAAGGCATCCATTAAACGACCGGACTGGCCGGAACGTTCCAGAGCATCGGAGAGAATAAGGATTAAGCCCACGATTGCGAGCAGAAAAAGAAATTTTTCCTGAATCAGGGCCAGGAGTCCGGTTCTTCCCCAGGTAATAACGGGCAAACCGAAGGCAATAGCCATTATCAGACTACCGAGAAGAATCGAGAGACCAAGTCCCAACTTACACCGGATACCCAATAACATCAGGCCAAAAACGACACTCACCTTGATAAAGGGAGCCATCGCAAATAAGAGTCCCATTTTTCACCACCGATCTTTGCACGCTCAATCCGCTTTGTTGCAGGTCGACACTCTACTCTCGACGGAAAAAGAAGGCAAGTGTCATCTCTGTGGTATAAAAAGAGAGAGATCTTTATGCTTTTACTTGACCGATGTCACGGGGCATTCCGCCCGCAGAATGACAAATTGCGCTGTGGAGCCGAAAAGTAATTTCCCGACCTTCGATCTGTTTCTTACGCCGATTATGATTTCATCGATCTTGTGCTTTTTCGCGAAATCGATGATATCCTCTCCGGGACTTTTACCTTGGATCAAGAAATGTGTTTGATGTTTTATCCCTTGCTCTTCCAGATAGCTGCCGGCTTCCGCAAGATTTTTTTCTACCTCGGCGATATGCTTTCCGGTCGTGTTTTCACTGCCGAAAAGAGAGGTGATAACGAATACTTCTCCGGAATAGGGCTTCGCTCGGTTGATGGCCTGATCTAAAAGGCTCTTTGCTCTTTTTTTCCCTTTGTATCCCACTAAGATCTTCATCGAAAATTCCCCCGATGGAAATTGAAAGAGAAATTCTTCAAATGCGGCCACCCGAGTTACTGCGAAAGATCCCCCATTCACCCGAGTGAGAACCGAAATGTTATTTCCAAAAGGTGCGCCTTCACAGGGAACGCTTCAACAGGCGGGCAAGTTCCCCGATGACACCGCGTCGGAAGGCCAGCACGCAGACCACAAAAATAGCGCCTATCACCACCGTGACCCAGGACCCGATGGAGCTCAGCTCGAAATGCAGGGTGATTACGATGAAGGCTCCCACCACCGGACCGAGCACGGTACCGAGGCCTCCGAGCAGGGTCATCAGCACAACATCTCCCGAGGTGTGCCAGCTAACGTCGGTCAGTGAAGCGAGCTGGAAGACAAGTGATTTTGTCGCACCGGCTGTCCCGCTCAGTGCTGCGGAAATGACAAAGGCTAGGAGCTTGACGCGCTCGACCTTATAACCTAACGATATAGCTCTCGATTCATTTTCTCGGATTGCCTTGAGCACCTGCCCGAAAGGAGAGTTGATGGTGCGGTACAGCAGCCAAAAGCCGAGGCAGAATATAGCATAGACGAAATAATAAAGGTTAAGTTCCAGAGGACGGCCGGATATATGGTAGGTGTGCCCCAAGTCAATCAACCCGAATAAAATCCCCCTCGGGACATCCTGCAGGCCATCTTCTCCCCCGGTAAAAGGTGACTTGAGTGCGATAAAGTAGACAACCTGGGCCAGGGCCAGGGTTATCATGGCGAAATATATCCCTTGACGCCGTATGGTCAACACCCCGAAGACATACCCCATCAGCCCGGCTGCCAAGGTGCCGGCCAAAACTCCGAGCTCAGGACTCACCCCGATGTTTTTGACCAGATATCCGGTAATATAGGCCGCTCCTCCGAAAAACGCTGCATGTCCGAAGGAGAGAAGCCCTGTATAGCCTATCAATAGATTAAAGGCGCATGCGAACAGTGCGAAGCACAGCAGCTGCATTGCGAATACCGGGTAGACAACAAAAGGTGCTGCAAGTCCCAGGAAAAACAAAACCAGCCATAGCACACGGTTCACGCCGGACTCCTTACTGTTCCTTACCGAAAAGTCCTGCCGGTTTCACCAGCAGCACCAGTATCATCATGAAAAAAATCACCATATTGGCCGCCGGAGGGTAAATAACCTTTGTCAGCCCCTCCAACATGCCGAGGGAAAGTCCGGTTATGATCGACCCCATGATAGATCCCATCCCTCCAATGACGACCACGGCGAAAACAGTGATGATCATCTCCTCTCCCATAATGGGACTGACGGAATAAATCGGTGCCGCGACCACCCCTGCAAAGGCCGCCAGTCCTACCCCAAAGCCGTATGTAATAGAAATCATGAGCGGTACATTGACGCCAAAGGCCTGCACCATACTGGGATTTTCCGTCCCGGCACGCAGATAGGCACCCAGCTTGGTCCGTTCGATAACGAACCAGGTGACAAAACAAACGGTGAGAGAGATGATGATCGACCACAGTCTGTAAGTGGGAAACAACATGAAGTGCAGGTTCACTACCCCCTGGAGGCTTTTCGGCATGCCGTTGTAGGACGTTCCGGATACGTTGAAATAATTAGTAAAAACACCTTGAATCATCAGAGCCAGACCGAAAGTGAGCAGCAGTCCGTACAAGGGGTCCACCTTATAGAGGTGGCGAATCATGGTTTTTTCGATCAACACACCAAAAAATCCTACCAGAAGAGGAGCGCAGATAAGCGCTGCCCAGTAATTCATGTGGAAATCCGGCATGCCGAGCAGTGGGCCCAGCCTGGTGTATCCGAGCAAAGCCACAAAGGCGCCGAGCATATACAGAGCTCCATGAGCGAAATTTATGATGTTCAGCTGTCCGAAAATCACGGCAAGCCCCAGACTGAGAATGGCATAAAAGGCACCGTTATTCAGGCCGAGCATCATCTGCGCCAGAACCATTTGCGTGGTATAATGCATTTCTTCACCCCTTTAAGGGTAAAAGAGGGCTGACACCAAGGAGATTATCCTTTACCGCACCTCACGGGAAAATCACTTCATTTGCTTCACCAGGGGACACTTGCCCTCAGACATGGGCATGAACGCCTCGTCGCCCGGCACTTGCTTGATCACCTTCAAAAGATCCCAAGGCCCTTTCGACTCGGATGGCTTTTTCACCTCTACGAGGAACATATCGTGAACCATGGTTCCGTCTTCGCGCAAATGGCCGTTGACCGAGAAGAAATCATCGATCTTCATTCCTCTTAACGTTTTCATGACGGCATCGGGATTGTCGGTACCTGCCATTTTGATCGCCTTGAGATAATTCATGGTCGCGGAGTAAACACCGGCTTGATCCATGGTCGGCATGGACCCGGTTTCAGCGAAATACCGTTTCGACCATTTTCGAGAGGCCTCATTACGATCCCAATAAAAAGCGGTGGCAAATTCCATTCCCTGAGCTACATCGAGTCCCAGACTTTTGACATCGCTTAAAAACACCAGCATGCCGGCAATGGTCTGTCCTCCCTGGACAATGCCGAACTCTCTTGCTTGTTTGACAGCGTTTATAAAATCCCCGCCTGCATTGGCCAAGCCAATCACCTTGGCGCCGGAGGCCTGAGCCTGGAGCAGATAGGACGAAAAATCAGAAGTGGCAAGGGGGTGGAGCACTTGTCCAATAATCTTTCCGCCGTCAGCCTTGACAAATGCGGCCGTATTCTCTTCCAGGGAATGTCCAAAGG
The DNA here is from genome assembly GCA_046705065.1 of Desulfocapsaceae bacterium. GTDB lineage: Bacteria > Desulfobacterota > Desulfobulbia > Desulfobulbales > Desulfocapsaceae > CAWGGS01. The sequence continues at coordinate 8,477 of JBJKQT010000025.1, forward strand.
CATAGTCGGCGGTGAGGAAGAACCAGGTTTTTCCGCCATGCTTCACGATGGCACTTCCTGCCACCTTGGGAAGGGAATAGGTATCGTAGACATAATGGATGCCGTAAGGGCTGCAGTCTTCGTTGGTCAAAGCGGTGCTACCGGCTCCCGTGGATATGATGATCATCTTTTTTTCGGTTCCGATTTTCTGCACTGCCAGTGCACAACCGGAATTGAGCAAACCGATTATCATATCCACATGATCGGTATCAGCCCACTCCCGTGCCTTGGTCGACGCGAGATCTGCCTTGTTCTGGTGATCGGCCGAAAGAATCTGAATAGGTTTACCCAACACCTTGCCACCAAAGTCTTCTACAGCCATTTTCGCCGCAGTCACACTCCCTTGCCCACCTATAGCGGAATAGACCCCGGACATATCCGTGAGAACACCGATTTTCACCGCATCGTTGCTAATACCGGCAGCATTTGCAAGTACCGAAAGCCCCAGAATGGCAACGCCTGCAACAACCTGCATGACTTTCTTTTTCATAGTTCATTTTCTCCCGTAGTAGAATGAACCTGCATTTTAGACCCCGAGATATCCATTGATCATTTCCATGCTTGCTCCCAGAGCCTCCTTTGGTACCATTTCTGCGATATGGCCGCGATCGACCAGATAATGTCTGTCGGCCAATTCAGCGGCAAAATGAAAATTCTGTTCAACCAGGATGATTGTGAATCCCCGTTCTTTAAGCTGCGTGATGAGTTTACCAAGAGCCTGAACGATAACCGGGGCAAGTCCTTCCGTGATTTCATCGAGAAGAAGCAAATTAGCTCCTGTACGAAGAATGCGGGCCACAGCCAGCATCTGCTGTTCTCCCCCCGACAGACGGGTGCCCATAGCTCTTTTATGCTCAAGTAAATTAGGAAAAATCTCGTAGATCTCAGTAAGTTCCATTCCTCCGTCTTTCACTACCGGCGGCAGTAGAAGATTCTCTTCCACGGTTAGGCGAGAGAAAATCCCCCGCTCTTCCGGGCAATATCCAACTCCCAATCGGGCTACTTGGTGTGGCGGTAATTTTACAGTTTCCTCGCCCATGATACATATGGAGCCGGAGCGGCGACCGACCAGCCCCATGATCGACCTGAGGATGGTGGTTCTCCCCGATCCATTGCGGCCGAGCAGGGTGACGAGTTCACCCTTTTTCACCAAAAAAGATATGCCATACAGGATATGCGACTCACCGTAATGGGCATGCAAGCCGGACACTGCCAACATTTCCTTCGCGTGTGCCTCAGACATTTTCGCTCCCCAGATAGGCCTCCATCACCACAGGATTACGAGAAATCTGATCATATTCCCCCTCAGCCAGAACAACACCGCGATTGAGCACCGTAATTCGATCCGCCAATTTCGCGACGACTTTCAAATTGTGCTCCACCATCAGAATGGTTCGGTCGGCAGCCACCTTGCGGACAAGGTCGGTTATCCGCTCCACATCCTCCGCTCCCATTCCTTGTGTGGGTTCATCAAGGAGCATCATCTCCGGTTCCAAGGCTAGTGTCGTGGCGATCTCAAGCGCCCGTTTCTGGCCGTAAGCGAGTTCTGCGGTAAGTCGGTGGGCAAACTCTTGCAGACTGACCGCTTCGAGCAATTCCATCACCTTATCGGTCAAAACGGCAAGAGCGGACATGGGCTTCCAAAAATGGTAAGAGACACCCAATTTACGTTGGAGAGCTACTCTTACATTCTCAAAGGGAGTCAAATTAGGAAAAACAGCCGATATCTGAAACGAGCGGACAATGCCGCGCAAGGCAATTTCGGCTGGTTTTTCTTCAGTTATATCGGTTCCGTTGAATAGAATTTTCCCTGAAGTGGGTGTAACAAACTTAGTGAGTAGATTGAAGACGGTGGTCTTGCCGGCGCCATTGGGGCCGATCAACGCATGAATATGACCCTTCCGAATCCGTATGTTCACATCACTGACAGCAAGAAATCCATTGAACTCCTTGGATAAATTTGCTGTTTCGAGAACCCATTGCGTCATCAGCTCCTTCTCCCCCCAAGGCAATAGATGTATTTGATGCATCTGTTTTCATAGTATGTTCTCTCATGAAATTTCACAAGGTCTTTATCCGCGGCAGGCATCCGCCGAGTTTTCCGATATTATTCTTCTTGACTTTTATTCAAGGTCATTTTACCATATATGCAAACGTGGAGAGAAATATGACTGAAAAAGAAAAAGCTCTTCTTACAGCAAAGGCCAATATTTTGAAGGCGCTTGGTCATCCCACAAGACTGTGGATGGCCGAACAGTTAGCGAAAGGTGAGAAATGTGTCTGTGAGTTCGTGGAAAACATTGATGCCGATTTTTCAACGATTTCCAAACATCTCGCAGTCCTTAAGCAGGCGGGCGTGGTTATTGACGAGAAGAGAGGAAAGCAGGTGTACTACCGTTTGAAGGTTCCCTGCATTCTCAATTTCATGCCATGTATCGAGGAAGTTCTTCAAGCAACCATCCAGGAGCACATCGGATTGTACGAGTGAGAGGTGAGCTTTTTTTTGCGGCGTTATTTGGTTGTTTTGTCAAATATATAAATATCAACTTGATGGGAAAAGGTCGTTTTTTGCGACAGGTTGTGAAGCGCTGAAACTACCATAACCAACAATCCACTATAATTATTGCTAGAATGAGGGAACGCCATGGAACCGATACAACCTTCAGGCTGTGGGTGAGCACGACCTGCAATCAGCCAGTCGGCTGAAAAAAAAGGTATGCAATGGGCAAAGATCAGTACCGCCTGTGTGATCACACTGGCTGTCTGGTGGCTTGTCTACGAACAACTGGAACCCTTCTCACGGTATCTCACCTTTGTGATTTTTAGAATTCCCAAAGGGAGCCACCTTGGAGAAGCCTTGCAGTTCTTCTTCTACGATACGCCCAAGGTCATGATGCTGCTTACCCTGATCGTCTTTGTCGTCGGGATGATCCGTTCGTTCTTCACTCAAGAGCGAACCCGCAAGTATCTGGCCGGAAAGAGAGAAACTGCAGGGAACGTCATGGCGGCCATCTTGGGGATTGTCACCCCTTTCTGTTCCTGTTCGGCGGTTCCGCTTTTTCTAGGTTTTGTCCAGGCAGGAGTCCCGTTGGGTGTAACCTTTTCCTTTCTTATTGCCGCTCCAATGGTCAATGAGATTGCACTCGTCCTGCTCTATGGGCTGCTCGGCTGGAAGGTGGCTGCCATCTATCTCGGGACCGGACTCGCCATTGCCATGGTGGCGGGTTGGGTAATCGGCAGATTGAAGCTGGAGCACTGGATTGAGGATTGGGTCCGGGAACTCAGGGCCAGCGAAGCTGCTGTCGCAGAGGAAAAACTCAGCTGGAGCGATCGTATCGACAGGGGCAAAGAGGCTGTTTCCGAGATCGTCGGCAAGGTGTGGATGTACGTTATCGCAGGTATCGGTGTCGGGGCGGCAATCCATGGGTATGTTCCCCAGGATTTCATGGCATCGATTATGGGTCGACAGGCCTGGTGGTCGGTGCCTGCCGCAGTCGTGGTCGGCATCCCCATGTATTCCAATGCCGCCGGCATTGTCCCCATTGTTGAAGCTCTGCTCGGAAAAGGGGCAGCCTTGGGTACCGTGCTGGCCTTTATGATGAGTGTGATTGCGCTGTCGTTTCCCGAAATGGTCATCCTGCGCAAAATCCTCAAGCCGCAGTTTATTGCGACCTTTATAGCGGTTGTCGGAAGCGGGATTATTTTTACCGGCTATCTTTTTAACATGATAATTCATTAACACCAAAGGGGTAACTGATGGAAATCAAAGTATGCGGACCGGGATGCGCCTCCTGTGAGAAGGCCCAAAAGGCGGTTGAGGCGGCTGTTGCTGCCAAAAAGGTTGGGGCTGAAATTGTCAAAGTAAAGGACTTCCAGGAGATTGCCAAACTGGGAGTTTTCTCAACCCCTGCCGTGGTGATCGACGGGGAGGTCAAATGTGCCGGCCGGGTTCCGAAGCAAAGTGAGGTTGAAGACTGGATAGGCTGAGATATCCTCCATCATCCAGGTCATACTGAAATAAACAAAGCACAAACTACTCTGCGTGTAGTGAAAAATTTTCCACTGAAAGGAGAGAGCCATGACCCCGAATCAGACAAGCTGCGGTTGCGCCTGCAGTTCAGCGCCAAAATTGATCTTTTCCTGTTCCGGCGCCGCCGATGTCGGTGAGCTTGCCGATCGGACAGCGCGTAAACTCAACCAGGATGGGGCCGGGAAAATGTTCTGTCTGGCCGGCATAGGTGGCCGGGTCAGCGGCATCCTCAAGTCAACCGAAACAGCGGCTTCGATCTTGGTTCTTGATGGATGTGCCCTCGATTGCGCGAAAAAGTCCTTGGAGGAGGCGGGTTTTACCCAGATTAAGCATCTCCGTCTCGCCGATCTTGGTTTTGAAAAGGGCAAGACCGAGATTTGTGAGGCAGGCATTGCTCGAGTCATCGAAAAGGCAAAAAATTACCTCTAAGAATGAGCAGGAGGCGGCGGATACCACTGCCTCCTGCTCAACGGAATGAATTCCTGGAAAACGTCATCCGTCAGGCGAGAGCACATGAAGCTGCCTTCACTATAAGCAGCGAATTCCCCCCAGACTCCATTGGCAATGGCCGCAAGGCACCCCGCTACCGTAACAGTCGTGGCCATAGAGCCCTCTATCCTTGACCAGGGGGGCGCACGGCCCCATGGAGCATGTCCAGCACTGTGCGTAGTCGTACCGGCTGGCCTCATCGCGAAACTTTCTATACTCGGGGTGATGCCAAATCGATTCAAGCGCCGTTTCCCGGATATTGCCGAAGGAGCGTTCCGGCACATCGACGTCCTCTCCGAACATCCGGCAGGAATAGGTATGCCAGAGAAAATGACAGGGCATGACAGCGCCACTTGCGGCAATGAAGACCGCTTTGTCGGTGAGAAAGGGGCAGGTCCGTTCCAACAACGCCTCGTTTTCCGGCAGGAAAAGCTCGATCCCACAGTGTTCCGCCATGACCCTTCCTTCGGCAAAGGATTCTTCCGTTACCCAAGAATCGAATTTCCCATGCTCGAGCAGGCTCTGCAGATGCAGGTGAATATCCCTTACTCTCGCCTCCTGCAGCAGGTTGTGAAAGAGCCGCAAGGCGTTCTGATCCGCCGCGGTTTTCTTGAACTTCAGGTAAGTGGCCAGGCAATTTGAGAGATCTACTCCCAAGGCCGCGGCCTGCTCTTTGTAGCTGTTGAACAGATGGATAGCTTCGGGAGGATTTGGATTAAAAAGGCCCGATCCCTCTGTCGCCCTATCGTAGTGCAGCAGGTGGGTGGCGATGAAGAAATCTGCACCGTGATCACCTGCCCACTTGATGAACTGCGGAAGAGCCCGGATGTTTTCCCTTGTCAATACCATTTCCAGGCCGATCCGCAATCCAGCAGCAGAGCGTTCTCTTGCAGCTGCAAGATGTTTGACTGCTCTCGACACAGCGGCAATGGAATGCTCGCCATTTCTTGGGCAATCGTCATCAAGACTGTCCAGCGAAAGACAGACAGTATTCAGGCCTGCGGAAACAAGCTCAAGGCTTTTTTGCTCGTTCAGGAGAAAACCGTTGGTCTGGAACCCAATGGTCGCTTCCGGTGGCATGGCCTTCTTCGCAAGGCGGATGATTTTCAAAAGATCCGGATGCAATAGTGGCTCGCCAATGCCGTTCAGGATCAACGTTTTCGCCCTGGCAAGCACCGGATCTAGATTATTGAAAACGGCGAGCGGCAGATCCTCGTCGATGATGGCACTGCCCGCCGCGTACTTGACACACATCCGGCAATGCAGGTTGCAGCGGGTGGTAATCTCAACGTAGATCTTTTCTGGATACGAATCAGTCTCGAAGTGATTCACAACTAACCTCTCAGTTACAATACTTGGCATACGATCTTGCCGGAACCCCGTGAAGGGACTTGTCGCAGACGAAACACCCTGAATGAAAAGGCGAAGATTCACCCCGGTAGACCGGATAGACGGCTCCTGGGATCGGAAATATAAACTAAACTCACTGCTCTTTACAAGGTTATGTCGTATATATCCCAACCTGAATTATTAGAAGGTTGTCTTCTCTTCGACATAGCTGAATAGAATGGTAAATATTGTTAATTATATTTTACATAAAATAAATATTACTGTATAATGTTAATTATGATTAACGATAATGAAAAGGTTCTCCTCCTGTTGCAACAACTTGGCAAACGGTTGCGAAAGGCGCGCCTGGCACGCAACGAGAGCCAGGATGTCTTTGCTGCCCGGATCGGCGTGACCAGGCAATCCTTGGGTAAAATGGAAAAGGGGCTTGCCTCGGTGCCCATCGGCTCCTGGCTGGTGGCAAGCGATCTTCTCGGACGCCTGCAGACCTGGCAGGGAGTGCTTGCCGAAAGCGAAGACCTGTTTGAACAATTTGAGAGCAGGAAAAAGGTCAGGAAACGAGCAAGCGGCAAAAAGGCAGGGACGACATGATCAAATTGAATGTCTGGCTGGACGCTCGGCGAGAGCAAGACCTGCATGCCGGTGAGCTTGTTGTCGCTGATCCTGATGAGCAGGGCCGTCTGCTCGGACAGTTCCGTTACTTCCCAGACTACCTCAGTCATCCTGATGCGATTCCTTTGGATCCTATCCATCTTCCCCTATCGCTGCAAATCTTTGATGCCGGAAGACCTGCTGCCGGAGTGCATGGTGTCTTCGAAGACAGCCTTCCCGACGATTGGGGACGACGGATCTTGGCTCGGCGTTACCATCTCGGTCGGAAAGAGCAACGGGTCCCTCAATTGCTCGCCCGTCTTGAAGGCCAGGGACTGGGTGCCCTTGGGTACAGCCTGGGCGATGCCGCTCCGGCCAAAGAGCAAGGGGTCGAAGGTCGACATCTCGAGGATCTGCAGCAGCAGGCAAGAAAATTTGAAGAGGATGTGACATCGGCGGATGAGGAAATGGCCCTTCTATTCCAGGCCGGGAGTTCCCCGGGAGGAGCTCGCCCGAAGGTCCTTGTCAAGGATCAGGGTCGCGACTGCCTGGCGAAATTTGCCAGCGCCAAAGACCGGCTTGATGTCGTCGCTCTCGAAGCTGCTGCGATGGAACTCGCCCGGCGAGCAGGAATCAATACCGCCACTACCCGGTTGATACCCTGCGGCTCAAGAAGGGCCTTGCTGGTTGAACGCTTTGACGTAAACCCAAATTCCGGAAGGCGCAGCCATATGATCAGCATGAAGACCCTTATCGGGGCCGAAGGGTATTACACAGCGGGATATGGTGATATTGCCGATGTCATCCGCCGGGTTGCGGATAATCCGCAGGGTGACTTGATGCGGCTTTTTACCCAGCTCCTCTTCAATGTCATGATCGGCAACACCGATGATCATCTAAAAAACTTCTGCATGCTGTGCGACGGTCGAAGGTGGCGGTTGAGTCCAGCCTTCGATCTGGTTCCCAATGTCGGCCTGAACCGAGAGCACGTCCTGAATATCGGCCATTACCCTTGGGTGGACAACAGGCGGGTCCTCGTTCAGGAAGCCGGACATTTCGGCATTAAACGACAGTCCAAGGCGAACGAGCTCATCGACGCCGTCCTCTTTACGGTGGCTGACTGGGAACGTGTTTTTTCTGAGTGTGGAGTACCAAAAAGAGATATCGAGATCATCGGCAAGGATATTGAAGATCGCCTGGCGAAGATCAGAGAATGAGGAGTAAGATGAATTGTTGAAGATAAACTGAGAACATCCCTCAGACACTCCCTTCCCATCTCCCTCCACTCTAAAAGAGGCTGACATCTGCACACATGTTGCAGGGATAGCAGCAACGAACAGTCCCACGCTGAACACCTGGCGAATCGAGATCCCCTCAGGAAAGGTTTATAATTTCCGCTCTAACAGGACATATTCTATACCTTCACACCTCAGGTAGGAGTGCTGATGCACTTGTGAAAGGTGTTCTTTGGAAATATCTTCTTTGTAGTTGCTCCATTATTGAGCAAATCTATGTAAAAAAGCTTTAAACATGTATTTGCCATATCGTTTGACATTGCCAATCTGCATCTTGAATTCAGAGAGAAAGCTGAGTCCTAAAATATAAAATAGCATAGCTGTGATTCTGCTCAATTCAAACAAGACCAGCACCAGGTTTGTCATTCTCATGAAATAATAAATCTGCACCTTTGTTATAGGCTCGCGCTTGTTCAAGATGGCACTATTTCCTTGAAGGACAGCGGATCTTGGAGAATTTAGGCATTTGGGATTGACTTCCACCTAACAAACTCAGGTCCTGTCAATTGCCTTGAGTTTTTGTAGATATCGTGCTACCAGAATAAAAAGTTTATTTCGTTTTTTTGTACACCTACAATGCACCCAAGGATGACATACATATGCGGCCTACAAAAATATCAATCACCTCCTTTATTTTGATACTACTCGCGATACTCATCTTCAGCCTGACAGAGATCTTTCTCATTCCCATCCAAGGCCCACTGTGCACCGCCCTTCTCCTGCTAATCGGGATGTCGCTGATACTGGCTCTCGTATCTCTCCTGCAGAAAGGCCATAACAAAATACTTACAACGACAACCTTGACGCTCCTCGTCCTTCTATTCTTCCCCGGAATCGTGCATCGGCTGAGCGTCTTTATGGGGAAAGAATTTGGCATTCATAGTTCGCGACTTGGCCATGGGGATACAGCACTACACATAGCTGCCCAGCAGGGTAATCTGCAACGGGTCACAGCCCTCGTTGATGCCGGACGGAAGTTGGATAGTCTTAATTCATATGGAAATACACCACTTATCTTAGCCTGCCAGAACGGCCATGCCGACATCGTCGACGTTCTGCTTCGAAATGGGGCAGAGGTTGCTCTGACAAACAATGCTTCATTTTCCGCTCTTTATTATGCCATCAAAAATAACAACGCCGAGATCGTCACGATGCTGGCCGCACACGGTGCCGATGTTACATTACCGGTCGATCGCAAATGGACGCCGCTGGAACTCGCAGTTAAATCTGGATTCTATGACGTCTTCACTGTCCTGATTAAAGGTGGTGCTGACATCAGAATGAAGTGCTCCGAGATTGGCGGTAGCATCTACAGTGGTGAGGCAAACCTGCTCTTTCTCTCCAATGATTTGCGAATCACCACTATGCTCTTGCAACAGGGCCTTGATCCGAATTCAAGAAATGTCAGCAATGAAACACCCCTGTTCCACCTCGCCAACCGTGAGGTTGTGAACCTGCTGATCGCCCAGGGTGCCGATGTCAAGGCGCGATCATACAGCGAAAAGACACCCTTACATTTTGCAAAAAACGAAGCCGTGGCCCAGGCATTGCTTCAGCATGGGGCGGACCCAAATGCTCGGGACAGCGAAGGAAATA
>JBJKQT010000026.1:0-9087 GCA_046705065.1 Desulfocapsaceae bacterium
CCACCTTTTGAACGATTATCAGTCTTGACCGATGGGTGTACTAACCCTGGGATTACCTCTTGGACTTATACAAGCGACGATTTGATTTTGGAATAAAGGACGCTATCCAAAACTACTGATGAAACCATTGCCGTCTACAATGAAAAACATCGTACTGCTGGTTGTCATGAGTTCGATTCTGTTGGGATGTAGGCCTTCTTCCGGGCCTGAACTGAGCCGTATCCAGGCTAGGGTGACAGAACCCCAAATGGCGATAGTGCCCGGCGAGCATCCACTCGGATTGGGGGGCTGGCGGTCGGTGAACTACAGGATCACCTGGCGCGACGGCTTTCTCTATATTCCCAAAGCGGCCCTTCGTCACAAACCTTTGCCTTTGCTGGTCTGGCTGCATGGAGGTGGAGGAAGCTCCGCGTCTTTTAAGTATCTTTTTCCCCTGGCCGAGGAATATGAGGTGGTGATTCTGGCCCTGGATGCCAGGGACAATACGTGGGATGGCATTGACAGCCCGTTTGGCCCGGATGTGCTGTTTATTGATGCGGCGTTACAGCATACTTTTGATTACGTGACCATCGACCCCAAGCGCATTGCCTTGGGCGGCATATCCGATGGCGCCTCCTACGCCTTGGCGTTGGGGCGCACCAACGGAGACCTCTTCAGCCATCTTATTGCGGTGGCGCCTTGGCGGCTCGATCCCCCGGGGCCTCCAATTGGCAAACCAAAGATCCTGGTGGCCCACGGTACCAGGGATAATGTGTACAGCGTGACCGGGTCCAGACTCTACATTGTGCCAGAATTAAGACATGAAGGTTACGAGGTGACTTACCTGGAATTCGATGGCCCGCACTGGCTACCTGAACCGGTTGCCCGCCAAGTACTGGCCTGGTTGGTACGAGGCGGCAATACCCGAAAAACGGACATTCAACGATGAAAAAAACCGGAAAATCAGTATCCATGTCATATAATATAGGTGTTATAACAAGCATATTCATAACAAGCATATTCGCGTTGTATTGAGAATACTTTTTATACGGAGGAATAAGAAATGAAACTGGACTGGGCGTATTTACGTAAAGGCTGAGTTTCCTGCAAAAATGCACGGGCTGCGTTGGCGGAGAAGAGTGCGACGATCACTGTCGAGGAGGATGCCAGGAAAAAATCCTATCCAGGTGAGGCGGCCTGGAAGTTGCTAGCCCAGGCGGAAAAAGTCTATGTGGCTGTCGGTAAGAATGTCGTGGAGTTCTACCCGGCTACGGCGGATCGGGAATTCTTTCTGAAAAAGGTCATTGGGCCTTCAGGCAATCTCAGGGCGCCGACTCTGAGAGTTGGCAGGGTTTTCTATATCGGATACCATCCCGAAATGTATGACAACCTGTTATGAAATAATGACTCTTTAGTAGGGTTTAAAATCCACCCTAGGGACTGAGAGATCATACATAGTTTGATCTTTCAACCAACTACTGCATTGAGTAAGAAAGTGTTATCTTCGGAATACGAGGTAAATGCCTTCCGGTAAAGTTACCTTCCACGCCTTCGTTTTGAACGAAAAATCTAATTTTTCTTTAGATGATCGGTAAAGAGCATCTCTCTCATGTAGAAGAGCATTTTGGGCAGGTTTAATGTTGTCCTGGAGGCCTATGTGGACGATGAGCCTCGACTAAGGAGATGTTTGTCGAGGAACTCAAGGGGGCTGGTTTGAGTACTGCATTAATCCGTCACAGTGATTTTCTCTCCGATCTAAAGGAATTTTATACAATGGCACAAAAGTGGCGGGTATACTTGTTCGGTAATGGAGAGTTACCGGCAAGTCTATCCATGGAGCCCGGCCCGGAAGCTGTGTGGCCGCCATTGGCATCTCAGGCCAGAGTGGCGCCCGGCCTTAAAAACCTGACGTAAAATCAAATTGCTGTGGAAGATTTTGGCTCTGCAGATGGTACACCAAACATAATGGTCCATTGCAATCTTACCTCGCCGCTATGGTAAAGGATACGTCTGTATCTGAGCTCGGGGGACATACGTGAATGAATACTTCATTCATTTGAGGAGTACGAATCGTTGCTATAAGCTTTTTTCCAAAATTTCACAAACAGGAGAGAAATATGACAAATAACGTTGTTATTACAATAGCCTGTGGTACTGACAATCCAAATCGTTCTACACGGGCCATCCACCTGGCTACAGTTGCCCATAAAGAAGGAAAAAATGTTACCCTGTTTCTCTTGGATGAAGCAGTGTACTTGGCCAAAAAGGGACTTATAGACAATCTTCGGGCCGCCACCGGCGATGTGGCCGACGATTTGATGACCTATCTGCAAGCCAATGAAGTTCCGATACTTGCCTGTACTCCATGCGCTAAAGCGCGAGGGATTTCCGAGGATGATTTAATTGAAGGCGCGAGGATGGGAACGGCTGCCGAATTGATCAAGCTTTCGTGCGATGCGACGGTGATCAGCCTGTAGACTGTTGTAAGGAATTTATATTTGTTCAATTTCTTGGTCACAGGAAAGTTTTTCCTCGGAGGTAAGCGCGGACTCCGGGAGTAATTCCATGCCCCTGATAGAATTTTTTCAGGCGGATTGAATTTGAACGGAAAATTGAATTTTTCAAAAAAACCTTGAGAAGAAACACTTCTGGTATTCGGTCCCAATGGGATTTGATGAATGTATTCTATTTTATCCTTTGACATATAGGAGACATCCGCGGTAGCGTAAAGTGAATTTCCGCCGAAGTCCCTTCGCGGATGCTGAAGAGAGAAGAATGCAGACGTTTCAAGTGAATAAAACAAGGAGAAACGCCAATGAGTGACTGTATCTTTTGTAAGATCGTGGCAGGTGAAATTCCTTCGAAAAAAATTTATGAAGACGATGATGTGCTCGCATTTTGGGATATTTCACCCCAGGCCCCGATTCATTTTCTGGTCATTCCCAAAAGACATATTGATAGGCCTTGCGATGTAACGGAAGCAGAAGATCAACTGGGCGGTAAGCTCCTGCGTATCGGAGCGCAGATAGCCAAAGAGCAGGGGGTCGAGGACGGTTACCGCGTCATTTTCAACAATGGGGCGAAGGCCGGCCAGGTCGTCTTTCATCTGCATATGCATATTCTCGGCGGCAAGGATAAACCCTGGCCGATGTGACAACGTCCATCTGATCGGGAATTGTATCATAAGGGGTTGGACCGGCACGTTCGGCATCTGCTTCCTTTTTGATAAAGGGGAGTCGGAGGCGAGGGTTTTGCGCCGCGTTTTGTGGTACGAAGTCACGGCAAGGATAAAATCTCAATCATGAAAATTATTGATCTTCGCAGCGATACAGTTACCAGGCCGTCGGCGGCAATGAGGGAAGTCATGGCCGCAGCCGAAGTGGGCGACGATGTGTATCGCGACGACCCCACCGCCATCCGTCTGGAAGAAATGGGTGCCGACCTGCTAGGTTTCGAGGCGGCGGTCTTTACCGCCAGCGGCACCCAGGCTAATCTGATCGCCATCATGTCCCACTGCGGAAGAGGGGATGAATACATCGTCGGTCAGCAGGCGCATACCTATAAATATGAAGCCGGCGGAGCTGCCGTTCTGGGCTCCGTCCAGCCGCAGCCCATAGAATTTGAGGCCGATGGCACTCTCGACCTGTGCAAGGTTGAAGGGAAAATAAAACCCGATGATATCCACTTTGCCCGGACCAGATTGCTTTGTCTTGAAAACACCCAGGGGGGGAAAGCCTTGCCGCAGGCGTATCTCGAAGAGGCTGCCGATTTCGCAAAGGAAAAAGGATTGCGTCTTCACCTCGATGGGGCGCGGCTTTGCAATGCGGCGGTTAAGCGGGGAGTTGCGCCTCGGGAAATTTCCCGCCATTTCCATTCCGTATCGCTTTGTCTGTCAAAGGGTCTCGGCGCACCGGTGGGATCGCTGCTCTTAGGCAGCCGATCGTACATTGAGGAGGCACGCAAATGGCGAAAAATGGTTGGTGGCGGCATGCGCCAGATAGGGATCCTCGCTGCGGCAGGTATCTATGCCCTTGAGCATAATATCGACAGACTTGCTCAGGATCATGCCAACGCTGAACGGCTTGCAGCAGGTTTGGAGCGTTTCCTCGAGTTATCGGTGCAGTATCACGAAAACCAAACCAATATGGTGTTTTTCGAAACCGATGCAGGGCTTGCACGGCAATTGGCCGGCCACCTGAAAAGGCACAATATTCTCATCACTCCTTCCCCGATAACGAGACTGGTCACTCATCTGGACATATCAGAGAACGATGTGTCGACGACATTAAAATGTGTGGAGGGATTTTTTAGCGGCCGGGCAAAGAAGGGATAAAGAGATTCTCCGCAGGTCGGGGTGCTACAGAATATGGGGTGACTTTTCCCCATGGTCTTCGAGGACCATTTCGGCCATCTCCCTGACCTGCGGACTCGGATCGTCCAGCATTCTCCGGACAAGTGCGATGGCTTCAACGCTTCCTATGATGCCAAGCACATTGATCGCCTCTCCACGGATCAATGGAGATTCATTTTTCAGAAGACAGTTTAGGGAAGGGGTGGCCAACACCAGCTTTTCCGGCTGCAATGCCTGCAATTCCTCAAAAAGCACTGAAACTCCGAGTCGGACATTGAAGCGTTCGTCGTTAAGGATTTCGCCCGTCCAGGTATAGTAGTGGGGATCTCGACGAAACATGGCCACGATGTTTTCAACATGACCCATTTCGAGGAAGTCCTTTATCACCTTTTTTAGTTCATCATCGCTGACTTGATTCATGCTCCAATCCATCCCGGCGTCGACCGAGTTTGACTTTTGGGGAAGTGTTCAAAAGATTCTGCTGGGATAGTAAAATATCAGAGAGACACGTACAAGAAAAAAGCCGAATTCAGGAAAGATCAAGAAGCTCCAGATCACCGCCCATGCGCAAAAGTCCTCGTGCCCGGGACATTAGAAGCTCCATATCCGACAGACGGGCAAGCACGGCTTCTTCGCCTCCCGTTCGATGGAGGATGGTTTTTATTGCGCCGTTTTCAAACACAAGTCTCCTGTTGGCCGATAGGGCCAGCACCGGGTCGTGGGTGGCGATCACTATTATTTTGTCGCTTTTTAGAAGAAGTTCCAATGCGTTTCGTTTATCCACACCTGCGTTTTCTATCTCATCGATGAGAAGCACTGGTGACCAGCTTAACAGGGCAGTGTCGGCAATCATCAGCGCCCGTGATTGTCCTCCGGAGAGCTGTGTCAATTGGGTGTTGGGCTCAAAAGGCTCACCTGCCAACGCGTTGGCTGCTTGTAAGACACGCCGAGCCGTTTTTTCCGGGTCCTGCACTTCACGGCTCATTGCATGGGCAAGTACGAAATCATATACGCCCATATCGAGGACGAAATTCATATTCTGGGTGAGCTGCGCCACCAGCCTGCCCAGCAATCTGAACCGTTCGTCCACATCCGGGATGCGCCCGTTCAAGAGCAAGGTGCGTCCGGTGGGAGTGTCTCCGCAGGCAAGGGACTCGATGTCCGACAGGAAACGGCTCTTGCCCGAGCCGGTGGGGCCGAGCAGTGCCGTGATCTCACCCGGACGGAACTCCGCGTCGAAAGCTTCGAATCGACCCGATTTGTCATGGCCTGCGGTGAGGGTCATGCTCCGGGGTGAGAGGATATTATCGTCATTCTGCATGCTGTTCTCCGAAACGGGCCTTCTTCACGTTGCCCTTCTGGTAGCGTGCACCGATGCGAGTTTCGCTCAAGCAATAGGAACAGACGGCGGCCGGCATGGTGAACCTGAGTTTCATTTCCGTGACGGTCTGGATGTCCGGGGCGTGCACCATGATAGTTGCAAAGTCGGCGCAGCCTTGCCCTGTGAGACCGTTGATATGACGAATCACAGCCCGTTTGTTCATTTGCCGGATGCGGTAGCGATACACTTCCCGCTCTGCCTGTGAAACCAGGTCCCCTTTGGTGACCATGACCAGATCCGCCATACGCAGCATCGGGCCGATCTTTTCGGGGGCGTCGATGCCCATGAGATTGTCGATCACACAAACCGCCAGGGCACCTCGGATATGGGGAGAGCAGCGGTTGCACAGTCCCGCCGTTTCGATAACGAATATTTTGGCTCCGGTGCCGACTGCCCACGCGAAGGCCTCTTCAAGGTTTGAAGCGTAAAAATGATCGGGGCACAATCCGCCGGAAAAGACCACGGACACCGGCGTGCCTGCCGCCTGATACAGTTCCTGGTCCCGGCTCTGCAGACAGTCGAATTTGACGACGGCGCAAGGTTCTCCTGAGTCGATGAGCTGGCCGCAGGCCTTGGCCACTATGGATGTTTTGCCGCACGAGGGAGGACCGGCCACGGTGATCAGTCGCATTCTTTACTCCGTACAAAGGATCTGAACAGGGTGTTCATTTGATCCCTGAGTGCATTGACATCGTTTTCTTCGATGAAGTCCCAGCCCACCCATTTGAGCCTCGCCGCGGCCGGTAGTCTCGGCGGGGTTGATGCGCTCATGGGCGCAAACCAGGCGGCACTTTCTATGGCGGCGAATCCCGAGGTGAAAAAGGCGATCAGATTTCCTAGCCGTTCATGGTCGGCCCTCTTGGCCAGAAAATAGAGCGGGCTTGCTGCTGCTCCGTCTTGCGGCCATACGACGTTGACATGGTGAGGCTGTCGTGTGCTTTCGGCAAAAAAAGCTGGTATTACATAAATGGCCGCTGCCTCTTCATCGTTGGAGCCGGCAGATTTTACCATGGAGGAGGAGTGCATAAGCCCCCGGCAGTTATCAGCCAGCGCTCTGAGCCCGTCGGTGCCGAAGTCTTTGAAGAGGTTCAACACAACGGCATCGGCCATATCGTCTCCGTCCCCGCACATCATCACTTTGTCTTTGTATCGGGGATGAAGCAGGTCTTCCCAGAGGCGAGGTACGGGGAGATTGCCGAGCCGGCGGGTATCCACCATGAATACATAAGGCGTAACGCCGTAGATGGTATAAATTCCGTGAGGGTCGACAAGTCCTGCCTGTTCGTGCAAGGGATGCAGCTTGACGGGATATGCGGCTTCAAACACCCCCGTACGTATATGGGTTTGAACAAATTCTTTGCGCCAGAAATCTCCAAATCCAATGGAGCTGATCACTGCCGGGAGTTTGTCCGGGTCCTTCTCCCAGCAGATGGGGTCATACGGATCAATCGAGGTACAGCCCATGGGAATATGGGACGTAAGGTGGATGCTGTTTTTTGCATAGTTGGAGATGATTTTATCGATTTGTTCTTTTACGACCAGTTTCACCGGGCACGGAGCGTAAAGGAGCAGATCGACGGGATTGGCGGGTGGCTGCGGCCGTTCCTCTTCGCCCATACGCCGTATGGAAAGCATGAGTTCGTCGAGTGCTTGCATGGGTACATCGTCCTTGTGGGTCTATCTTTAATGTGATTACCAATGAATCTCAGCCATATTAGTCAGAAGGGGCTGGGTCCACCTGTTTCACGGGTGTCTGTGGCCAGGACGGCCACAGTCAAGCCCCCATGGATGGGTTAATGGCGTCCCGTGAGGCAGGTGGACCAAAGCCCCGGATCAAAGGCTGATCTTTGTTGGTAATCATATAATAAATTGAGGAATAAATGAGAAAATTGAAAAATATCCCATAAAGAGATGGGCTCGTAAGTGAGTCTGTTTGAGAAAACAGTATGACGAACATCCAACTCAAAGAGATAACAGCCAGTATTGCGTAGATATTCTTTATGAGATTGAGATCAAAAGCATATGTATCGTCACTCTTCATTGGGCTCTCATTCTCTGCCGGGTATCGTTTACAGTTTTGACACCACATCCTCTTGGCATCATTTCTTATATATCGACCTAACTCATCTATTGTTCTTAACTCTTTTTCGCGGGAATAGCCTATCGTTTTTTTTGTCTGAAGTAGATTCGCCATATTCCGTCTCCCGTTTGCTATTTTAGGCGTTGACTAATTCTATACTCAAGTATACTTTTATGTTGAGGTATAAATATCATAAGGAGGGAAAATGGCTACTCAAGGACTACGGCAAAAGAAAAATACCCAGGTTAAACAGGCTCTTTACCAAGCGGCCATCGAGCTGTTCCGACAAAAGGGGTTTCATGAAACGACTGTGGATGAAATCACCGAAAAGGCCGGGTTCAGTCGGGCCACCTTCTTTAATCACTTTGGGGCCAAAAAAGGCGTTTTGCGCCTCTACGGCCAGAGACTTCTGGGTCTTGTTGAAGACCTTCTCAGGCAGGCTGACCCGACCACTTCTCCTTTGGAACTGATCCGGCAGATGATTTCGGTCATGATTAATGAGGCAGGGGAAAACAGCGAAGAGGTAAGAATCGTCTGCACATACAGCGTGCTCGATCCAGGCTATATGACAAATCCGACACCGGCTCGCAAACGAGTGTTTGAGATACTCACAGGTCTTGTGTCCCAAGCGCAACAGCAAGAGCTTATCCGCCAGGACCTCACTGCCAAGGAGCTGGCCCTGCATATCTTTTTCCTCTATCAGGGAGTAGTGCTTGCCATTGTAACGAATATCCACAGCAAAGAGTCCCTGCTTCATTCTGTCTGGGAGTTTATTTTAAAAGGAGTGAATAATGAAACTCCTTCACATTAATGAAGATGTGTTTTCAGATAACTCCGAAGTCGGGGGCAAAGGCGCTGGCCTTATGCAAATGAAACAACTGGGGTTGAATGTTCCAAATGCTATGGTCCTCACAACCGCGGCCTATGAAAACCAGGCAATCCACTGTGGTTTGCATGAGACGATATTCCCATTGATTGAAAAACAGGAGTGGTTTGAGGTGGAACAAACCGCTGCCAAGCTTTTTAAGCACTGTCCCTTGGATGAGGATGTAACCGGCATTGTACTGGATCGATATCACCGGATGAAGAACCCGGTCGTGGCGGTTCGCTCATCAGCGACGTGCGAGGACAATGCAGAGGATTCCGCTGCCGGCCAACACGAAACCTATCTCAATATTCAGGGATCAGAGGCCTTGCTTCTGGCTGTTCGCAAATGTTGGGCTTCACTTTGGAGCCGCCGGGCCCTTGTCTACCGCCAGCAACGGGCCATTGATCAGTTTGCGGTACGAATGGCCG
>JBJKQT010000027.1:0-47122 GCA_046705065.1 Desulfocapsaceae bacterium
CTTATCGTCATGGTCGACCAGACAAGGCGCAAGCAAATGGAAAAGAACTTGCGCGACAGCGAAGAGAGATTCAGATCCATATTCAACAACTCATCGGACGGCATTATTTTTTCTTCCCCCGATGGTCGGATTTTTGCGGCCAATCGAGCAGCCACCGAGATTCTGGGGTGGAGCGAAGAGGAGCTCCGCAAAGGGGGAAGAGAACTTTTAATAAATGAAAACGATTCCAGAACAGCGCATGCCATTGAAGAACGGTACAAAGACGGACGATTTCGAGGAGAACTCTCCGCGAGGCGAAAGAACGGAGAGATTTTTCCCGTGGAGATCTCTTCCTCCCTGTTTTCGTTGGGCAACGGTGCTCCTCGGGCAAGTGTTATTTTCAGGGACATCAGCGACCGGAAAGCGGCCGAAGAGAATCTGAAAAAAATCATGCGTGAGCAACAGGTCATTCTCGACAACGCCAATATCGGCATCTCCATGACCATTGGAAAAAAACAGATATGGGCCAACCGGAAATGGCGGGAAATGTTTTTGTATTCCAAAGAGGAAGCAGAAGGACTGGACACGAGAAAACTCTGTTTTTCCGATGAGGCGTTCAAGGAATTATCTGCGGAGGCCCTCCCCATTCTCTCACGCGGAGATATCTATGAAAAAGAGCAGATACTGGCGAAGAAAGACGGAACCCCTATCTTTTTGAAATTGGTAGCAAAATCAATCACACCCTCCGAGATGTCGCAAGGCGTCATCTGGACCCAGGAAGATATAACGGAAAGAAAGAAGATAGAAGAAGAACGACGGAAGTTTGAGAAGCAAAGTCAACAGTTGCAAAAAACCGAAAGCCTCAATCGTATGGCAGGAGCCATTGCCCACCTCTTCAACAACATTCTCTCGGCGATTATCGGCAATCTTGAAATGGCGGTTTCCGAATTGCCTCCGGGCGAATCCGTGGAGACCCTGCAAGAGGCGTTGAAAGCCTCGCATAGGGCTTCCGAGGTGAGCGGTCTTATGCTGACGTATCTCGGACACTCACTGGCGGATTATCAATCCATGGATCTCGCCGATCTTTGCCGCCAAAGTCTCCCCATGCTCAAGGACATTGCCAAGGGCACTATCATTCTGGAGACCGATTTCCCATCACCTGGGCCGATAATCAGAACCAACGCCGACCAGATACGGCAGGTTCTGAAAAACCTCGTCACCAACGCTGCGGAAACGATGGAAAACAGCGGGGGAACAATCCGACTGACCATCAATAAATCTGTTTCCTCCAGCTCAATCCCCAGGGAGCATCGTTTCCCCATTGATTGGACGCCCAAAGTCAATACCTATGCCTGCTTAGAAGTTATGGATACAGGCTCGGGGTTGAGGGATAAGGAATTCGAAAAGATATTCGACCCCTTCTATTCCACGAAATTTACAGGAAGAGGCTTGGGACTACCGGTCGTCCTTGGCATAATCAGAGCGCATCATGGTGTCATTACAGTAGAAAATGCTCAAGGACGGGGAAGCGTTTTCCGCGTCTTCCTTCCACTTAGCCCTCAACACGCAGCCAAAGGAACAAAAAGCCCAGATCAACTGCAGGACTCGGAAGAAAACAAAAGGGTCTTATTGGTGGAAGCCGATGAAGGGTTGCGTAAAATGACGAAAAGCCTGTTGGAACAAATGGGCTACTCAGTACATGAGGCCCAAGACGGCGCCGAAACCATGGAGATATTCAGACGGTGCAATGGGGAATTCGTCTTTATGCTCTGTGATTCGGGCATGCCGAAGCGGGACGGTTGGGAACTATTGGAAGTTCTGCAAAAAATCTCCCCGCAGCTTCCGATAATCATCACCGGGGACAGCAAAGAAGCCCAGTCGATACGGGACGAACAATCTCGGCAGTTTCGTTCGTTTCTAGAAAAACCCTATGAATGCGAAAACTTAAAGAATATTATTAAAAAGACCGTCGAGTCGAAGGCTTCTTGAGCGGGAGGATTGGGTTTCACCAAGATGATTTGCCGACCTCTCATACCTATCACGCCGCAATGCACCCGCCCCGTTTTCCGGAATCAGCCCGGATTGACACAAAATTTAGTTATTTGTCGCGGCAGCTCCTTCTATACTCCTCCCATTCCATGGGCATCATACTCTTCTTTTTGTTATTGCAGTCCTTACAGCAGGGAACCAAGTTGTTTTTGCTGCTTTGCCCTCCCAGGGCGAGAGGGAGGATATGATCCATGGTCAACTCTTTCGGCGGTACGGAGGCATCACAGTACCAACACCTGCCCGTAGCCGTCTTTTGTTGCCACCAGCGGGTCTTTCTGAGTTCCCTGGCCTTGCTTTTTTCTCGTTTGATCCAGGCCTCATCGACACCGTCGAAACCAAAATGGTCGGTCATCATGCCACCAGTTCTCCGACCAGATACGTTCGAACAGCTCCAATCAGGTAGAGGGAACCTGCCACAACGATGATATCCGCCGGACCGGCAACGCGTTCTGCCGCGTGAAGCGCCTCAACAACATCGGATACCATTTCGGCCTTCTTTCTCATATCAACAGGAAGGCAGGCAAGAAGCCGCTCCGGCTCGGCCGATCGCTCTCCTGACGGTCTGGTCAGAATCATCCGAGTTGCCAAGGCTCCTATCTCCGGAACCGTTTTGACCAGATCTTTATCGTTCATGGCCCCCCAGACAACAATCAACCGCCGGAAGGAATACTCCTTTTTGAGGGTGGCGACAAGACTGTCGACCCCGGCTGGATTGTGGGCACCATCTAATAGATATTGAACAATATCAGCATCTTTATCTCCTGTTTCCGCTATCTGTGTTCGCGTAGTCCTGTCCAGAATAATATATTCCAGCCTTCCCGGCCACCGAACCTGAAGCAATCCGGATCGAATATCATCCTCTGATACGCCGAAGCCCTCATCTTCGATCAATCCAAGTACCGCGAGTGACAATGCTGCATTGCCGATCTGATAGCTCCCTCGCATGGAGCAGCAAAGACCGGTCAGGACTTTGCCGGCCAGCCGGCCTTGACAGCCGCGCCATGTCCAGGAACCGTCTTCGGAGAGTTCCGTTGCAAAGGCATCTCCCGCATAATAGAACTCCGAGTTCGTCTCACGACATTTTTTTCTGACGACATCGGTGGTTATCGTCTCCTCGGTGCCGCAGACAACCGGCACGCGGAATTTGATAATTCCGGCTTTTTCAAAGGCGATGGACGCCAGATCGTTGCCAAGATACGCCTCATGGTCCATGCTGACATTGGTAATCACAGATACCAACGGCACAATCACGTTGGTTGCATCCAACCGGCCCCCAAGCCCGGTTTCCATGATCACGAGATCGAGATCGGATTCGGCAAACCACAAAAGGGCTATAGCGGTGGTGAATTCAAAGTAGGTGATCTTTTCCTCTCCCAATACATCTCTTATCCTGGTTGCGATTTCAGCGAACTTTGCTTTACCGATATATGTGTCGTTGATACGCAGCCGCTCTCTGACGGAGCTGAGATGCGGCGATGTGTATAAACCGACGCGATACCCCGAACGGGAGAGAATCGTCAGCAGTGTCATGCTCACCGACCCCTTCCCATTCGTCCCTGCAACGTGGACAAATTTCAGTTTCGTCTCCGGCCTCTGCACCCGTTCGAGAAAAGATCGCATGGCATCGAGACCGAGCTTGATCTTGTGAAACTGGAGACTGTTCAGATAAGCCTCTGCTTCAATGTAGTTCACTGACGTATCCTAAAAAGAAAAATAAGAGGATGGAACGGCAAAACGATGCCGCTTCCGGCAACACAGACGTGCTCACTTTCTAATGACCTTGAGTTTTGCATAATCCAGATGCAGAGTCTTCAAGCCGTGTTTGGCAAAGTCCACATCAACGGTACTTGGTTTGACAAGCCTCTTGACGACGCCCAGCCCGTAAAAGGAATGATTGACTTCACTCCCTCTGGCAAGATCTTTTAAGCTAACCCTTGCCGGTTTTCCGATTCCGCCGATTTCTCTGGACATTGCCGGCAACGAAGGTGGCGAGGACGTGAACCCATACGGAGTTGCTTCCTCCGTCAAACGGTCGTAAAGTCCCGCTTGCAATTCGCGCAGAAATGCCGACATGCCGGCGCGCTGATACCTGCGATCAGGCGTCATCAGATCCCTGGGATAGCACAGATAAAGTCTTTTTTTAGCCCGTGTGGCCGCCACATAGAGAAGCCGTCTCTCTTCTTCCCACTGACCTCCGGACTCCGTTGAAGGATGGGGGAAGCGGCCGTCGGCAAGACCGATCACGAAAACAACCTCCCATTCAAGCCCTTTGGCCGAATGAATTGTGGAAAGAACCAGCTTTCCTCGATCCTCCCACCCGGAATCGGCTTCCGATTCCGGTGGATCAAGCGCCGTATCGTCGATGAATCGTTGCAGAGAATCGTAGCCTGCAATTATTCCTTTTACCTGTTCGAGGTCTTTCTGCCGTTTCGGAAAGTCATCTGCATAGATGGTTTCAAACAGCGGAGCATAATACTCCATGACGATTTCAAACAGGGCCGGCGGGGAATCTTTTTCCTGCAGCCTTTCAAAAAGCCGGGCAAGTTCCCGCAACCCTTTTTTCCAGGAGGCGCCGGCCGGATAGGAGGCAAGCGTTGCAAAAGGGTCTGATGAAAGGGCAACGGCGGTCGTAATTTTCTGGGCGGTTTTTGGTCCGATTTTTTCCAGCTGCAGAAGAATCCGGTTCCATGACAGGTTGTCCCTTGGATTGACAAGGATGCGCAGAAACGAGAGGACATCTTTGATATGTGCCGACTCGGTGAGTTTCAGGCCGCCTCGTTTTTCAAAATCCGTGCCGGCCGAGTTGAGCTCCATCTCCAGTTTAAAGGAATGGAAACCCGAGCGAAACAGGACCGCCATTTCGGAAAACGGAACCCCCTCCTGATGCAACTGTTGTATCTTCTTCGCGACGAACAGGGCCTCTTGCCGTTCGTCCGTAGCCGCAAACAGCTTCGGCTTCACATCACCTTCAATACGGGTGAACAAAGCCTTGGTGTACTTGTCCTTTGCGTTTCGTATAATATCGTTGGTAAGGCTCAAAATGGGCTGCGTCGATCTGTAATTTTCCTCCAGCTTGACGATGCGGGTACCGGGAAAAATTTGCGGAAAGCGCATAATATTGTAAAAATCTGCTCCACGGAACGAATAAATGGACTGCGAGTCGTCTCCGACCGCCATGACGTTGTCATGAGTTGCAGCTGCCAGCCGGATGATCTCGGCTTGAACCAGATTCGTATCCTGGTATTCGTCGACCATAATATGCGAAAATCGTCTGGAGATAGCCTCCCGAGCCTCAGGAACTTCATTCAACAATCTCTTCCAATTGGTCAGGAGATCGTCATAATCCATCAGAGAATGGTCGCGTTTAAACTCGGCGTAATGGCTCTGCAGCTTGAGAAGATCGTCCAGATATTCGCTGAGATGATTGTATTGGTCATAGACAAGATCCTCTAATTGCCTGGATTTATTGACTGATCCGCTTATCATATTGATAATGATACGCTTTGAAGGAAATTGCTTGCCTCGCCCTCCGAGCCCCAAAGAGGCTTTCAACAGATTGACAATTCCCTCCGCATCCGCCCGGTCTATGATGGTAAATGACGGATCGAAACCGAGAGCTGAGCCGTAACGTCGAAGCAGCATATTGGCTACGGAATGAAACGTACCGCCCACGACGCCGTTACAGGTGTTGTTCAACAGGCGCCCGGCCCGCCACAACATTTCCTGAGCGGCTTTCCGGGTAAAGGTGAGAAGCAGAATATTTTCCGGGGCGACGCCGTTTTCCATAAGATAGGCCACCCGGAAAACAAGGGTTCTTGTCTTGCCGCTCCCAGCGCCGGCAATAACCAGAACAGGCCCGTCGGTGGTCGTAACCGCCTCCCTCTGGGCTTGGTTCAACTGCTCCAGGACGACGCCGGCCCGAGCCGGTTCGCTTTGTTTAAAATGGGTATCCGTACGCATGAAAGCAATCTACCACAGTGCCGGCACGACCGCAACGTCGGTTGACAAAGGGCAAGAAAACACTTTATAGTATATGCTCGAAAACCGATTAAAATTCCACCATCAATCAGCATGAGGAATACGATGAATACCGACTCTCTCGCTACTCTCCTTTCAGACAAAAATCTTCAAGAGATTTTTCCTCCGGAACGTACCAATGCTTTTTTCGAAGCACTTTTCGGCGATGCAGATGAGGGAGCCTATGATATAAAACTGGCTTATGTCGGCTCGGACGACAAGACGATTTCCTTGGAGCTGCAACTCCTGGAACGCCCTGGGCATTGCCTGGCTTGCAATCTAACGCAAGGGTTGCCCACCGTCTTTTCAAGACATCCTATTATTAATGTTGCAGGAATCGTACAGGAAGTTGACAAGCTTCTCGCCGGAAAAGCACACTGCGGAGATTGGAAACTCGGCTATACGAAACAAAACAGCAGGAACCGCCACTCCATCCCTCTGACGATTACCATGCAAAAGAACTGACGGAAAGCCGGTACGTAAAAGTCAAAAAGCCGACTCGAAAGAGCCGGCTTTTTACTTTGAGGAGAGAATAATACGATTATTTGACTGCGACCCGAGACCGCCCCTGGTCTTTTGCATGGTAGAGGATATCGTCCGCTCTCTCCAGCCACTGGGTCAGATTCTCGGAATCTTTCAGTTGGGCAACTCCGATGCTTACACCCAATTTTAGACCATTGCCGGAACGGATGTTCAGGCCGTCGACAGCTTTACAGAGCCTCTCTGCCAGTATTCCGGCGCATTTGCCGTCGGTATCGTCTAATACGAGCAGAAATTCATCACCGCCCATCCTTACCAAGAGGTCGGTGGACCTGACGGCACCCTTCAAAACCTCGGCCACGGATTTCAGCACTTCGTCCCCAATGAGATGCCCATGGGTGTCATTTATTTCTTTAAAATGATCGAGATCCAAAGATAACATCGTCAAAGGACGCTTATATCGTCTTGAGCTTTTAATCATTCCTTTAATACGATCATCAAAAACTCTTCGATTGGCAAGTCCCGTCAACATATCATGACTCGCTCTATCGAACAGATCTTCATACTCAAGCCCACGCTGCAATGATTCGCTCAGAATCTCGAGGGAGTCGTTGATCAGTGAAATCTCGCCGTTGTCCAGTTCTCTACCATTTTTCAAAATCAGAAAAATACCTGCATCTTCGGATGTCTCGAAGACCCACTTGTGAGCATAATGACCGTCACGGTTTTTGCAGACGCCACCCTCGGGGATACGGGTGTCGATAAGTTCCTCGGCAAAGGCGATGGCCCGACGCCGAGTGGGACCATGCCCGGAACAAAAAAGGTATTTCTTTTTTCGCTTGCTGTTGCTATAGCCGATGAGTTCATGCTCGACATGCGGCATCAACCACACCGAGTACGCCTCTATCATGGAGGCGAGATTCAACATCCCGGCCAAACGACTGTGGAGTTTATTAAACAAATCAAGCCGTTTTGAATGTTGCTTTAAATGATTCAACTCAACCATAACCTGGTTGATTTCATGCCATTCATTTCTTTTTATTCCTTCCGAAGGCATTTGTGTTGAGGCATTCATTCTTTTATTCCTTGCGTAAATTTCTTCGCTTATAGTTGGCACTTCCCTTTTTATCGGCCTCTTCACGAATATCTTTACATCATTTTTCCCCAAATCCATTGCAAAACAGAGGCCAAAACGGCACAATTCAAACAAAAAACAACGAGATGCCACATAATTTCGCAAGACACCATGTTTATTTAAAAAAACGGAATGGACAATAGGGCTGCGAGATTGGATATACCATCCACACCGACTCACGGAAGGCAATTATTGACGAAATTTTGACACACACTGTCTGCAATATTTTTCCTGGTAAAGATGCCGGAATCTTGGCACAAACCGAGAAAATACGTTTTATCTCCACCGAGTAAGCATTGTGCTTTCCTGTTAAAAAGAGTAGATGTGTTAAATGGCTTTTCAGAGAATTTTAAGAAAAGCAGTACAACATTATATCTCTTACACCCGGAAACCCGCTTTCCCAACAGGCGGTATCAAGGAAGCAATAATTTAACATCATTGACCAACAGAACCATAATCGAAAGCATCCCCTCATGGATCTTCAAAAAGCACTCGGCCAACTCTTCATCATCGGTTTTCACGGGACGGAAATCGCGGGCGACCACCCCATTTATCTCGACATAAAGAAAAGGAATCTTGGAGGTGTCATTCTCTTTGAACGCTTGCTGGCCAAGAATCTTTCTTCTAATAATATCACCAGTGCTTCCCAGGTCAAAAATCTGACATCCAGTCTGCAAAAGGCTGCTGGAAACGGACTTTTAATCGGAGTGGATCAGGAAGGAGGAAAGGTTTGCAGGTTTACATCCAACAGGGGATTTCCAATTTCGGTCTCCGCAGCGGAGTTGGGCAAACATGACGATACCGTACTCACTCAGATAAATGCGCTGGTCACAGCGGAACTGCTTAGAACGCTGGGCATTAATCTGAACATGGCCCCGGTGGTCGATCTGAACATCATCCCGAACAACCCTATCATCGGGGCATTGGGGCGCAGCTTTTCCGCCGAAGCCGACAAGGTTATACGACATGCAGAGATCTGGATCAAAACCCACAGATCCCGCAATATCCTGAGCTGTCTTAAGCACTTCCCCGGCCATGGAAGTTCCCGGGACGACTCCCATCTTGGTTTGGTTGATATCTCAAATACTTGGACAGAAGAAGAGTTGCGTCCGTTTGCGGAACTGATCAGACGTGGTTGTGCCGACGTCATCATGACAGGCCATCTCTTCAATAGATCCCTGGATCCGGACCACCCAGCCACCCTTTCCCGTAACACCATCACCGGGCTATTGAGAAAGAAATTGGAATTTGAAGGGGTTATCATATCAGACGATCTACAGATGAAAGCCCTCACAGAGCATTACGGACTGGACGAAATGATCTGTAAATCATTTGCCGCAGGCGTCGATATGATCACCATCGGGAACAATCTCGTTTTTGATCCTGAAATCCTGCCGAAAGCCATTCAAGCAGTCCTCCGCGGCCTCAAAAAAGGAGAATTGAAAGAGGAGAGGATTGCCGCCTCCCTTGAACGTATTCGGATATTAAAAGAAAAATTTGCAAGATTAGATAAACCGGCGGCCTAGGAAAAAAGCGGAATGGCGAAAATCTAAAAACAGAAAGACAAAAAAAGATGACTGTTTCCTTGCTTCTACTTTTCAAAACGGATAGTTGACAATGAATCAAAATACACAACCCACGCATTCCCTATTGATGGGCTACCTCCTCTGGCTCTTTGGATTCATCGGAGCGCACCGCTTCTACTACGGCAAACAACTCTCAGGCACCTTATACTTACTCACCCTGGGCCTCTTCCTAGTCGGCTGGTTTGTCGATCTTTTTTTGATGCCGTCATTAAATGAACAGGCAACGATCAGATATAATAGCGGGAGGATCGATTTCAATATCGCCTGGATACTTTTGACGTTCATCGGCATCTTCGGAATCCATCGTTTTTATATGGGAAAATGGCCGACAGGAATCATCTATTTGCTCACTCTTGGGTTGTTCGGCATCGGCTACATTTATGATTTTTGGACGTTAAACGAGCAGATAAGCATTTTAAACGGTATTGGAAGCTGACGGCAAAGCAGCAACATGCCCGGCTACCGTTTCGATTCAATGAGATGCCGATTTTGCCGCATTAAGAGCTTTTCTTACGATACGGGCCATTTCTTTAAATGAAACCGGCTTCATAAAAAAGGCATCAACTCCCGCCTCCTGGGCACTCTTGCTGGAAAACTCTTCAAGATAACCGGTAAACAGCACAATGGGAATTTCAGGACGAACCTCCTTTATCTTCCTGCACAGTTCCAGTCCTGTCATATAGGGCATGGTTAAGTCGGTGAGAACCAGGTCGAACCTATCGGAAGATTTCAAAAAGAGCAGAAGCGACTCCCTGGCGGATGTCATCGGAGTAACTGAGTATCCGAGACTTTCCAACAACTCGCCTGTTACGGCAACCACCTGTTCCTCGTCGTCAATGAGCAGAATGTTCTCATTTCCACCGATCAGTTCCTCCGTATTGACAACCTGGTCGAAAGTGGTGGCCTCCTTTGAAACAGGCAGAAAAATTCGAAACGTCGTTCCTTTCCCAAGCTCACTTTCAACTTCCAGTTCGCCTCCCTGTCGACTTATTATGCCATGCACCATGGCCAATCCCATCCCGGTTCCCTGGCCCTTTTCCTTGGTTGTAAAGTAAGGC
The DNA here is from genome assembly GCA_046705065.1 of Desulfocapsaceae bacterium. Classification (GTDB taxonomy): domain Bacteria; phylum Desulfobacterota; class Desulfobulbia; order Desulfobulbales; family Desulfocapsaceae; genus CAWGGS01. Next base: position 10,305 of record JBJKQT010000027.1, read on the forward strand.
TCGAAAATCCTGTCGCGGATAGCGGGATCGATACCGCAACCGGTGTCCGCTACACTCAGTTCCATCCAGTCTTTGCCGTCCTTATTTCTGTCGCTTCTCGCCAGACGAACCGTCAACTTTCCGCTGGTACCCGCCATTGCAAAGGACGCATTGGTACAAAGATTGATAAGAATTTGATGAATCTGAACCGGGTCGACGGAAACCATACCGCACTTCTCGTCAATTTCCTGGTGGATCTCCAATGTCGAGGGAAGGGTTGTACGTATCAGCTTCATCACTTCTTTTACAATGGGATGAATATATTGCAGGCTCTCCTTTTGTTCGGAGCTCCGCGAAAACGTCAAAATCTGTTCGACGAGTCGTCTTGCTCTCCTCGCGGCCTTAAGAATCCCTTCAATATAACCGATTACCTCTTCCCTATGGTCACCGCCTTGTTTCATGTGAAGACGAATTATCTCGGAATACCCCATTATCGGTGTCAACACATTATTGAAATCATGGGCGATTCCTCCAGCCAAAGTGCCGATGGCCTCCATCTTCATTGCATGGCGCAATTGTTTTTCCAGCTTCAATTTTTCCGTGGCATCTCTGGCTATAACAACCACACTGTCAACCTTGCCGGGTTTGGTGCTGACGGGCGTACTGATCATTTCGTACACCGCTTCCACCTCTCCATTGCCTTCCGCCCCTATCTGCTGAATCCAGGAATCATTCTGTCCGGAACGAAAACTTTTTGCAATCCCACAATGATCACAGGCACTCTCTTCGCCGCAAAAGAGTTCACTGCAATGCCTGCCGACGGGTGAAGGACAGAGTTTTTTGACGCTGTTATTCGCCCATACAACTTTCATATTCCGATCGAAAAAAACGACGATGTCGGGAAACCCCTCGAGGATCGCCTTCTTCTGAGCCTCGCTTTTCGCCAGTGCTTTGCGGACCTCTTTGATTTCCGAAAGATCATACAGGAGAGTCATAATACCTGTTATGGTATCATCCTGGCCCCGGATCGCCGTTTTGCGGTAGAGGACCTGGTATTCCGTCATATTTTCATCACAGGCATATCCTTCGAAATATAGACTTCCCCCTTCAAGCAACAGTCTTCTGTCAATCCTCTGATATTCCTCTACAAAGCGAGGCGCAAGCCTACGGTAGACGCCCTGACAAAATACAGGATCTCCATCAACGCCCAATGAACGATAAAAAGCGATATTGGCCCCGAGAAAACGGCCATCCGAATTGATAAAAAAAACAGGAACCGAAAGTGAGTTCAGGAGATTGTGTTCTCCATCAAGTATTGCCTTAAGATCTCCGGAATGCCTGCTGACAAGATCGTCCAGTAAACTTCTTTCTTTTATCGTTGTATTTTGCAAAGCTGCGCCCTTATCCTTAAATAGTAAACGACCGGATTCAATGAGCAGACGGATATGTATCGGCGATCATATCATGTTTTATCTCCCATTTCCACTCCTGCATGGACAATCCGGGCTGTCCCTTCCTTTCAGGCTTCACTTTTCATGTACAAGCCCACAGGGAGTTGAAATGTTGCATACACCGCGTAACACAGCACCAGTGAAAACTCAAATAGAGAGAAATGCCTCCAGGCGTAAAATTTCATCGAAAAAGGGGATAACCATAACGACCAATTTAGTTATAAACAAAGTAATATCAACCAAGTAAGACAAAGGCACGTTGCCCGGCACCAGCTATGGGTTACGACCAGGCCGCTTGTTTATCTTGACTCTTTCAAGACGGTCATTCATAATCAAATAGTAATTACAACCAAGCTACACTTCTCATTTTTTCTACAGAAGCCGATGAAAATATCAAAAGCAAAAGACCCATTTTCCTGCAACAGGAAACCGGAAATAGATTACCCCTGCCAATGGCAGTACAAAGTGATCGGCAAAGATCCGGAATTGATAAAAGCAGCCATCTTCAGCTCATGCGCCCCAACTCCTGTACGGATTTCTCATTCTCATTCAAGCTCGCGGGGGTCCTACCTGAGTTTCAATGCTGAAATCATAGTTGAAAATGAGGCAATGCGCCTTTCTATCTATCAGTCTCTGTGCAATCATCCTGCCATAAAACTTGTACTTTAAAAAAATATGGAACCCAACACCCCGAAAAAGTCCCGGCTACTCACCGTTCTCCAGGAGGGAGTAGGCCTTGTCCAGATGATCCTTTTTAAAGAATTACGTATTCTTATCGGCAAGAAATATGAAGAAAAAGACATCGTCTTCCACTCCATGCTGGCAGGGGCCGTCACCAACGAAATCTTCGGCACTCAAAATCCGGAGAAAAAATTCCAGGCATTCAAAAGCAATAATAAAGCGCTGATCGAACAAGAACTTTTCGGTCTCGCTCAGGAACTTCCGGATTTAAGGTCCAAGATCACCGATGCGCTGCGCATTCAGACCCTCTGCGACAACCAGTTAGGAATTGACAGCACCGTCAATCTCGAAAAAGCCGATGAACTCGGCATCCTGGAGAAAAACAGAGAGATCCCTCTCCCCTCCACCTTCATGACCATGATACGATCATTGGGGGAACAACACGGTCTGATCATACCGCCCGTCTTTATCACTCCTGAAGAGGACAGCAGCGTCGTTCATTGAGGCCGGCCTCAGGCTTCGGCAAGTTGAACCTGCACGACCCCTCGCACGGAATTACAGAAAAAAAGCGCATCGGCTTGCAGAACATCATCCAATGTAAGCACACTCACCCTAAGTGGTCTTTCGCCATCTTGCAGGAGCTTATCCCGCATCACCCCCGGTAAAAGACCGCAGTGAACGGGAGGTGTTATGAATTCACCTTCTTTATAGACAATGACATTGGTGATGCAACCTTCGGTCACCTCTCCTTTTGTGTTGCAGAAAAAGACATCAAAAAGGCCTTCTTCCCTGGCCTGAGCGAATTCCCTGTCATACACATCACGCATTGTCGTCTTATGAAAAAGCCAGGACGCCCCGGTATCGATTCGCGTCTTGGAAAGAGATACCCTGGGGAAAATGCCATGAGAAGGACTTTTGGGCAGCCGTAATGATCTTGGTTGTTCACATTGTTTGGAACTAACGGAAACAGTGCCGTCTTTTTCAAGCGTCAGGCGCACTCGTTTGCAGGTTCCGTCCAGCTTCCGGGCATATTCAAGAAGTTTCGCCCTGATAGATTCCAGATCACAGGAAAACAGAAAATAGGAAGCGGAAGAAGACAATCGTTTAAGGTGGTCATTCAAAAAAACGTATCCGTCGTCCGGATGATAAAGCAGCGTCTCGATGAGTTGAAATTCCGCGGCAGGTCCGGTCAAAAAACTGCCTTTTAACAAGCACTCCTGCCACTCTTCTTCCGGATCCGAATCAAATACGATTCCGGAACCGATCCCCATCTCCCCTTTTTCGCCATCAAGAGTCACCGTCCTGATGGGAACATTGAACATCATATCCCCGTTTGGAGCCAAATAACCGATAGCCCCGGTATATACTCCGCGCCTGCCCTGTTCCAACTCATCGATAATCTGCATGGTCCGGATCTTTGGAGCACCGGTCACTGAACCACAAGGGAAAAGGGATTTAAATATATCCGACAGGGATAATGATCCAAGGGCTTCCCTGGTGGTTTCTGCCGTAATCGTTGAAGTCATTTGCAAGAGCGTTTCGTAGACTTCGACGTCAAACAGTGAGCTTACGCCGACCGAGCCCGTACCGGTGCAATGCATGAGACGCCCGAGGTCGTTGCGGAGTAAATCGACGATCATTACATTCTCGCTGCGATTCTTGATATCGCGGGCAAGCTCATCTTGCCTGGCGGCATCCTCGGCAAGCGTTCTTCCCCGTTTCATTGTCCCCTTCATGGGACGAACGACAACCTTGCCGTCACGCTTGCGGAAAAAAAGCTCAGGAGAAAACGACAGCACCCGTCTTTTTCCCGTTCGAATATATGCACCATAGGACACAGACTGATTGCGGCGCAGCACTTTATACAATCCTTCGGGAGAGCCGGAAAAATCAAAAAGCAGCTTCAGGGTGTAGTTGACCTGGTAGGTATCGCCCGCCCGGATATAATCAAGGACTTTTCCAATCGCATCAATATACTCCTGTTTCGTTTGCGACAACGTAACATTGGAAATAGAGTAAGCGTCGGTTTTCAAGGGATACTGCGGCAATCCCGGAAAATCACACAAACCGGTTCGATGATCGAACGTATATCTTCTCTTATAGACACCGAGATCGGCCAACAAAATTCCTCGGTCACCGGGCTGTTGAAAAAGACTCTGGAGAGCGGGCTCGATCATGTATCCGAATTCATAGGCCACCCAACCCGCAAGATAATATCCGGCCTCCTGGTATTTTTGTATTTCTTCCAAAAAACCGGACGCGTTTTGCCCTTCATAATACGTCATCCTACGAACGGGTGAGAGAAACAGCATGGAGCATGTATTTTCTTGATCGGGTTTTGCAGTATCTAAAAAAACAAAATCGTCGGATCCGGACAAAACGTACAGCAATTGCGATAGTGTATTATTCGTAATGGTATTCATCAATTTTTTTTAGGTTCTCGAAAAATCTTTACTCCGATCAAACAATTAGCAGATTATACTTAAAAAAAAGTAAATTGGTATGACCAATCGCGTTAAGCCGTCGCATCTTCGACTAATTTCAATACTTGCACAGGCTCAGAGAATATCCTATACTTCCATACTCTCCCCTCGATATCTACATGAGTTATTAACGTATAGTTTATGGTTTTGCCAAGAGGTTCCGAAACGAATTGATCTTTCTTTTTTTCCAGACAGACTATAACCGACATTTATCTTTCGCGCACATCTGTTCGTACTCCCCGCCAAGGGAATCCGCATTTGATTTTGCATTGAGTTATTAAACTGTTGGGCATAATCCGGTTGTCTTGACCTCATATCTGACAAGGACTTTTTTTCTTGACAAATAAAAGGTCATTGCATAAAACGGAAGCGGTAACGTTGTTCTTTTATATTGTATAGAATTGTTTTTCCAAATATTTTTTTAGAATTTTTTCAGATTATTACGTACAGATATATACAAAAAACGATATTTCATTTAAAAATAAATGAATCTAACCTAGCAGAACAGAAAACAATTTAACTTTTTGTAATTATTTATTTTGTCTTATTTACAATTTTGCCATTCCTTCAAAAAAAAAGAAGGAGCAGTAACGATGTTAAATAAGTAAGAGCAGTACCATTAAATGACTCGACGATCTTGGAAAACTGCATCCAGCAAATTTTTCAAAATGATTGTCTTTTCTCTCGAGAAACAACATAAGTAGATGTAATGCAACAAAGAAAAGTGAATTTTTCATTACTTACCAAGGAGAAAAAAACCATGTCGCGGAAAATGGTCACAATTGATGGTAACCAGGCTTGTACCCATGTCGCCTATGCCACCAGCGAGGTTATAACTATCTACCCCATTACGCCGTCTTCACCGATGGCCGCTGAAGCTGACACAAAGGCTGCTGTTATGCAGAAAAATATCTGGGACTCCATCCCGGTGGTCACCCAGATGCAGTCCGAAGCCGGCGTAGCCGGTTCCCTTCACGGGTCCCTTGCCACCGGGGCGCTCTGTACAACCTTCACCGCTTCCCAGGGACTTCTGTTGATGATCCCAAATATGTATAAAATAGCAGGGGAGCTGACGCCGACGGTTTTTCATGTAACGGCCCGGTCCATCGCCTGTCAGGCTCTTTCCATTTTCGGCGACCATGGCGACATCTACGCCGCCCGGCAGACAGGATGGGGCATGCTCTGCGCCAGCAATGTACAGGAATGCATGGATATGGCCCTGATTTCCACCCAGGCTTCACTGGCCTCAAGGATCCCCTTCGTTCATTTTTTCGACGGATTCCGGACTTCCCACGAAATCCAGAAAGTTGAGGAGGTAAGTTACGATGTCATGCGCGAGATGATCGACGAAGACCTGGTTATTGCGCACAGGGAAAGGGCCATGACCCCGGATCGGCCTACGATTCGCGGAACAGCCCAAAATCCTGACGTTTATTTCACAGGTCGCGAGACCGTCAATAAATATTACAATGCAACCCCTGCCATCGTCCAGGAAACCATGGACAAGTTTGCATCACTCACAGGACGCCAATATCACCTGTTCGACTACCACGGTGCTCCCGATGCAACCGATATCGTGGTCATGATGGCTTCCGGCTGCGAGACAGTGGCCGCAACCATCGACTACCTGGTTTCTCAAGGCAAGAAAGTGGGGATGGTTATGGTTCGCCTGTATCGTCCGTTCGATTGCAAGGCCATGGCCAACGCTTTGCCGTCCACCGTGGAGAGGATCACGGTTCTTGATAGAACCAAGGAGCCCGGCGCACCTGGAGAGCCCCTTTATCTTGATGTTCGCGCAGCGGTGGGCGAGGCTGTCGAAAGCAACAGCACCGCATTTATGCCGTTGATACTGACCGGTCGTTACGGCCTCGGCTCCGCCGAATTTACGCCGGCCATGGCCAAGGCAGTCTTCGACAACATGGCTGCATTGGCTCCGAAAAATAAATTCTGCGTCGGTCCCCACGACGATGTCACCTTCGCAAGCCTCTCCTATGATTCATCTTTCAATATCGAAGGAAAAGATGTCTATCGGGCCATGTTCTACGGTCTCGGTTCGGACGGCACCGTTGGAGCCAACAAGAACACCATCAAGATTATCGGAACCGAAACCGACAACTCCGCTCAAGGGTATTTTGTCTACGATTCGAAAAAATCAGGTTCCATCACCACGTCGCATCTTCGTTTCGGCAAGAATCCGGTTGTGGCTCCCTATCTGATCAATAAGGCTAATTTCATCGCTTGCCACAACTTCACCTTCCTTGATCAGTACGATATGCTGTGCAACCTGGAAGAAGGAGGCACCTTCCTCCTGACCACCAGCTTCGATAAGGACACGATCTGGAGCAAGCTTCCCGCAAGAGTCCAGAAAGATCTGATCAACAAAAAGGCCAAATTCTATATCATCGACGCCGTATCCCTGGGGCTTGCCTTGGGACTTGGTGCACGTATCAACATGATCATGCAGACCGCTTTCTTCATGATCTCCGGCATCCTGACGCAGCAGGAAGCCATCGACGCGATTAAGAATGCCATCAAAAAAACATACGGCAAAAAAGGCGAGAAAGTCGTTCAGATGAACTACGACGCCGTGGATGCGGCCATCAAGAATATCGTCGAGGTTTCACTAGGCGATTCGGTTGCAGGCCATGTGATTCCGCCGACGGTCCCGGACCATGCTCCCGACTTCGTAAAAGAGGTCACCGCCAAGATCATCGAAGGCAAAGGCGACCAGCTGAAAGTTTCCCAGATCCCGGCAGACGGCACCTGGCCGACGGCTACCACCCAGTTTGAAAAACGCAATATCGCAGTGAGCGTGCCTAAATGGATTCCGGAAAACTGCATCCAGTGCGGTCAGTGCTCCCTTGTCTGTCCCCACGCTTCCATCAGAATCAAAATAGCAAAGGACCTTGCAGGGGCACCCGAGGCCTTTCAGTCAAAAGACGCTGTCGGAAAAAACTTCAAGGGTTCCCGATTCATGGTTCAGGTCTTTACTGAAGATTGCTGCGGCTGCACCCTCTGCGTCAAAGTCTGTCCGGCCAAAACCAAAGCCCTGGAGATGATTCCGAACGGAGAAGAGCTGCGGGCCGTGCAATCCAAAAATGTCGACTACTTCCTCAGCCTGCCCGAAATGGACCCCGCCGAGATCAATCCGGCATCGATCAAGGGAAGCCAGCTGATGCGTCCGCTCTTCGAGTTCTCTGGCGCTTGTGCCGGCTGCGGCGAGACCCCGTATCTAAAGCTGATTTCCCAACTCTTCGGAGACAGGATGCTGGCTGCCAACGCCACCGGATGCTCTTCCATCTACGGAGGCAATCTGCCGACGACGCCCTATTGCAAACGTGCCGACGGTCGCGGTCCCTCCTGGGCCAACTCCCTGTTCGAAGACAATGCGGAATTCGGCCTCGGCATGCGCGCATCGGTTGACAAGCTTGCAGCTCAGGCAGCCGAGCTTGTCCATACAGCCGTAAACGAGAAAATCATCGATGCCGAAATGGCGGATGAACTGCTCAAGACGGAGCAGAAAACCCAGATGGATATCGAGGCTCAACGCGGTCGTGTCGTTATGCTGAAGGAAAAACTGGCAAAAAACAGCTCGGTCATTGCCAAACGCCTCCTTCATGTTGCCGATTACCTGGTCAAGAAATCCGTCTGGATCCTGGGTGGCGACGGATGGGCCTATGACATCGGTTACGGCGGACTGGACCACGTCCTTGCCTCCGGACAGAACGTCAACGTTTTGGTACTCGACACCGAGGTGTACTCCAATACCGGAGGCCAGATGTCCAAATCAACTCCGCGTGCGGCCACAGCGCAGTTTGCCGCCGGAGGGAAGAGAATGCCCAAGAAGGATATGGGAATGATCTTTGCGACCTACGGGAACGTGTATGTCGCTAAAATCGCGATGGGCGCCAATCCGGCCCAGGCTATCAAAGCCATTAGCGAAGCTGAGGCATATGATGGTCCTTCTCTCATTATTGCTTACGCCCACTGCATTAATCACGGCATCAACATGGCAAACGGCTTCGACCAACAGAAAAAGGCCGTTGAATGCGGTCACTGGCCGCTCTACAGATTCAATCCGGATCTGGAAGAGCAGGGTAAGAACCCGCTCATCATCGACTCCAAAGAACCGACAATCTCCTTTGAAGAATACGCCCTGGGAGAGAACCGGTACAGGACCTTGAAACGGGTCAATCCCGAACATGCCGATGAGTTGATGGCACTCTCGCAAAAGGACGTTCTCAAGTCCTGGAAGGCCTTGAAAGGTAGAGCCCTGGCCATGGAGCCTGAAGAAGAATAATCTCCCATCTCCCCTGATCCAAACGGATCAGGGGAAGAGTTTTTGGCAAAGAAAAAAGGCCGTCCGGAGTCCCGGACGGCCTTTTTCATTGCCTGCAATCGTTGTCCAGGCAGATAAAGACTCAATCTTTATCTATTTCCAGTCTTTTTCTGCTTTTCACGCTCAGCCATCAGCTCTTCATATTCCTGAATGGATTTTTTCACCGAGTCATCCTGGCGAGCTCTGATCTCTTTGATTTTGGCTTGAATTTTCTCTTCCCTGATCTTCAGGCCCTGAGCCCCGAAAAGCGTTGCCGCCAGGTATTTAAAGGAGAAAAGCATCAATTCCACATCATCCTCTCTGATCTTGTCGATGGTCTCTTTGTCGAGCTCGTAGGTTTCGAGGAAGGAACTCTCGAAAATGAATCTTCGGAAATGCTCAAGATCTGTGGAAGCCATGAAAAACATGCGCTTGGCTTGATCGGACAAAGTTGCTTGATGCCCGAAGGATTTGCGTCGCATCACCAGACGCAGCCACTCCTTATTCATCTCGTCACGAACATCGACGCCTTGATCGGCTCGCCATTCACGAATGGTCCATTCTTTGTCTTCAAGAAAACCCTTGCAATGATCTTCCTTGACGATGAAAAAGAATTTTTCTTCTTCTTTGATGATTTCCTCTTCGCCTTCTTTTTTTCCACCTTCATGAAAATCGGCCATTCCCACAGGATAATATCGGCACGCTGTCGGGCGGTCAGTATATACGGTACAGCCTCCTGGTGTTACAAACGGGCATTTTTTGTCATCTTCATTAAGTTTAAGCATAACCCCCGGCATATCGGTTTTTTCCAAATAGGTCGGTTCCGTGTATTTATGAAGAAACTCATGGGCTGGAATTCCCAATCTTTTTGTAAGCTTTAAAATATCATAAGGCGTTAGAATTATTTTTATTCCACCACAGCATGCTGTGAAACAAGGGACACCTGGATGGCATCGAAACTTAAGCCGGCTATCCAATGTTAATTTCCTGGGAAGAATATTCGAAGGATTTCTCTCTTGGCCAAAGAGCGTCTTTTCTTTGGCGGACGTTTCTTGCTCGGTCATTACTTCACCTGATCTGAAATTAAGTTTACAACATTCGAGGTTTGAGACATCTCCTGCGGTAAGTCGAGTCGCAGAACTTTTTATATTAAACGTCTCCTCCTTCGGTGTCAAACCCAATCGCCACTTTACCCGGATTTATCACCATTTGAGATTTCAGGTGAAGGACAGGAAGAAAAAAATTTATCCCAATACACCAAACTTTCTCCCAAATAATTTCTCCTACCAAATTCCGGCAGAGCTGGAAATGAGGGAGCAAGGCAAGATACAGGATATGGAAGGATAGTCGACCTTGGGCTTAAGTGCTCTTCGCCCATTGTGCATTTCCGAAAAGAACTCATGGAAAAATCAGCAGCCATCTCTTGCTTGTATTAATCTGGTCCGGCAAGGATATATCTTGCAGTTTCCCCGCAAAAACCGTATATGTCATTTCGAGTTATAGTAATTGTCCGGTATTGTCGAATAGCCGGGATCCTGTTTTTCGAAAAAGGTCCGAAAAATGAAATTGTTTGCTCCACCAATTGATTTGACCAGCGTAGACACCATCATCTATCATCTCCCCAACGGCCCGGCTTTATCTCTTCGAATAGACGGTATAGAAGAGTATATCGATCTTGAGCTGGAGATGGGCCACGTTTGCGACACCTCCGAGATAGACGGAGTCCTTCACTTTTTTCCTCGGGGAAACGCCTGATTTCAAACAATATTTTTTGATATTTATTTTAGTGCAGTCCACGCCCGCGAAGCCCATCAGCCCGTTCAAACTACTTTGTATCCATGACTGAACTCCCCATCGCCATCGATATTTTCTGTGACGGCCACATACACACACCCCTATGTCGGCATGCTGTCGGGACCATGGAAGAGTATGTTCGCGCCGCTATTGCAAGGGGCTTGCACCGAATAATTTTTCTTGAACACATGGAATGCGGTATCGATTATTTCGATACCACCTGGTTGTCCGAAGATGATTTTGATGATTTTTTTGAAGAAGGGCATCGCCTGCGTGAAAAATATCAAGCAGATCTTGAAATCGGGTTAGGAGTTGAAGTGGGATATAACCCGGCCTGCAAGGATGAGCTCGCAGAAAGGCTTGCAAGCAGGGAATGGGACAGGATCGGAGTATCCTTTCACTATTACAGGCACCCCGCTCTTCCATACCATCTGAATCTCGTCAGCAGAAAAAAGTGGAATATCGATGCCATGTCCAAGGCGGGAGGCAACGCCCTGCTTAACCAGTATTTTGACACGCTGATCGAAGCAGTTCACAACTTGCCCGGAACCGTCCTTTGTCACCTTGACGCGGGCCTGAGATATCTGCCGAACTTACGTCTTAACAAGAATCACGTACACAAGATTGCCACTCTTCTCGACGCGGTAAAAGCTAAAGATATGGAGGTCGAGATCAACACTTCAGGCATCCCCATTAGAGGGGAGCCGTTTCCGGCCGTCCAGTTCGTGGAAATGGCCATCAAAAGGGGAATCGGTCTGGTGGCCGGTTCGGACGCCCACAGGCCTGAAGACGTCGGACGCTATTTCGACAAATTACCCGATTTTCTCAATGGAGAAATTCATCCATAGCCATTTTCAACGTTGATGCATTGAATGGCTTGTGAATGATCTTATTGACTCCGGCCCGAACCGCAGCCTCGTTATCCTGAGCCTCGTTTTGAGTTGTGACCATAATCACAGGCAAATCCACTGAGCTGTATTTTTTCCTCAATTCCTCCGTTAACTGAACGCCCGTGATGTCGGGCATGTTCAGGTCGGTCAACACCATGGCCGGTTTTTCCTTTGTCAACCAATCCAGTGCTGAGGCTGGAAATTCAAAAAGGACAGGGTCGAAACCAAGCTCATGAAGAGTTGCCTTGTAAATATTTAATATCATTCTTGAATCATCGACAGCAACGATCTTTGGTCTTGCTTTTTCCTGTTCTTCTCCCCGTACCTTGCCGGCAAAATCAACCATCTTGTTTTCTAAAAGAAGGCGATGATAATGTTCTCTGATATCCTTATGGGTATGGCGAAGATAAATGAGCGCCATTTCCTGAAAGAACTCTTCCTGGGCCAAACTCAAGAAAATTTTATCGACCTGAGCATTAACTATAATTTTGGTAATATGGCGGGCATCATCATCTTTAGCCCGCAAAAGATTTTTGATTCCCGCCGTGAGGATATCCGAATAGTTCCGGTCAATCGCCCGTGCAGCAGCCACACAAACATGATCCTCCCGGTCGGTCAGCCCGGCCGTGAGTGTATAAGCGCCCTTCGTCAATGGCAGGAGCGCAAGCGCTTCGTAGGCTGCAAAGCGAACGTTGGCATCCTTGGGCTCATTGCCTAGGAGTTTTCTAATGGGTTTAACCGCCGATTCATCTCCTATCTCGCCAAGAACATTCAGGGTATGAATGAGAAAATCCTGGTCCTCGCTGAAGAGGTTTTCTATGAGAAACGGAACAGCCTTCGGACCTATTCGGATGAGTTCCTTTTTTGCATAGGAGCGCATATGAGCGTAATGGGAGCGGAGAGTATCATTGAGTTTATCAAGAGAGACCTGATCCTGTACCTCTGAGAAAATTGAGAGGATCATGAAGTCCAACTCGTTATCAGTTCCCATTCTTTCGGCCAATCGGTGCATGGCGGTGGGTGTTCCGACCATCCCCAAGGATTGGATTGCGGAGATGATCAAATCGCGATTGGCTGAATAGAGGAAATCAGTCAGGGTATTGATCGCATGGGGATCGCCGATTAGCCCCAACGTTTCGACGATCAGGAGTATACGCATCTCATCGGTGGATTCGGTGGCAAGCTTAATCAACAAAGGAGTCGCCTCTTCCATTCTTAACTCGCCTGTCACCCGAATCAGATAGCTCTTGTTCTTAATGGTCGGCGAATCGAGGAGGTTTAATAGAAGCGCGGGATAGGCGATGAGGTTTGACAGAAGAGTTTCGCGTATGACGGGCATTTTCTCGGCAACATCGGGATGTTCGGTGAGAAGAAACAGGAGCAGCGGAGTGGTAAACTCCATATCTCCCCGCAACAACTCGTAGATGATCCGATTTTGAGTTTTCTTGTCAATTTGCCCGAGATGGGAAAGCACGATCTGGGCTTTCATGGAATCCCGGGTTTTGATATTATCTTGTATCTCTTCAACCATGTGTTTGCCAATCAACGCAACCATGAAACCGCCCTCTTCTTATCAAAGATTTACTACACTGCAACGTCTTCTTCTGTTTATTTTCGATACTATCACAAGAGGTTATCTCTTGTCTACAACCGATAGGGCAACGCCAAAAAAAAAGAGCCGGAAACTCAAACCCTTCCGGCTCTTTTTCTATTCAAAGTACTGCTTTGTAGCAACTTCTCAGGGCAGCCATTCAGCCCCGATTCTTTTTATGACATTGTATCCACCGCTGAGAACGAGGTTGTTTTTCATCCCGACTGAATCCAGAAATACCTGAACCTCATAGGATCTACTTCCAGCGTTACAGAAGATAATAAGATTTTTATCCTTTGGAAGCTCTTGATATCGCTGACGAATCTGATCGTCTGGAATTCCGAGCCACTGGTCTTTGCCGAATTTCTCGACAAAAGGTGCGGATTGTTGAGGATGCCGAACATCAAGGACCACCCATTCGGGATGGAGAGTGCTATTTTCCATCCAGTTATAAAAAGATTCCATACTAATGGCACGCAACCGATTGTCGCAGATATTACCGGCGACATATGCTGCGGCATTGATCGTATCGACCGCAGATGAAAATGGCGGTGCATAGGCCATTTCCAGATTTGCAAAATCGTCGATATCGGCGTCTTTGGCAAGATACGCCGCCGCTGCATCGATCCGAGCCGAGATGGAGTCGTTCATCGGTCCCACAGCCTGCAGACCAAGGACCTTTCTGGTCCTTCGGTCAAAAACCATCATGCAGCATACGATCCCCTGCGTAGGAAAAAAATGCGCACGATCGGCCGGGGCGGTGAGCGATACACCGGCGTCAAACCCTTCAGCGAGCGCCACTTCGTAACTCAAGCCGGTAGATGCAATACAGACATCAAAAGCCTTCATGATGAAACTGCCCACTGCGCCGTCAAAAGTAGTGGGAATTCCGGCCATATTGTCCCCGGCAACCCTGCCTTCCTTATTGGCAAGGGAGCCAAGGGGCGCATAGAACCCCTTGCCGGTTATGAGATTTAACACCTCCACACAATCGCCGGCGGCATAGATATCAGGATCCGAAGTCTGCATTCGTTTGTTGACTACGATTCCTCCGCTCTTTGAAACCTGAAGGCCTGCCTGCTGCGCAAGCTCGGACCTCGGCCTGACTCCGGTAGCCATGATAACCAGATCGGCATCGATGGTCCGTTTGGGAGTCCTGACACCGACCGCTTTTCCATCCTTACCCAAAATCTCCAGTGCGCCCTCATGAAGGTGAACCGCGACATCTTTGTCACCTAGATGCTTACAGAGCACAGCCGCCATGGGCCAATCCACGATTTTCGGCAACAACTGCGATTGAAATTCGATCAGGGTTGTTTCAACTCCCCAGAGATCAGTGAGGGCTTCGGCCATCTCGATCCCGATGGCGCCACCTCCGATTACTGCCGCTTTAGAGACTTGACCCTTTGCGATTCGGTCTTTGATGGCGATGGCCTTGTGGAGGTTGTTCACCGCAAAAACGCCGTCGAGATCAATGCCCGGTATGGGCAGGATATTGGGCTTGCTGCCCGTTGCCAAAAGCAGTGAATCATATGGAAGGGTACTGCGATCTTCCGTGCCGACCTTGCGGATGTCGATGGTCTTTTCCTCACGATTGACGGCCAGGACCTCCGTTGAAGTCAACGTTTCTATTCCTTTGTAATTTTTAAAATAATATTCATCGCGAACAACATGAAAGCTTGTTTCGCGAAGAGCCGTCTCATCGGCAACATCTCCGGATACGTAATACGGAATTCCGCATCCGCCATAGGAAATCAGATTATCCTGATCAATCAAGGTCACTTCGGCATCGGGAAGCAGCCGTTTGACCCGGCAGGCCGCCTTCGGCCCGGCGGCCACACCTCCAACGATTACAATTTTTTTACCCATGATATTCTCCAAGTTATAGAATAAAAAACCTTACAGTTGTTAACATATGTACATTATGCCCGGAGTTTTCAAGTGTATTTTTTCAAACAACGTCACGCGATCATCTTCCGGCGAGGAGTTGGTCAAGGCATAAACGATGACGTTTATCGAACAGGTGACGACTTGTCATCCAAACTGAGCAGATGACCCCGAACCCTGTTCCGGCGGCAATGAGGAACATGATCAGGATCTGGTATTTGACCGCCTCCACCGGCGGAGTTCCCCCGAGTATCTGACCGGTCATCATGCCGGGCAGGCTGACGACACCGGCTGCCGCCATGGAATTGATAATCGGCACCATGCCGGTACGGGCACACTCTTTTCTGATATCCTCACTTGCCTCCTGCCAGGTCTGTCCGAGCATGAGGCGCTGTTCCACCACACCGCGCTGTTCAAAGAGTTTGCCGGTCAGTCTGTCGGAGGCCAAAGCAACTCCGGTCATCGTGTTGCCGAGCACCATTCCAAGCAGCGGAATCGCATATTGTGGCGTCCACCAGGGATGAACCTGCACCATAACCGTCAGCGCCAGAAAAGTGACGGTAAATGATGAGATAAAAATGGAAAATGTATTGATCGAGTAGCCGGCAAGTCCACGAAGTTTCCTTTTTTGTCTGGCGCGCACTTCCCGGACTGCAACCATAAGCATTACGAACGCCATCCCCAAAATCCACCAGGGATTGGCGTTGGCAAATAAAAGACGCAACACCTGGCCGATCAGGAGCAACTGCACAACGGTACGCGCCCCGGAGAGCAGCAGCCTTTTCTCGATTCCCAGACTAAGTAGAACACTCACCAGGGCGAGAAGAAGTAAAAGCGATGCGGCGATGCAGAGATTCAGCGCCCCAAGCGAAATCACGTTCATGGCAAATTCTTTTCCTCTATTGACGATCGGTCCGTTCCGCGGGCAGTCTCGAGCAGATGCAATCCGTTTTTTTCGACAAAATACGCTTGGTCGGAGACCCTGAACAGCTGCTCGCGGTCATGTGTCACCCATATCAACGGTGCGTTGTGTTGTTGCCTGTATCCTGCCAGAATATGCTCGTACCGGGCGGCATATTGCGGATCAAGTCCCGATGTGGGCTCATCCAACAGCAGCACCCTTGGTTCATTCACCAGGGCGCGCAGGAGCGCCAGGCGCTGACGCTCTCCTGTGGAGAGACGGCTGACCTGCCAAGTCATCACAGATGTTGAAAAACCCAGCTCCTCCAACCATCCATGCGATAAAAAGCTGTGTCCAAGGTCAGGAAAATGTTCTTGAACCGTGTCAAACCACCAATACGATTCCGCAGGAACAAGGGCTACCTGTTTTCTCCACTCCGGTGCCGCAATCTCGGAGCAGGCAACGCCATCGAGGTACACCTCCCCCGAATGCGGAATCAAATCGACGATGGATTTCAGAAGTTGGCTTTTTCCGATCCCGGATTGGCCGGAAAGACCGACGCATTTACCTCGTTCCACAGAAAAGGAATAGGGGCCGTTTTCAAGAAAACTAATACGGTCCAGCACCAGAAAGGCGCTCGGATGTTCCTCAGGAGAGGATGATTTTAAAGGTTGTTCCTTCATTTTCTCTGCTCTGAACCGTTATCTGTCCGTCGTGATTTTCGATAATATTTTTGGTAATCGCAAGTCCCAAGCCCGTCCCTTTATGTTTATCGGTGAAAAACGGTTTGAAGATATGGTCCATCTTCTGCTCCGTCATCCCTATTCCAGTGTCGCTGACAGCGATTTCCACGGCCTTGCCGCCATTTACCCTTTTAGTCTGGACGGTCATAACTCCTCCGGAATTCATGGCCTGAAGACCGTTGACCAAAATGTTCAACAGCGCTCTGTAGATCAGTTCTCCGTCCACTTGCACAAGACCGGGATCAAGGCAGAGGAACTTCTCAAGAGTAACTCCCTGTTCCGCCAATTTCGGCTCGATGAAAATCAACGCCTTGCCGACAATGTCATTGATATTAACAGGCTCTTTCTTGATTTTCTGAGGCCGGGCGAAATCGAGGAACTCCATGACGATTCCGTTGAGCCGTGTTGTTTCATCTATGATTATTTTGGCCAGATGCTCGTTTCCCGGAGCAACTTTGGTTATCCTCTTTTCCAGGATCTCGGCGGTACTGCGGACGATCCCGAGTGGGCTTTTGATTTCATGGGAGACGGTTGCCACCATCGAACCCAGGTGGGCAAGCCTTTCTGCTTGGTTAAGCTTCTCTTCCAGACGAAGACGCTCCATGGTCCTTTTTTCCATGATCTTGCTGCCCCTGGCAACAATAAAGCCGAGAATCAGAAACAGAACCGCCATCATCAATGCGGAAACGAAAATAATACTGCTCTGAAGATTTAAAATGGCGGCATTGTCTTTGGACAGGTCTTTGACGATCTCGATGACACCCATGATGACATCGCCCGGCTCACCGTTTTGCAGCACCTGGCGAAAAGGAATATACGTTTCCAAGATGCATTTGATGGGCTTGGCTCCCGGCAGCATGAGGCTGAAAACCGAACCGTTATAGATAAGTTTCGAATTGGGAATCCCATTGAGCGCCTTCTTATATTCCTCTTTTCCGACATCCTTTTTCCCCACCAGATCATTTTCGGTGGAGTATGAAATCACATTTACTTTGGAATCAAATATGGTCACCGATTTGATATCCAGCCCCTGAGTCACTCCCCGTATGATCCTGTCGAGGTTCTCAAACTGTTCCGGATTGGACAGAGCAATCCGACCGTACCGAACCACCGCCGGGATGACAAACCTTCTGAATACCTGCTGATTTATATTTTCGGCCAGAAGCTGGGAGTAATCCTTGCTCTGTTCCAACATGATTTTTCTGGCATGATTGGAGATCATCCAGGACAGAAACAGGGTAAAGATCAGGAAGACGCCAAGGCTTGAAAAAGAGAAGTATTTGACAAGCTTGAATGGTTGCAGTCCGGACTCGATTTTTTGTTGAGGAATGGACTCGAGATCCTTTCGAGAGTCATTTTCTTCCGTCATTGCACACTCCGCAAAGGCGGCACCCGGACCTGCAGCCCAAAGTTGTTTCAGCCCGAAAAGCCTTCATATATTCACGCCACAAAAAACCGGGATCGATCCCTTGGTCGATGATATACCAGGGAAAGACATCGTTTTCCCCATGACCGCAGACCGCATATATTTCAGGCTGAAGGCCATGGTTTTTCATCGCCTGCTTCCATGAAATCGATTGCGTTGCCATATCAAGAAGGACCGGAGCCAGCCTGCGGTCGCCGCGAGCCAGGACGGCCTGAAAAAAGACTTTATCGGGATTGTCGCACCGAAGATGGACATTGGTCCGGTTCTTCAAGCCTTTCCGCAGGAAGGTAAGTTTTTTCTTTAAGACATGCAAGGCCTGTGTCCCCGATCGCATCTCACCGGGCGCCAGCTGTTCATCGATACCGAACGGATGAAACTGAAATGGCGTCCATGGTTTGGGGGTGAAACAGTTCACGGACAAAGCAATTTCGCAGAGACGACCTCGGCGGCGGCCGATATCCATAATCCGCGCCTTGAGACGGTCGATGCAATCCAGCATCTCCTGCAAGTCATCAAACGTTTCGGTGGGAAGACCGATCATCAGGTACAGTTTGAGCTTATACAGACCGGCTGAAACCAAACCTTCGGCGGCGGAAAGGAGATCGTCTTCGCAAAGCCCTTTGTTAATGACTCTGCGCAGCCTATCGGATGCGCCGTCGGGGGCGATGGCGACGCTTTTCAAATTGCTTTTGGCTAAAAGCTGCAAAAGAGGCTCGGAAATTCTATCCGCCCGAAGAGAGGAAAAGGAAAGGGAACATCCACTGTCTGCCAGATGATCGGCAACACCGGCCAGAGCATCTCGACTGAGCATCTCCATGCCGAGAAGGCCGATGCGGGCCACGGATGCCGGCCGCTCGCCAAGTCCTTTGATCACCGCCCCGCTGTTCCAAAGCCGTGCAGGACGGTAGATATACCCTGCGGCACAAAAACGGCAGGCACGCGAACAGCCGCGGCCCAGCTCCGTCAGATACAGCTCGGAAAACTCGGCAACAGGCGTCAACAGTTGAGAATGGGCAGCAAGCTCGCATCGCGAAACAAAGACCCTCTTAATCCGCTCCGGGACATCGGGGTCGGCTGTGTTTCCGCGGAACCTGCCCTGCCCGTCATACTCGGGGGTATAAAACCGGGGAGCGTAACAGCCGGAGTGCTTCTGCACGATGGTTTTCAGAAGCGGTTCTCTGTCGACGGTCCAGATATTGTTTTCCAAAAAAACCAGCAAATCGGTGAGCACAGCCTCTGCTTCGCCGACTACGAAAAGATCCATGAATGAAGCAATGGGCTCCGGGTTCATAAATGCGGCAACTCCGCCGCAAAAAACCAAGGGATTTCCAGGTTCTATCTTTGTCTGCCGTGCGGCGGCAAAAGGAGGAATGGATGCAGAGAGGAGAATCTGAACGATATGGGAAAAATCATGCTCGAAGCTAACCGAAAAAAGCACCAGCGGAAAATCTGCAAGGCGCCTGCCCGATTCAATTGAGAGAAGCGGCTCGCCGGAATCAGGCAGAAAAAAGCGCTCACAGACAAATGCCTCTTGTTCATTGATGAGGCTGTAGACAAGTTGAAAGCCAAGGCTGGACATCCCGACTTCGTAGGAATTCGGATAGACCAGCGCCACCGGAAGTCGCCCGGTCCACTTTTTCAGATACGTTCCCTTTTCCTGATCGAGCAGATTGCGGCGATTGTGCTTTTCACCTCCCGATATGCTCTTCTGCCTTCTGATTTTTCTCTCCTGCTGGCAATTCTTCGGCTTATCAGTTGGCCTTTTTCCTCAAATAGGTCGGCGTCTCCAGGAGATCTTCGTCCCAGCTGTTGCGTTCCATACCGTTGCGTATCGAATCGATGGTACCGATATTTTCAAACGAATCGAAGTTCGACCCGGGAAGCGGAGTAACCCTTGGCTTCGGATTGACCCTGGCCGGCGTTAATGCCTGGCCGACATCGGCTTCCTCTTTTTGTTGTTTGGGAAGGTCATCCACCTGGGCGATGGTCTTGTTTTTGGTCGCGACATCACCGACACCCGTTGCAATAACAGTGACGTGCAGTTCATCACCGAGGGAATTGTCATACAGAGCACCGATGACGACCTTTGCGTCATCATCCACCTTACCCTGAATCAACGCGGAGGCTTCCATGAACTCGGCCATTGTGAAGCTCTCTTCAGTCGCCGAAATATTGATAAGCAGCCCTCTGGCTCCGTCGATGCCGATATCCTCGAGCAGTTGGTTATCGATGGCCCGCCTTGCAGCCTCGGAAGCTCTGTTCTCACCTACCGCAACGCCCGTTCCCATGATGGCCGGTCCTACCTCTTTCATCACAGTGCGCAAGTCGGCAAAGTCCGCGTTTATAAGTCCAGGCACGTTGATGAGATCGGTTATCCCCTTGACCGCCTGCAGCAACACATTGTCCGCCATGGACAGCATATCGGACAATCGGCTGTTCTTCTGCATCAAAGAGAGGAGGCGGTCGTTGGGTACGGTGATTATGGTGTCGGCATACTTTTGCAGCTCGTTCCAGCCGCTTTCAGCATTGCGCATCCGGTATTTTCCTTCAAAACCGAACGGCTTGGTGACCACCGCGACGGTGAGTGCCCCCAATTCCTTTCCCAACTTGGCCACAACGGGTGCGGCTCCGGTTCCGGTACCTCCGCCCAGGCCGGCGGTCACGAAGACCATATCGCTCCCCTTAAGGATCTTTTTCAAATCCTCAATGGATTCATGAGCAGCCTGCGCTCCGATATCGGGGTCGGCTCCGGCACCCAATCCCTTGGTAATACCGGGACCAATCTGGAGACAGATATCGGCCTTCGACTGTTCCAGGGCCTGCTTGTCTGTATTCGCCACAATGAACTCAACCCCTTGGAGCCTGTTTGCAACCATGGTGTTGATCGCATTACCGCCACCGCCACCTACTCCGATGACTTTGACTTTTGCAACGCCTTCTGACTCTGCCATTCTAAACGGCATACTGACCCCCTGAATAGTACTTGTGACTCAATCGGCGAGGTGCTTCCTGCCCATCAATCGCATGAAAATATATCACCTGCCGCCTCACACATAAACAAAAAAATATCTTTAATCACATGATTTTTTTCAACCACCTGCCCATTCTTCCAATCACGGACATATTCTGAAATTTCCTATCAAGCTGATTTTTCCGACCATAGAGGACAAGCCCGACGGCAGTGGTACATCTCGGCGTATGAACTTCCTCGAGCAATCCCCTGACTCCGGACGGGTATCCGATCCTGACCGGTAAGTCGAATATCTGCTCCGAGAGATCCACGAGATGAGCCAGCAAGGCCGTACCGCCCGTTATAACGATGCCGCCGTTAATTCTATTTTTGAGGCCGGAAATCAAAAGCTCTTTATTCACCATCTCCAGAATTTCCACGATCCTTGCCTGGATAATATCGCCTAGAACCTTCTGAGTAATCTTACGCGGCTCCCGGTCTCCCACAGTGGGGACATCAACCACGTGATTGGGCTTGATCACCGCGGCAATGGCACTGCCATAGTCCTCTTTCAACCTCTCGGCTTCCTGGAGGGGAGTTCGCAGTCCCACGGAAAGATCATTGGTCAGGTTGTGCCCTCCGAGTCCCAATTCGCAGGTATGCCGGATAGTTCCGTCACAAAAGACCGCCAGATCCGTTGTCCCCCCTCCGATGTCGAGGAGAGCAACACCGAGTTCCATCTCGTCAGGGCTTAAAACCGCATTTGCCGAAGCAATGGATTCCAAGACCATATCCGCCACCTCGAGGCCTGCTTTATTGCAACAGGTTACAAGATTGTGCACCGCACCGTTGTCGGCCGTCACGATATGAACATTGGTGACCAGCCGGACTCCGGTCATGCCGAGTGGATTTTGGATCCCGGTATGATCGTCGACCATGTATTCTTGCGGCATTACGTGAATAATCTGCTGATTTTCAGAGATTTTCACCGTCCTGGCCGCTGCAATGACCTCGTTTATATCGGACTGTTTGATCTCTCTGCCGTTAATGGCGAGTATCCCCGGGCTGTTAAATCCTTTGATATGATTTCCGGCGATCCCGACATGGACGTAATGAAGATTGCATCCTGCCTCGTCTTCAGCCATTTTAACGGCATGTTGAATCGATTTGACCGTGCTTTCAATATTGACGACGACCCCTTTTTTCAACCCGACGGAAGGTGCGGTGCCGACCCCGATTACATCTATCCCGTCATTAAAGGCCTCTCCCACCACACAGCAAATTTTGGTTGTGCCGATATCAAGACCGACAATCAACTCTCCAGCTTCTCTTTCGTTTTCTGCCTTCTCATCGATCGGCGCAAGCTCGTTGTTTTCTTCCATTCCTTTCAACTCGACCTACTTTGTGCCACTAGGACTTTATTTTCCGAATAATCCATCCGTATATATTCCACTTGCGAAATCAACATTCCTTCTTTCCGCTTTTTATACAAAACTTCCAGGACATCTTCCAATTGTTTGTATTTTTTTCTAACATCACCTACGCCGAAATAGATCGGAAAAGGATATTCAACTAAATACACAATCATTCCTTCGGTGGAATCGAGATGGATCTCGGAAATCGATTGGGCGGGAAGATTCGGGTTGTTTCTTTTTACCAGCTTGATGAACTGCATGGCATCGTGAAGCACTTCCCGCCTCCGGCCGGCCTTGAGGCCATCCATCCCTGTTATCACCGGATAATCGAAATCCTGCCCGGGTTTTGCCGAAATGAACGGAACACCTTTGGCGTCCACGTAATAGAATTGTTCCTGGCCGGGCGGCCCCATAACAGCGAGTGCCTCCGGGACGTGCTCGGTGATTTCAATTACCAATTTATTCGGCCAATCCTGGTGGATCACGGCTTTTTTGACCCAAGGGTGCCTGTCGAGAATCGCGGCCAACTTGGTTGGATTGATGCTGAAAAGATTTGTATGATACCTGATCTCTCCGAGTTCGCGTATCTCCGCAGGCGTTGTAACATGACAGCCTTCTATCACCACGTTGTTTCCGACTTCGAAATACTCCACTTTAGAAAATAGCGCCGCAACCAGGCTCCTTTCGCTAAAAAGTAAAGCCCCCGCGCCGAAGAACAAAACGAGACAAAGCAAAGCAAAAACCAGCCGGTATCCTCTTTTTCGCGGATCATTACCTGATCGACTGGTTTTCCTCAGATTTGCAAAAATCGACGCCGCTTTTTTAAACGTCTTTTTCACCGGTGAAGACTTTTGCGCCGATTGCCGCTGAAACTGCGTGTAGCTCTGCTTAGTATAGGTTGGAGACTGCGTTGATGTTTTGCTCTTCCCGCCCAGCCAAGCCAATGTGTTTTTCCGGTTTTTTTTTGTCTTTTTCATGAACGTCATAAAAAATGCACCTCCGGCTCAAGGAAGACCCCACATTCTTTTTGCACTTTTTCCTGAACAATATTCATGAGATTCTTGACATCGGCAGCAGTTGCCCCACCGGCATTGACCAAAAAATTGGCATGTAGCAGCGAAATCATCGCCCCACCGACCCGCATGCCTTTACAGCCGCATTTTTCAATGAGCCGGCCGGCGCTTTCTCCTTGAGGATTTTTAAAAAAAGAACCGGCACTTCCCAGGCCTTTGGGCTGTTTTGCCCGACGTTTTCGGAGCAACTCCGCGCACCGTTTTCTGATCGTTCCCGAATCTCCCCGCCGCAAATTCATTTCCACAGCCGTTACAACCTGGTTCCGCCCCTCAGCATGATTGTGCCAGCGCCGATAGGAAAACTGGAGATGCTCTCTTGCCATGCGATGCGGTCCTTCTTCGGTCATGATCTCCACCGCCGTTAAAATATCGGCAAAATTTTCGCCCCAGGCACCAGCGTTCATGATTACCGCCCCGCCCACAGTTCCTGGAATTCCACAAGCAAACTCGAGCCCGGAGCAGCTTTTTCGTATGCACAAACCGGAAAGTCTGGTCAACGAACAGCCACTGCCTGCCCGTACAGCAACCGTCTTTTCTTGCGGATCCTGAAAGGTGATTTTTTTAAACTCGTCTGCAAGCAGAAGAATCACGCCTTGAAATCCCGAATCCGCAACCAGGATGTTTGTCCCTTTGCCTATCACCTGCCACCGAAGTGCATTTTCGTGCAGAAAAATCATAAGAGACTGGAGTTCGCGGCTGTCGGACACCGTAATCAAAGCCTGAGCCGGACCGCCGATGGCAAAGGATGTGTAGCCGCTCAACGGCACGTCCCAGCAAATGGGATTCCTCACAAGCTTGGCCAATTCCTCTTTTAAATATCTCTCCATCTTATGACCGACTGTATCATAAAATCTTTAGCTCAATGTCCGTTCAACAGATCAAGCAATTGTTCGCCGACACCCACGATATTGCCTGCTCCAAGGGTCAGGACAAGGTCGCCCTTTTCCAGAAACGGTACGACTTCCTGCGCCATTTTGTCTACATCTTGCATAAAATGCGTATGCCGTTGCCCATGAAGCTTGATCTCTTTGAGCAGATTCTCACCGGTGACTCCGTCGATGGCTTTCTCGCTTGCGGCATAAATCTCGGTCATGATCAAAAAATCCGCTTGATGAAAGGCGGTCAAAAACTCTTTGAACAAACCCTTTGTCCGTGTATAGCGATGCGGCTGAAAAAGAACAACCAACCGTTTATCCGGCCAGGCCTGCTTCACCGCGCTCAAAGTAGCCTTGATCTCGGTGGGATGGTGTCCGTAATCATCCAGCACCGTGACGCCCGCTGCCTCGCCTTTCAACTGCATCCGCCGTTGAACGCCTGGAAAACTTGCAAGTGTTTTGCGGATCACCTCGAATGGAATCTCCAACTCCCTGCCAATACAGATCACAGCTAAGGAATTGTAAACATTATGCCTGCCTGGACGGTTGATTCGAACCTCACCCAGGACCGTGTCCCCGCTTTTGACAGTAAACTCGGATCCGGTTCTGTCGTATCGAATTTGCTCGCCGTAGATGTCGGCCTGACTGGTAAGCCCGTAGGTAATAATTCTCTTTCGTATGCGAGGCAGGATATCGGCGATATTTTCATCGTCCAAACAGAGGATCGCCGCCCCATAAAAAGGCACTTTGTCTATAAATTCCAGAAAGGTCGTCTTAATCTGTTCGAGGTCACTGTAAAAATCAAGATGTTCAAAATCGATATTGGTTACGATCTCCAAAACCGGTGCCAGCTTTAAAAACGATCCATCGCTTTCATCCGCTTCAGCCACCAGAAATTCACCCATGCCAAGCTTGGCATTACCGCCGAGACTATCTACTTTGCCGCCGACTACGATGGTCGGGTCCAGACCGGCTCCAGCCAGCATCCAGCTGACCATCGAAGTCGTCGAGGTCTTCCCGTGGCTGCCGGCGACTGCGATACCGTATTTCTTCATCCGCATCAGTTCGGCCAGCATCTCCGCTCTTTGGATCACCGGAATGTTCCGCTCCCGTGCCGCCGTCACCTCCGGGTTATCAGTGGAAATCGCGGATGAGGTCACCACAACCTCAGCCCCTTCGATGTGTTCAGCTTCATGGCCCGCATAAACCATTCCACCCAGCTGTTCGAGGTTTCGAGTTATAGCCGACGAATGAAGATCGGATCCCGAGACTTTATAGCCTAGATTGAGAAGGAGTTCGGCTATCCCGCTCATCCCGATCCCTCCGATACCGACAAAATGGATGTGTTTATTTTTTTTATACATTTGACAGCTATCTTATATGCTCAATAATCCCGAAGGTGTTTATCTTCCCGCAACCAAACTCAAACAGGTATCGGTGATCTCTTCGGCCGCCTGCGGATAAGCAAGGGCCCGCATGGCAGCGGCCATCTTTTCCCGCTTCTCGGGGCTTGCCGACAACCGTTCAACCGTATCCGCCAATAGCTCCGAGGTCAAGTCCCTTTCTATGAACAAAAGTGCTCCACCTCCTTGAACATAATGGTGACCGTTTTTTTCCTGATGATTATCCGCTGCATAGGGATAGGGAATCAGGATGGCCGGTTTTCCCAAAACAGCCAACTCGGCAAGCGTCGTCGCACCGGCTCTTGAGATGAGCAAGTCCGCCTGGGCGTACATTGCCGCCATATCGGTGAAAAAGGCTGAAACCTGTGCATCCATTCCTGCCTGCCGGTATTTCTCCATTACCGATTGCTCATCGGTTAAGCCGGTTTGATGGATGATTCTCAACTCGGCCTGTCCTGTCTTATCCTGCCTGATCAATGCTTCCGAAGCAAGCTCATTGACCCGGTGCGCCCCTTGACTACCGCCCAATACCATGACCGTGACCGGCGATTTTTCCTTCCGGGGAACCTGATGTGACGCAAGAGTCAATATGTCGCTCCGCACAGGATTGCCCGTCAAAATAATCTTGGTTGCAGGAAAAAAAGTCTCGCTTCCAGGGATGGAAAGACAGATCCTGTCCACGATCCTGCTTAGTTTACGATTGGCAAGTCCGGGCACCGAATTTTGTTCATGGATCACCGTAGGCACTCCAAGGATTTTGGCCATTGCCACCACCGGTCCCGTAACATAGCCTCCGACCCCCAGGACAATGTCCGGGCGAAAACGAATGATATGAACGGCGGCCTCAAAAAAGGAAAGCGGCAGGACGGCTATGGCCTGCAGCAACGAAATTAAATTTTTTCCTTTCAGGCCTAAACAATGAATGGATTTTGTAGCAAAACCATATCTGGAAAGGCTGGATTTGTCCATTTTGCGTGGCGTTCCGATAAAGAGGACTTCGCTCCCGGGTCTCCGGGCACAGAGCGCCTGGGCAGCTGCAATTCCCGGAAAAAGATGTCCTCCGGTTCCGCCGCCGGTCAGCAACATCCGTATGGGTTTATGCTGTGCAGTCATCGGCAGGACTCTTTTTCAATCCAGGAGGCTTTCACTTTGTCCACGGCTTCGGCAAAAACCCTGCCCCTGTGACCATAATTGTCAAACATATCAAAACTTGAACAACTGGGTGAGAGGAGAACCGTATCTCCGGCAACTGCTCCCCTTGCCGCCTCCTTCACCGCATCCTCCATGGTTAGGGCAAAATCGATCTCGGTCGCCCCCTGAAGGACATCTGCAATTTTCACGGCCGCTTCACCGATCAGGATGAGTTTTTTTACTTTTTTCTCCACTGCCTCGCGCAGGAGCGCGTAATCGTCACCCTTGTCCCTGCCGCCGGCGATCAGGATTATATTTTCGGCAAAGTGGGCAAGCGCACTCAAAACCGCTCCGGTATTGGTGGCTTTCGAATCATCATAATAAGCAACGCCGTTTACCTCGCCGACCTTGGACATACGATGCGGTCCCGGAGTGAATTGTTGCAGGCACTCACGAATATCGCCGGCGGAACACTCCAGCGATCTGGCAGCCAGCACGGCAGCCGCAACATTTAATGCACCGGTTACACCCGACATTGAGGTTCCTGAAAGCGAGTAGGTCTCCACCACCCCGTCAAACCCCACCACAACACGGTCTGAACTTGTCCGCGCCCGGCAATCGGCGCCGTGTCCGAAAAGCAAAGGCTTCCTGCCTGACAAACGCGCCGCAATTTTCCGGCAGATCGGATCATCGCCGTTTACTATGGCAATATCGCCTCGATGCTGATTGATAAATATCCTCTCTTTGGCCTTCATATACCCGGCAAGGTCCCGGTGCCGGTCAAAATGGTCGGGAGTAACATTTAACAGCAGCGCAACATCGGGTCGAAATTCGCCGCAAGATTCCAATTGAAAGCTGGACACTTCCAGGACAACGACGTCCACCGGCTCAGGCTGCAGGAAATATTCGAAAAGGGGAACTCCGATATTTCCGCCGACAAAAACCTTCTTCCCTGCACAGGCGAGCATTTCTCCCACCAGCGAAGTGACGGTTGTTTTGCCGTTTGTCCCGGTAATCGCCACTACCTTAGCATTGATCGCCGGACCGGCTATGGCGAGCTCTCCGACGACCTTTACACCTTTTTCCTTTGCCTGAACAAGGAGCGGAAGATCGAAAGGCACGCCGGGACTTACCAGTATCATATCCGCCTGGTATAAAAGAGAAGGACTATGACCGCCGCACTCAAGTTTCACACCGGAATCGTTGAGAAAATCAAGCTCCTCTTTTTTCATCTGCAAAAGCGAGCGGGATTCGGAAACCGAAACTTTCGCACCACAGGCAAGCAGGTAGCGCACCGCAGCCCGACCCGAGATGCCAAGTCCCAATACCACAACATGCATTCCGCTTTGTATTTTTTCGTTTGTCAGCATCAACGCAGTTTCAAGGTTGCCAACGCAAACAGCCCCAAGATAATGGATACGATCCAGAACCGGACAACGACCTTAGATTCATGCCAGCCCTTTTTCTCAAAATGGTGGTGAAAAGGTGCCATTAGAAAAATTCGTTTCCCTTTGGTCATCTTGAAATACCCCACCTGCATAATCACCGAGATGGCTTCCATAACAAAAATGCCACCGACAATGGCCAGAAGTATCTCTTGTTTGATAATAATAGCCACTGCTCCCAAAGCCCCTCCCAGGGCAAGCGATCCGACATCTCCCATGAAGACCTGAGCCGGATAAGCATTGAACCACAGGAACCCCAGGCAAGCTCCGACTATGGTTCCGCAAAAAATAGCCAACTCTCCGCTTCCGGCAATGTACGTAATCTGCAGATAGTCCGACATGACGACATTGCCCGCAATATAGGAAAACACCAAATAGACTGCAGCCGTAATCACCGTGGGGCCTGCGGCAAGACCGTCGAGTCCGTCGGTGAGGTTGACGGCATTGGAAGCGCCAATGATAATCAACACGGCAAAAACTATATAGAACCATCCGAGGTTTGGATTCAGGTTCTTAAAAAAAGGGATGCTTAAATGCCCGTTGAACCCCGGATGGAAAAACAGATACAAGCCCACCACCGCCGCGCCGGCGATTTGAAAGATAAGTTTTCCTCTTGGGCTTAGGCCCTTGCTGTTCTGTTTTTTCACCTTGCGAAAATCATCATAGGCACCCACCAGGCCGTAAAAAACGATAATGAACTGGGCAAGCCAGACCAGAGAGTTATCGAGACGCGCCCAAATGACGGTTGAAATAACCACAGCGAAGATAATCAAAAGGCCGCCCATGGTCGGAACGCCCTGTTTGCTGAAATGCGTCTGTGGGCCGTCGTCACGGATTACTTGGCCGATCTGGAATCGCTGCATGGCCCGAATGAACATCGGACCGCAGACCAGCATCACCAGAAAGGCTGTCACAGCCCCGCCGATACAGCGAAAGGTTATATATCGGAAAACGTTGAATCCGATAAAAACCGAATGGAGTGGATATAAAAAATGATACAGCATAAGTTACGTTTGCTAAAATTGTGCCGGATGCGGCTTATTACAGGTTCACTGCAATTTTCTCAAGGACAAACATTCAGCTGAGCAACAATAGTCTCAAACCGCATCCCGCGAGAAGCCTTAATCAGGATCCAATCCCCTTTATTCAATGCATTTCGTTCCCCGAGGTTCCGTACCCATGAGGCAATCTCATCCTTGACGCCAAACACCCGCACCTTTTCCGGGTCCATTCCGGCTGAAACGGCACCGTCTCTTGTATCAGTCGCAAATTGACCGAAAAGCGCCAAGTAGGAGACACCCTGTTCCACAGCAAGCCTTCCTATTTTATAATGAGATTCCTTGCTTGCTTCACCAAGCTCGAGCATATCACCGAGAATGGCCATGGTGTTTCCCGGGGCAAGCTGGGCAAGAGTGGTTAAACCTGCTGCCACGGAACCGGGATTGGCATTATAGGTATCGTCTATCAACATAAAGCCCAATGTGGATTCCAACACAACCATCCTCTTGTCTCCCGGACGGAAATCGGCAAGTCCCGCCGCGATAGTGTCCAGAGAGCATCCAACGGCAATGGCCATCGCGGCTGCGGCTAGGCTGTTGCTGATATTATGCGCCCCCGGGACGGCCAAGTGGATGTGCACCTTTTCTTTGCCCTTGTTCAAGGTATAAGAGATATTTCCTGCTCGTGAAACGGTGGTATCCGTCGCCCAAAGATCGGGATGCATTGCGCGCCCTTTCTCGGTTGCACTGAAAGTAATTTTTCTTTGCCTGTATTTAGAGGCCATGGCACGAATATGGTCATCGTCCAGATTAACGGCCAATATCCCTTCGGCACGTGTCTCTGCAAAAAGTTCCTCCTTGGCGGCCGCCACGCCTTCTACTGTTCCGAGTCCTTCCAGATGGGCAGGGTGAACGCTGACGATACAGCTGATATCGGGGTCAGCAATACGCGCCAGCCGCGCAATTTCTCCGGGACTATTCATTCCCATCTCCAGGATCGCCGCTTTGTGTTCAACCCCAAGAGGCAGCAAAGAAAGAGGTAGACCGATGAGATTGTTGAAATTACCTTTTGTCTTTAATACCCTTTCCGGCGGAACCTCGAGACCGGCCGGCCAGTGCCGCTCCAAAATGGCCGCAGTCATTTCCTTGACAGTGGTCTTGCCGCAACTACCCGTAAGTCCGATGATCAGAGGTTTGCTGATCGAGCGAAGCAAACGCCGGCGGTAGGCCGCCAAATCGCCAAGGGCCGCTTGAGTATCCTGCACCAAGAATCTCGGAACATCGGTGAATTTCTCAAAATCGGAAGGTCTCGATACTACAAGACAACCCGCCCCCGCCGCAACCGCTTGGGGAAGAAAATCATGCCCGTCGAAATTTTCACCTTTGAGAGCGACAAAAACATCGTCTGCGGCAACACTTCGGCTGTCCGTGCAAACCGCATGAAAGGCGGCTTCACTCAGATTCCCTGCAAAAGTTCCCCCGACTGCTTTGCCGATACTGGTACAATTCCAGGCGGTCATGGCTTCCCTTGCTTCAAGACAGTCATCGAAAAACCTTTTTCCCGCCGGCCCGAGCTGATATTTTTCATGCCCTTTGCCTGCTATCAACACAATATCCTCCTCACCCGCGGCTTTAACAGCAAAGGCTATGGCCTCTTCACGCACAGGAAGCACCACAAACCCCTTTTCGGTACTCTCCCGCCGACGCAACCAGGCAACATCCCTCTGTCTGCAGCCGGAGCCTTGAATTCCCGGAAGGATCTGTTCGATGATCTTCTCCGATTGCTCGCTTCTCGGATTGTCGTCGGTCACAACAACAACACTGCTTCCCATTGCCGCTATGGCACCCATGAGGGGCCTTTTGGAAGGATCTCTGTCACCGCCGCAGCCGAAAACACAAAACAGATTCCGGTGAGGCAAGACGGATAAGGTTGCGAGTACTTTACGCAATGCATCGGGAGTATGGGCATAATCAACGAAGACCATTGGACGAGACAGATCATTACCGACGCTTATCCGTTGGAGCCGTCCCGGAGCCCCCTGAGCTGAGGCCAAATATCCGGCAACCTTTTGCAGATCCAGCCCCAGGGACCGGCATATTCCCACGGCTGTTGTGATATTTTCAACGTTGAACCGTCCGACCATGGGCGAGTTGATGCGAAGCGCTCCTTCAACAGTCTCCAACATAATAGTCGTGCCGTCACGCCTGCTATCCGCATGGATCAACCGCATCTCAATATCGTCACCCCATCCTGCACGAAGCATTGCAATACCATTTTCCCGGCAGAGCTTTATCAACCGATGCTGCCAACTTAGTTCCGGTCCGGTTTCACCACAGGTAATAACTGCTTCGCCATCTTTTTTCAGATAGGCTGTGAAAAGGCGGGTCTTCGAATCAAAATATTCTTCCATGCCGCCATGATAATCAAGATGCTCATGGGAAATATTGGTAAATGCGGCGACATCGAACCGAATATCGCCGAGACGGTCCTGAAAAAGCGCATGAGAAGAAGCTTCCATAAGGACGTAGCGGACTCCGGCATCCGCCATTTCCCTCAAGAGTTTCTGAAGAATGAACGGTTCGGGCGTGGTAAACGGGGCGGGAGTTTCGATTTTCCCGGAAGGAGTCGAATAGCGATAACTTACGGTTCCTATTACTCCGGCAGGAAGCCCATATTGCTCAAAAATATGTTCCAGAAGATACGTAACCGTGGTTTTACCGTTGGTTCCCGTCACGCCGACAAAGATCATCTCGCGGGCTGGATGTCCGAAGAAGTTGCAGGCAATGGCGGCATAGGCCCGTCTGCTGTCTTTAACGGATACGACGCAGACTCCTTTCTCGGCAAAAGCAGAATTTTTCACCCTGCCCTCTTCAACCACCATGGCAGTGCATCCTCTTGCCATTGCCTGATCGAGAAAAAGATGACCGTCCGTTTTTGCACCTGAAATAGCGACAAAAAGGCCGGATTTCATAACTTCCCGCGAGTCGGCAGTCACAGATGAGATAACAACGTCATCGGGCGCAACCTCACTCAACACCGTATATGCGATCCCGCTAAGCACGCTGGCAAGGGAAACCGTTTTAGGACGAGTACGCCCACTGGACTCACCCATCCCGCTATTTACCGGTGCCATCGCCATTTTTGCCCTCTGGTTTAGTAAAAATCTTCTTAAATTCTTTTCCCGGTCTATTTCTATCGACCATCGGACGAAGCGTCAAGGTGCAGACCTTCACCTCAGCCAACACGGCACCAGCGGGCGGATCCTGACCGACAACCCGTCCAGTGCCGTGCACACGGATTTCCATGGGCGAGCCTTTTAATAGACGCAAGCTCTTCCTCAAACTCAACCCGGCCAGGTCAGGCATCCTCTCTGGACCCGAGAATGTGTCGTGAATTTCGATACTTTTTGACGAACTGTCTTTTTGGGACTCGGCAGGCCGATAATTCAACTTCTCCTTTTCTTCCGCCTTCATCATATCCGAAAGATGAGACAATACCTGCTGAAGAGTGAGTATTGGATAGATCAACTTCATCCCGGGCTTGACAAGATCGACCGGTCCGGATTTCCCTTCTTCACCCGGATCAAATCCCGGAATATCTGCGACAACCATCAGAACAAGCTCCGAACCTTTAGCCGGGATCATGCTTATCATTATCTTGTTTCTCAGAAACTCGTCAACAGCGCCTTTTTTTTCAACGGCGAGACCATCTCCTTCGATGGTTCCGGAAGAAAGAGGTCCCGGTTGAGACATCGCCTGAAAAAGATGCCCAGCCTCGTCGGCCACAGCACCATCCACCACCGGCCCTTGCTTGGCAGGCATCGAATTTACTGCGCCTGGATTTCTTTCAGGATCGACAACATGGGGAGTGACCGCCAATCCACCGTTCAAAATGCGGGTCATGGCCATCAGCATCTGAATGGGAGTTGCAAATTTCGGTACACTGCTGACATCAGAACCGGAAGACTCATCCTGGTTGAGCAACTTGAGTTTACGCGGCTTTGGGTTTTCTGCTACAAAGTCAAGACGCGGCTGTTCGTTCAACCCCAATTTTTCCCAAAGACGCAATTCGCTCCCGAGATCAATTGTGCCGGCAGCAATACTCCAAGGCAGCATCCTGCCCTCTTTTTCTACGACAGATTGAAGTGAAGCCGTTTCAGACAGGAATTCTCTTATCTTAAGCGGGATTGCAACCGGTTCCACTAAGATGTTTTCCAGGACGGATTTTTTATATTCTCGGAAACGATTCGGATCGAAGGAGGGGTAATTTACGCAACCGATTACATTTCCCGATTTCGCTTCCATTACCATCGCTCCCAAACGTACTCCTTCATGAGTCGCTCCAATATCGGTAACGTACTTATAAAGGATATCCTGGATCTTTAAATCAATGGTGAGAATCAAATTGTGGCTGCCATTTCTCTCCCCATTTCCTTTGGCCTCATTATCCTTCCGGAAAGAACTTCCATACTGGTTGAGCCATTGATTATACGTATATTCAACACCGGCCAACCCCATCTGGTTTTCGGTATATCCGAGAAAATGAGCCGCTTCCTCCCTTTGTGGATAATACCGGACCTTCTCTTTGTGAAGGGAAACTCCTTTAATCCCCAGACGACGAACTGCCTCTTCTTCGTCCTGGGTGATATTTTCAGCCAGCCAGACTTGTATAGACCCGCTTTTTAATTTGTCAAGCAGGCTTTCTTCGCTTCTATTGACAGCCGGCGCAAGCCGCATCGCAGTTTCCTGCAGCGAGTCCAATTCACGAACGGTCGCATAGACGGAAACCCTGTCTTGGGAAACCGCGAGTTCTTTGAGGTTTCTATCATAGATAACCCCTCTGCTTACATTGTCGACTGCGGATATGTCTCCGCGGGCCAGAATAAGATTATGAATATACTGCCTTACCTGGTTTTCCTTCACCAACAACCAGTAACTGCAACCTGCAAGAACCAGAAAAAGTATGACCAGAATCAGTCTACGCCCTTTTTTTCTCTGTGTTCGCAGACGGGTTCTTCTGGCCATAGCAGCCCTTACTTAAAAAACAACGATTTGCTCTTTTCCCGGAACATGCAGCGAGAATTTTTCAGCTGCCAGCAGCTGGACCTGCTCAGGGGAATACAACTGAGCCTTCTCAGCTCTCAATTTAATCTGCTTATCCATGAGTATCCGATGAGTATTGTCAACATCTTTAAGGGATACTATAAGACTGCTGGACCAAGAGGCGAGCCAAAGGTTCATTACCAAGACCAACGGCAACAAAATGAGCATGACCTTGCCGATGGCAAAAAACAAGACTTTATCAGCCGACCAGGTAAAAACTTTTTGCCGACGCGTCTGACACCTGAATTGCGTGCGCATCATCGGCCGGGGATATAATTGGGCTGGATTATGGAAGTTCATTTCTGCACCTCAAAGATTTTTTTCTCGTTTTTCAGCTACGCGCAGTTTGGCACTGCGAGCCCGGGCATTTTCGGCAATTTCCTCTGCCGTCGGTATCACCGGCTTACCTGTTACAATCCGGAGTGATTCGTTGCTGCGAAATTTCCTCTTTACAATCCGATCCTCCAAAGAATGGAAAGAGATCACACAGAACCTAGCACCCGGTTTCAAAAAGGATACCGCGTCATCGAGAATCGTAGACAGGTTCTCCAGTTCGGTATTCACTGCAATTCTAAGAGCCTGGAAGACCTTTGTCGCAACATGTATTTTTTTAGGATGAAAACGCCTTGGAACTGCCTGCGCCACCAGGGAAGCCAATTGTTTCGACGTCCTGATCTCTCCCTCATCCCTTGCTCTCACGATACGTGCGGCAATGGGCCTTGCCTGTCGTTCCTCTCCAAAGTAGTAAAAAATATCTGACAATTCCTGCTCGGTCGATGTGGCAAGAAGCAACGCCGCGGTGACCTTCCGTCTCTTATCCATCCGCATATCAAGGGGTTCATCATGCTGAAAGCTAAAGCCTCGCTCACCCTGGTCCAATTGCAGTGACGACAGGCCGATATCGATGAGAACGCCATCGACTTCAGACACCCCAATATCACTCAATCCCTTTGATATTTCAGCAAAATTTCTTCTAATTATCGTCAGCCGCCCGGCGAACTCTTTTAAGTTTACCTCACTGAGTGCAATGGCTCGTTCGTCCCACTCGAAAGCGATGACCCGACCATCAGGAGCCGTTTTCTCAAGGATCTTGCGGCTGTGACCGCCAAGACCCAAGGTGCCGTCAACATATATCCCGCCCGGCCTGGGAGAGAGGAATTCCAACGTTTCCCGGATTAAGACCGGACGATGCAAGACTCTCTGCAAGTCTTCTTCGCCCATTAAAAAATACGCCTTTCCCGAAAGACCTTTTTCAACTTTTCTGTATCTTCACGGCCGATTTTGCGCCTTTCCGTCCAGGTATCCTTATCCCAAATTTCAACCCGGTTCATCACACCGAGAAGAACGATATCTTTTTTCAGACCAAGTTCGGCTCTCATATTCGGGGGAAGCAGGATGCGCCCTTGTCTGTCCAAGGAGCAATCAATACTATCGGACAACAGCTGCCTGATAATCTCTTCCAGATCTTCAGGCTGTTCCCGGTCATCGGCCATGAGTTTTTCCTCAATGGCCTCCCACTCAGACAAAGGGTAGACGCGGAGATGATGGTCCCACCATGGAATGACGATGAGGGCTTCGGAGTCATATTGACGCAGAATTTCTCTGAAGCGGCTGGGAAAACTTAAACGCCCCTTTTCGTCGATCGTGTGATCGTATGTCCCTCGGAATGTTTTGCTGATCATCTCCCCACATTGCTCCATCTCTTCCCACTTTCACCCATACATCTCCATTTATAACAGAGAAAAGTTGATGTCAAGAGAAAATATTTGTAAGCACAAGGAAATAAAAAGAAAATTTCAAGCTGCCAAGACGCTACATATTGTACCAAGACAAGAACCAACCACAACATACATGACACAAGCGGACACCCCGGAAGAAAACCTATCTCAAAAAAGGATTCAACATTCTATAACTAATTGAAATAGCAAATGCTAAAAAAGGAACCCATCAAAAAAATATATTGGAAAATCTAGAAGTGGGATCAGGTGGGGAAAAAAACAATATCAAACATGAGAGGAAGAAATGGGATAGGCAATTGGCCGTCGCAAACAGAACCAGGACTTGTCCATCTAACGAACCAG
Organism: Desulfocapsaceae bacterium; assembly: GCA_046705065.1. Taxonomy (GTDB): domain Bacteria; phylum Desulfobacterota; class Desulfobulbia; order Desulfobulbales; family Desulfocapsaceae; genus CAWGGS01. The sequence goes on from JBJKQT010000027.1 coordinate 46,923, forward strand.
CGCCATTCAAGCAGACCCGCGTGGCTGAATATATTTATTCAAAAACGATTTTCAGATTGCAGGAAGCCACAGAATCTGGCGGGTGAAAAGATATTGGTCTCGAATATGTCAAGATGTCGTAAGATAACGCTGTTTTTGGGTTTCCTGTGAGGCCAGGCTGAGGGAGCAGAAAGCCCCGCTTTTTCCTATCTCCCATTGAG
>JBJKQT010000028.1:0-12862 GCA_046705065.1 Desulfocapsaceae bacterium
GAACTCTTCGCAAGCCGAAGTATCAGCCGATGCCGCGGGTATCATCGCAACATTGTTTGCCATCAACTCGATTATCGGTGAAATCGCCTTCAACCAAAAGAAGGATCCGCCCGACAGTCTTGTCGACGGGTATTACCTGCTTAAGGATTATGCTGCTGAGCATGCCGAGAACAGGAAAATATTTGAGATCATCGATTAACCAGTAAGGGGCTAATTATGCCCCAAAAAAGACATAGCCGTTATTCGGCTAAATACCCTAACGGGGCAAAACATTTGCCCTAAACGGGATGTTTTGCCCGAACCTCAATAAATGGAGACGACTATGTACACCGACATTCCTGCTCTCTTAACCAATACTGATATCGTTACTCTTGCTCCTGCTGCAGGTTCCCAAAAACCGATACGGAAAGCCTCAGAAAGATATTCCTTTGTATCCACTCTCAGTGTCGTTGATTCGCTAAGGGAGGTCGGATGGTTTCCGATTAATGCCGAGCAAAGCAGAGCCTTTGTCGAGAAAAGGTTCGGCTACCAGCAACACATGATCAGGTTTATCAGGGAAGGTGCTTCAAACCGTGATGAACGGATAGATATGCTTCTTTGGAATTCGCATGATCTGGGAAGTGCGTTTCAACTCATCACATCGGTTTTTCGAAAAGTCTGCAGCAATGGTTTGATGGTATCGCATGAATATACGAACTTTATTCACAAGCATATAGGCTTCACCATGGAGCAGCTCATTGAATCAGCGCTTTCCATTGCAGAATCTGTGGCTACGGTATCAGATGAGATTGAGTCCTTGAGAACAATAGCCTTGGAACCGGAAGAACGAACAATCTTTGCCGAGTCCGCCCTTCGTCTTATGTACCTTGATATTAAAGAGTCTCCTATTAATGCGGAGGATCTTCTTGTCCCTCGAAGATCATATGATGATAAAAAAGATCTTTGGACTACATTAAATGTGATCCAGGAAAACATCCTGAAAGGAGGGCTTGATGGTCAGCGTCTTGACAGACAAGGAAAGATCCGGAGAGTTAAAACTCGGCCGGTTAAGTCCATTAATCGAGATGTGAAATTAAACAAAGCTCTTTGGTATCTGATGGAAGAAATGAAAAAATTAAAAGCCGCTTAGAATGTATAGCGCAGGGCCATTTCTCCTTAGCTGGAGGAATGGCCCTTTTTTTTTGGAATTTTCTATTTCTTTTTGTTTCACCTTTATTTTGACAACCCACCACTATTATCTTGATCTTCAAAATAGATTTTTCATTTTTGGTTATCGTTAAAATTATATTTATATAGCTATATATATAGATAGCTATATAAATATAATTCCATTGACCTTTGATCGTTAATTTGATAGATATATAGCTATCTATAAATATTGTTATATATTTATTACTCATTATCGGGGGATTTTAAATGATTTATACTATCGTTAACACCAAGGGTGGAGTTGGAAAAACGACCACTGCCGTGCACTTGGCAACGATGCTTGCCAGTATAGGCGATACGTTATTGATTGACGGAGATAAGCAGAAAAGTGCCGCCAGTTGGGCTGCTTGGCGATCTGATAGTTCAGAAAAGCAGAACTTAGGCCCTAGCCCAACCACGATTCTACTTACAGGGAAAGCAATCCTTACAGAAGGAAAGACTCTTGCTTCCAAATATGATCATACCGTGGTTGATGTGGGGGGCCGCGATTCTGCAGGTTTAAGGTCTTCCTTAATATTGGCAAAAATGGCCATAGTTCCAATTGGGGCGAGTAATTTGGATGCAGCAGCTATTACAGACTTGTTGGAACTCATTGAGCTAAGCCGAGATTATAATCCGGATCTTGATGTCCGTATTTTATTGACCCGAGTGGATCCACGGACCAAGGATACTGAGGAGATGTTACACTTTTTAGATGAACAAAAATTAAATGTTCTGCCCACCAAAATATGCGAAAGGGTCGCTTTCCGACGAGCTATTGGTGATGGGGTTATTGTCCAAGAGTTAGGTAAGGACCGAGCGGCAATCGGTGAAATTGAGGCTTTTTTTCAGGAGGTAACGCCATGAAAGCAAAGCCGCAGACAAGTCAATTTGAGTTCAAAAAAGATCCTTCGGAATTTATAGAAGCTGGTGATGAAATTCAACCTGAAAAAGCCAGCACAGGTAAAATTCAACAGAAAGTCGTTAAGGAGAAACCAAAACCTAACCAGCTTGAGACCCGTAGAGTGTACCGAGAACAGAAGGTCTTTCGTCTTCCAATCGATTTGATTAATGAGCTCAGAAGAGAGGCCTATGAGAGATCCGTAAAAAAAGGATCTCGCGTTACTGAAACCGAGATCATGGAAGAGGCACTTCGAAAGTATTTTAAGATATAATTATACATAGCTATATATAATGTTATATATCTAGCTATATGTATATCTATATAAACATATATTGATTTTTAAGTATTATTCTCGGATATTATAAATAGGATAATGATAATTTCATGATCTGCTTCAACCAAGTTTACCTCGAATGTGTAATACCCGAAGAGAACCGAAAGGCTTATTACCGGCTCATTGAAGGCAAGGATCTATTCGGTTTCAAATTGATCCGTAGTTGGGGACGTATAGGTGTTCAGGAAAAGGTCCGCATGCAAGAACGGTTCAAGAATCGGGATGATATGAAGAAGGCCTGGAATCGAATTCTCATGCTGAGGTTGTGCCATGGGTACATTGTAAAATCGAGTGAAGGATTAGGCGAAGTGCGAGTGGTTAAGTTGAAAAGTCAACAAAGGGAAAAACCGCATGAGCAGGAAGCCGGAAGAGAAAAAGCCTCTCAAAGAACAAAACCAAATATTCCGGGATATAACGTGGCTGCCTTCAATTGCAAACACGCTGAATATAATAGCCCAGAATACACGAAATCAAATTGCATCGCTTGAGCGGAGCTTTGAGCAGCCCTATCTGTTGGATGACCAGATTGTTGCGCAAACAGTCGTCTCCTATAAGCAGGCCTTAGAAGAATATATACCTATTAAGGATCAGCTCAATCACTGGCTGGAGCAGGATCTCGATTCGGACCAACGCGACGAGGTGGAACGGTTAGTCGAATTGAATGAGGTGGTTCGGGCACGAAACGAGCGCATAATTGATCTGTGCGGTCAAATCAAAGAAGGTTCCATCGATAGGATCATGGAAAAGGATGATTATCAATTGGGACTCGATGCGTTAACGGGAAAGCTGAGTTTTCAGCCACCCACTTCAAGCGATGATCGTTATCAAGTAGCCAGGAAAATTGATGAATTCGTAACCGAAACTCTGGCTGCAGGCGGTTCGGACGATGACATCGTGAACGACCCACAGATGCCGGCCCATGCATTGCAACTCCAAAGTATCATATCCGAGGCGAAACCGGGAGAAATGGATGCCCTTGCCGAACTCTTGCCGGGATTTGGGTATTTTGCCAAGCTATTGGAAGTCTTGGTGGAAATGTTCAAAGAATTTAAAGGAATGTAAGGACAAGTGGGGAAAAAACATGATTCTCTACAGCAGTTTCGAAATTGTTCATGTCAGCGATACAATGATCCTCATAAAGGACCTCTCCATCGGCAGGTCTGTGACCAACGATGCAATGAATGTGGTCGCCTGTTTAAATAAAATCATTCCCGGAGGCATTCGGGCCAGGGCAGTGTACTATCAGGATTCGGACGGGAGGTTTGATCGTATCGTGATAAAAAATGGTGTGTTTGACGGTTTTATCGCCTGCACGGTGAGTCAACAAAAGCATTTTTCTAAAATTGATACAAGCGGCCAGCCTTGGTATGTATACGGTCATGAAGGGACGGTAACCGTGGTAGGACATCCTCAGCTGAGTTAAACGGGCAATTTGCGATAAGACGGCAAATCACAGCTTTCCTTTTGTGCCTTCTGCTCTTTGCAACACATGATACTAATGTTAGGAACTACGAAAGGTCTCGAAAATTTTGAGGCAGAGAGTATCATTGCCGGATCAAGCCTCCTTAGCACTTGGAGAACTGGAGGTATAAGTAACCAACACATGAGAAAAAGAGGTGAAAATTGAACAAGAAAGAACTGGTCGACGCGATAGCCGCTGCCACGGAATTAAACAAAGCTGCAGCAGAAAAAGCCCTGGACGGCACCATGGAAGCCATCGGTAAGGCCTTGGGGAAGGGAGATACGATTTCCCTCGTAGGATTCGGATCGTTTTCAGTTGCCCAACGTGGGGCCAGACAAGGAAGAAATCCCCAGAATGGAAAAGCGATAAAGATTCCTGCCAAAAAAGTGATCAAGTTCACACCTGGAAAGTACCTTTCGGAATCAGTCAACAGTTGAATCGTTGACCTGATTTGAGGTGATCAGTGACCGGTCCTGCTTCTTTCCCGGGAGGGGTTTACATCCTGCGAGGCGAGCAGGGCCGATAAAAATAAGCTTGCATAAATATACAAACATTCAAATCTTCTCCTAGAACCGGTGAGCTCATCCGTGTAACGGTGGCCGACTTTTTACTAGGGAGGTAATAGAATGTGCGGGCGATTTGCGTATTTCGGCAATGGGGTGTTTGGCTACGAAACCCTTCTCTTGCCGGACCCACCCCCTTTTGAAGACTACAACATTCCACCCACCAGGGATATTCTGACGATACGCACCTCTCTTGATTCCGGCAATCCAGAATATGCTCTGCTCCATTGGGGGCTGATACCCTTTTGGTCAAAGACCTCAAAGACGAAATTCCCATTGATCAACGCAAGATCAGAAGGCATAGAGACAAAATCGTCCTACCGCGGACCGATAAAAAAACGGCGGTGCATCGTTCCGGCCTCCGGTTTTTACGAGTGGTTGCGAACGGGAAAACAAAAAACACCGTATTTTATCCGCCGTTCCGACGGCGGGTATATGGCCATGGCAGGCGTTTGGGACCACTGGCTGGGTGAAGATGGGGAGGAGATCGAGTCCTGTTCAATTATCACCATCGGCGCAAATAAGCTGATGCAGGAGCTTCACGACCGGATGCCGGTGATTTTAGATAAAAATGAACTCTCGACCTGGCTGAATCCGGACCTGGATCTTAAGAGCGTGCTTACGATGCTCACGCCATGTCCGGACCAATGGATCGAATCCTATCCGGTGAACAGCAAGGTTAACAGTGTGAAAAACAATGACCCGGAATGCGTGGAAAGGATGACTGTTTGAATCCAAGGTGTAGCAATCGGCTCGATTAAGCAGATAACAATTTCGATCATTAATAAACATATAATTGACTGACCTTCCAGGCATTATCTATATGGACAGAATTCCTAAGCCGGAATCTGCCCGACCACAATGTCAGGTCCTTGTCGGCACAAGCGGTTATTCGTATGCCGAATGGGTGAAACACGGCGTTTATCCTCCCGGCACCAAGACGACGGAAATGCTGCCGGAATATGCCCGGTCTTTTTCCATCGCCGAACTCGACTCTACCTTTTATCAAATTCCCAAGGGCGAAGCGGTAGTTAAGATGATGCTTAAGGATTGATTCGCAGGCGGGTCGGAAAGACGGTCAGGCATTGTATCCTGCAATGTTTCCCTATGCGTTAAGAACACAAGAGATTTTTAATTAATATTTTTTATTTGTAATTTTCCTTCATTATCCTTATCTAAAATAAGTGATAAATCCCAGCGGGTTGGAGTTCGACTCAACGGCTGTGCCGGATGTTAAGATTTATTAAAATTCAACATTCTAAGGACTGAAATATGAATAAATCTCAATTGGTAGATGAATTATCCCAGGACTTGAATCTGTCGACAAATGAAACGTCAGGCATTGTCGGTACAATTATGGATTCAATGACCAAGGCATTGACCTCCGGAGAAGGTATCGAGTTCAGAGGCTTCGGGAGTTTTTCAGTCAGAATCTATGATGGCTATAAAGGCAGAAACCCGAAAACTGGAGAGATTGTCACTGTGAAGGCAAAGAAATTGCACTTCTTTAAAGCCGGAAAAGATTTAAGGGAAGCGGTAAAGGGGAAAAATAATTAGTACTACCGGGACATGAAACCGGTTGCTATCCTCTAACGGTTAAACACCGGTACCGTTGTATGCCTTGGGCCGTCATCAAACCAATGACCTCATTGGTACGATGATGGCCAACTTTTGGAAATATCGTTTTCATAGAATATACTCTGTACCTTTACCCGATGAACTGTAAGGAGGAAAGTACAAGAAAAAACTATGGGATAAGCAGGCGTGTCAGTCTCTGTCCACGCCGAGTCATGCAGTAGCCGGTATTTGCAATTTACTTGTCTTTTTCAGTTGTACAACCGAATCAACGGTCAACGTCACAGCCCCGAAATCCTCTTCTGCAAGGCCGGTGAGCAGGTAGGGCCGTCCAGAAGCCAGCATATGGGCGTACCTTCGATAGACCCCGGGAAAGAAGGTTGCTTCAACCATGCCGGTCTCATCCTCGAAGGTCAGAAATTCCATGGCCTCGCCGGTCTTGGTGGACACAAGCTTGCCGGTGAGCAGCCAACCGGCAAAACGCACCCTTCGCCCGGCACAATTTTGCAGCGACTTGGCCGTAATCATCCCGGCCACGTTTTCCTTTAGAAGACTAAGCGGATGGATCCGGCAAAGAAAGCCCAAGACCTCATATTCCCGCCGAAGTTGTTCCCGGGGATCAGGCGGCGGCAGCAAGGGCGGCGGAGGGAGTTGCATATCAAACAGGGAGGCCTGGGATAGGGATTCCTGGACCCGGTGGAATACGGCCAGCTCCCAAAGCAGCATGGCCCTGTTGCAGGATTTGTCGAGAAAATCCAAGGCACCGGCATGAATCAAAGCACGTGCTTCGTCGTCTGCCGGGTGAACCCGGGTAAAGAAGTCTGTGACTGTGGTAAACAGCCGTCGGCTGCGGCAGTCGATGATCCGTTCCATACATCCTTCCGACAGGCCCCGTACCGCCTGCAGGCCAACCAGGATCCGGCGGCCCTCTCCCCGCCAGGCCTTGTCGCTTTGGCTCACATCCGGCGGCATGATTGTAAGCCCCAACCGTTTTGCCTCCGAGACATAGGCGAAGGTGGAGTAGTAGCCGCCGCAATTGGAGATCACCGCTGCCATGAATTCAGCAGGGTAATGGACTTTCAGGTAAGCGGCCTGAAACGATACCTTGGCATAGGAGGCCGAATGCGGCTTGCAGAAGGAGTAGCCGTCGAAACTGAGAATCATCTTCCAGATAGCCTCGATGGCCGGAAGATTCACCCCACGGCTTGCGCAGCCGGCAAAGAATTCGGCACGGTAGTCGCGCAGCTTGAGCTCCCGGTCCTTTTTCGACAGGATCTTGCGCAACCCGTCGGCCCGGGCATGGCTGAAACCTGCCAGACTCACCGCCACCTTGGAGACATCCTCCTGATAGACCATAAGGCCGAACGTCTCGTCGAGCACGTCGCCGATCCTTTCATGCAGGGGCTGCCAGGCACCGCCGTGCAGCCTGCGGACATACTCGCGAATGAATTCGTTGGCCGCAGGCCTGATGATGGAGGACTGCAATACCAGCTGTTCGAAGTCGCCGCTGCCGGCCTTCTTTTGCAGCAGCCGCATGGCCGGGCTCTCGATATAAAAGCAGCCCATGGTGAGCCCTTTGGACACGGCATTTTGTGTCCGGTTGTCGTCTTCGGGCTGCCAGTGCAGCTCATCAATAACAATCTTTTGGGATTTTACAGAGGCGATGGCGTCTCGGATCACCGCAAGGCTGCGGTTGCCGAGGAGATCGATTTTGACGAGCCCCGCCTCCTCTGTGGCGTCTTTCTCCCACTGGATGATGGGTACGCCTTTGGCAGCTGTCTCAACCGGCACATAGTCGCAGATGGGGTCAGGTGTGATAACGACTCCGCCGGGATGGACGGAGAGATAGCGGGGAATGCCCAAAAGCTGTTCGGCAAAGGCAATAATCTCGGGCCACGGTCCCGACAGGTCCTGGTCTTTGAGTGACGGCAGTTCCGAAAGGCGGGTATTGAGGTCCCCCACTCCGGAATGCATCCACGGTATACGCTTGGTGAACCTGGAAATCTCGTACTCCGGCAGACCGTAAACCTTGGCGGTTTCCCGAATGGCCATCCGCGGTTTGAAGCCGATATGGCTGCAGACCATGGCCGCATGATCTTTATGTTCGTTTAAGACGTCGGCTAATACCTCGTCGCGTTCGTCCCAGGCGAAGTCGATATCGAGGTCCGGCGGGTCCTTACGTCCGGGATTGAGGAACCGTTCGAAATAGAGATTATGCTTGATGGGACAGACGTTGGTGATCTGCAGGCAATAGGCTGCAAGAGAGGCCGCTCCGGAGCCTCTACCGCAAATCCTTCGTTTTTTACGGCTGCCGTCCGGCTGCAGGCGGTGAACGATGTCCCGGACAACCAGGAAATATGAGGAAAATCCCATGGTGGCGATCACCGAGAGTTCATGCTCCAGCCTTTCCACCACAGGCTCTCCAAGGTCTTCACCATAACGAATCCGGGCCCCTTGATAGGCGGCTGTACGTAAAGCCTTGGTTGCATCGACCCCGTCTTTCCAAGGCGGCATCACGATGCCGAAATTAGGTCCGGTGAAGGTGCAACGTGCAGCCAAAGCATCGCCGGCATCGATGACCTCGGGCCAGACAGCGAACCGCTGCCGATAGATCCCGGGCGGAGCGAAGGGCTCCCCTGCCCCTTCAAGCTCGTCCTGGCCAAGACGTGACAGCGTTGTGTTGCCGGCAATGGCCCGCAACAGACGATAAAGTGAGGTGTCGTTTTGCTCTGCGATTCCGGTGTTCGGGGTTGCGACCGCCTGAATCTTCATCTCCTGGGCCCACTTCCTCAGCGCGCTTCCAGCCTGAGTGGGCCGGGAGCCAAGATCAGCCGCCACCATCGCACCCTGAGACATGAGCCTTTGTATAAGCTGTATGTCCTTTGATAACACGATCAGTCCCTCATGCAGCTCGGCCATATCATCGGCGAGATTGAACGGCGTCTTTCTGTGGCGTCTGGTGATCAGATTACACAGCGTTTTGTAGCCGTGCTTATCGCGGACCAGACAGGTCACTCGGCGATGAGTCCCCGGTTCGGTGATCTCGGCCCCGACAATGGGCTTAAGGCCTTCACGCCTGCAGGCTGTCAGAAAAGGCCAGAGGCCGTAGAGGTTGTCCGTATCCGTCAGGGCGAGGCCGGTATAGCCGTAGCTTCGGGCAAGACGGCAGAGCCGGGCTGGAGAGGCGGTGCCTTTCAGCAGGGAGAAATGGGAACGGAGGTGCAAGGGAAACATGGCCGGGAGCAAGGATAAAATGAATCATCGAAGAGTAAACCACAACAGCTCCCGGTTTATCGGGGAGGTGTTGATGGTAAGGGTAAACGGGACTCTTGAGCACATGGCCGTCAAACCTCGAGAATCTTGAGCAACTCCCGGGCGTTCTGCGGAGCCTGGGCACGGACATGGTTGTTGAAAAAAATAAGGCCGTTTTGGGAACGGGAGACAAGTTCCTGCAGGTGGGTAGCCGCCCAATCTTTGAGCTCTTGAGCCGAATAGCAGTAATCGAACTTTTTCTGCATGTTGGAGGTTCGCCAACCAGCCTGGTTGCGGCCATGAAACCGGGCATAGAAGAGATCGGGGTTGGTAACCACATCGAGCGGCGGAAACAGATTCGGCATATCCGGAGCATCGACAGTGACCAAGCTCACCCGGCGGCGTTCCAACTCGGCAAAAACAGGATCGGTAGCCCAGGAGCGGTCCCGGAATTCCAAAGCCAGAGGGAGGCCTTCGAGCCCGTCCAACAGCATGGCCAGGTAGCGCCGGTTGTCTATGGTCCGGACAAAATCGGGCGGCAACTGGACGAGAACGGCAACAAGCTTGCGGCCGAAGGGCTGTATCCCGTCCCGATAAAGACGGAGCTGTTCATGAAAGTCTTCTTCAAATTTATGAGTAAGCGTGCGCGTCAGCTTGGCTGCGTAAAGGAAATGATCCGGTGCCTTGGCCATCATTTTGGCCACCGCTTCAGCCCGGGGCATCTGGTACCATGTGTAATTCAGCTCAACAACGGAAAACAGACGGGCATACAGCGGCAACATATCCGCCGTCTTGGTCCCGGGCGGGTAAAAGCCGTTGTCCACCCACTCCGTATAAGAATAGCCGCTGGTTCCGACCAGAACCGTGCAGCCTTGTGTGGATGAGGCTCCGTTCTTGTAGACTATGCCCGGATGTCCTGTCATTTTTTCTTCTTGACCGGAAGAGAAAATTCCGGATTTTGCCCTCTGATGACTCCAATCACTTTGCCTTGAACCAGGAGGTCGGAAAATGAATACCGCATTATGGGAAAGGCATTGTTTTCCGGTTGCAGCTCGATATGGTCAGAGCGCAGGAAAAATCGTTTGACGGTGGCTTCCTCTCCATGGATCAGAACAGCGACGATCTCGCCGTTCTCGGCATACTGCCGGGGCTCGCAAATCACCAGGTCGTTGTCCAGGATGCCGGCGTTGCGCATGGACTCACCGCTTACCCGAAGACAAAAGAGATTTTCGCCGGCAAAGAGTTTGGGGTCCACAACCACCGTATCGTCCCACTCCTGCTGGGCATACATGGGCAGTCCGGCAGTGATCCGGCCGATTACCGGTATCTCCCTTCCCGGGGCCGCTGTTTCGGGTTCAGGATTTTCCGGGAGAAGACGGATGGTCCGGCTGTAATGGCCGCCCCGTTCCAGAACCCCTTTCTTTTCGAGCTGGCCCAGGATCTGGGCGACAGCCGTATGGCTGATTCCCATATCCTGGGCTGCCTGGCGGAGGCTTGGAGCACGTCCATCCTCCTCGATCCTTTCTTTCAGATACTGTAAAAATTGGTCCTGCTTATCGGTGAGTTCCATGAAGTCCCCCTTACAGTCTATTTACATTTCCTGTACTTCACTTTACGATAGTCAGAGTCTAAACAAATGTCAATATACATTAAAGGAAGCTGGAATCGTCATTCCCCTTAAAGAACTGTGGAAAAAAAATTCTCATTTGATATCAAAGGTAAACTTTTGAACAATCTCTTTTTTCAAAATCCTTATGACTCTTTCGATTGACTTGCAATCAATACCTTGATAGGATTTATTTGCGGTTCAGGAGATCTCCCTCACCTGGGCCGTAATTTTTCATCCTCATGAGTTAGATAGCTCCCTCCTTACCTGGTAGCCCAGGTTTGGTCAGCCTGGGCTACCGTTTGTCGACCAGTGGTAACCCATATATATGGACGACCAGCTGTAAATCACCACACAAGTTCTCGAAAAGTTTCATCCTTCAGCCTGAGATGGTTCTTCCGCTTCGTGCTTAAGTCCGTGGTACTCTTAACTTGGACCAGCGGGAGCGAAGGTACAGAAAGTTACGGTTTCGGAGTCTTCTTCTCATAACAGAAAGATTTTGTTTAATAATTCCAATAATCGTTTGTTGTAATTTCAAATTACCTCCATTTGATTTTTCAAAATTACAAGAAACAGAGAGCCAAGATTATTTACTAAAAAAGTCCTCGAGCCGACGCTCGGGAAGCGTGGCAGCATTCCGTGCAGCTAAATTGCGGGCGCGGCTCAGGCTCGGCGTTCCAGGCGACACGGTCGTCTGGAATCGCGGTGCTTGACGAAGTCGGCACCGCGATTAACCAAATGGATATGTTCTAAAAGTATAAATGTTCAAACGTGACATTTCATTTTCATTGAATCCTTGTTGCATACCATTTTCAATAACAGAAAGGAGGTTTGTAATGATGGAACGCTACATGTACCGAGCACCAGGTTGGAACGGGGAATTCCGGAATGTTACCACCGGATGGGAGGAGTATCAGAATTTTTTGAGAGCGTTCACCTTCATTGAAGAATCGCGTACGACCAATTCGATTACGCTCTACGACCCTTCGCGTTCCCTTCATGTGCGGTTACCCCTTTTTGGTGGTCAAGTACACATTCGACAGGGTGCGACGGCGACCTGGACGCCATTGGTGAATACTGTCGTCGATCGCATCGAGCCGACCTTTACCACCGCCCAGCTTAACATTTTGCACCAGGACTGGAATGGAGCCCGGCAGCGCCTTGAAAGGGCTATTAACCGACTGACCGAAGCTCAGATTACTCCGACGACATCCATAGCCGATATGCGTCGTAAAGTAAGAAATATATTTCATATAAACATGGATGCGACACCGCCTGACATTCTGTCCGAAGCAATGTATTTTACAACACTGGTCGCTAATTTTCAGACGCTCCGATCTACCGGCTTCGATCACGAACCACCATTCGTCTTCGAACCTGACTATACCGGCTCAAATGTAGCATGGGTCAACGGTATTGACGATCCGACTATCTATGTCTCGCCAAATCATTTCTATATGGACCGTGAAAATGTTATTATTACACTTGTTCACGAGCGGGCGCATACAGTCTTGCGCCTGAATGGTCATCCAGGTGGAATTAACGTCACTAATAATCCTGCTGATGGTGTACCGACGATGAAACGTGATGATGCGATGCGAAACCCATACTGTTATGAGTGGCTGACAGCAGCGTTGCAGCGAGGCACCTGACGAAAGACTTCTGTTTTAGTTGATAGCGTCCTTTAATTTCTCTTACTCAAGTTTCTGAGGTAATCTAGCTGGCTATTTTCATGTTATTAATAGCTGAGATTCGCTTTCCCATTTGCAGCATATTAACGGCAAATCCCATGACTGCATCAATGATAGCAAGTACTGCGAATGGACGGGGTCACCCATTAAAAGACCCCTTGGAGAGCATGCAAAACCGGGGGAGGCTCTTAGAAACGTGCCTGTCCTGCATTTACTACCCCAAGCATCATAAAATTTCAGATTTTGGCTGCCTCATTTCGCTTGTCAGCAATGTAAGCAAAAAAAGT
>JBJKQT010000029.1:0-28363 GCA_046705065.1 Desulfocapsaceae bacterium
GAGGGTAGTTTTTCTTGTTCATGGCGGTTGGCTCCTTGCAAGGCGGATTTGATGCGGCAAGACCCGGATTAAAATTGTCATTGTCCTCACTATCTGAAAAATAACCACGGGTATATCCATTTTGAAACCTTTCTCCCGGAAAAAAGACATAGGTCAAATCATTTATTGACCAGCGTCCTTCCTCCGTTTTTGACAGATGAAAGGAAGATGTTTCAGTTCATCTTCGTCAAGGACGGCTTCATCGATCTTGAGATAGACTTCGCCGGCAGTCATGGAAATTTCGACGTCTATCACACCGGGCACGGCGGCCAGCGTCCTTTCGATCTTCCCGGCGTTGTCGACATCGCGGTCGGCCAATTTCAAAACAAGGCTCGTGGAATAGCTCGGCTCCGGCATGGAGGCTGCCACAGCAAACCAGAGCAGCAGAAGTATGGCCATGGCTGCCAGTTCTGGAATAGCTCCCAGATGTTGCAAGATGAGCCCCCCTCCCGCTCCGCCGATAAAGGATCCCAAAAATTGACTGGTGGAATAGACTCCCATGGCCGTCCCTCTCCTGCCGGCCCCGCATGCCTTGCTCACCATGGAAGGCAGGGTGGCTTCAAGCAGATTGAATGCCATGAAAAACATGAAGATGAACAACCAGACGGTCCCCAAAAAGGTGTGCCAAACAGCCATGAAAACCATGGACAGCGCCATCAGAGCAACGGCGCCCGCCAGCACCTGCCTCATCCTGTGCCTCTTTTCACCGATGATGATAAAGGGGATCATGGCAAAAAAAGCGGGAATGACCACACTTAGATAAACCCAGGCATGATGCTGCTTGGGAATTCCCAGCTGATTGTGGAGAATCGACGGAACGGTTACGAAAAAGGCCACCAGTACCGTGTGGAGGGTCATGACCCCGTAATCGAGCCGCAATAGGGTTGCATCGGTAAGAACGTTTTTTACGTAATTTTCGACCACCACCGTCTCCGGATTGATACTGCGGTCCTGGGGAGTCGGTACGAAGAACATCAGAATGGCAATACCTGCAAGGGAGAACACGGCGGTTGTCCAAAAAATCCCTGCCAACCCCAATAGATGACCGAGCAGCGGACCGATCACAAGCGATATGGAAAAGGCGATGCCGATGCCGATTCCGATGGTGGCCATGGCTTTAGTGCGACTCTTCTCGCTTGTTACGTCGCTTACAAGAGCCATCAATACACCGGAGACTGCACCGGCTCCTTGAAGAAACCGTCCCAGAATCACACCGTAGATGGTGCCGGACATTGCCGCGATTACACTTCCCAGTCCGAAAAATATAAACCCTATTATTATCAGTGTCTTGCGTCCGAAACGGTCGGAGAGGATGCCATAGGGGATCTGGAGCAGGGCCTGGCTGAGACCATAGGCGCCTATCGCAAGCCCTGCCAGGCTTTCGGTGTATCCTTTCAGGTGCGTGCTCATCAGCATGAATACCGGCATCACCATGGAGAGCCCGAGCATACGCAATGCGTAGACGAGTGTGATGGCGGAAACGGAACGAAATTCTGGTTTGGTCATAAAATAAAATCTTTATATTTAGTAAGATGCAGTATCCACGGAATCAAATTTGTGAAAGTTGGGCCAGTGATCTCGCTGCAAGGGACCGGCCGAAATTGCGTCAAATTTCGGACTCGACTGTGACAGTACCGGAATCGTAACTATTGTGTTTTCAGGTCCGCCAGTTGAGTTGATATTTTTTGACCATAAGCACGTCTGCAAACATATCAAATACCCTACATAGAGATAAGGTGAATTGATGACCACATATATTGCGCTCCTGCGCGGCATAAACGCGGCATAAATGTTGGAGGCAAAAACAAACTTCCGATGAAGGACTTGGAAAGAATTCTTGAAGATATGGGTTGTAAAAGGGTCAAAACATACATTCAAAGCTGAAGCGCTTCTTGCAATGGCTCAAGGCGGGTAATTCCTTTTGCCCGGTTTGACTTTCCCTCCCAGTGGAACAACTTTGTTGTAAAAGGCATCGTGGTTGCGGGTCGTATTGAAAGCAAACCAGGCTCGATGCTGTTCATCTTCATGCAAAGTCTTTCGGCCCGGATGGCAGGAACAGAGAGCCGGCTGTGGTCGGTTGTATTTACAGTGACAGAGGTGAACAGAATGAGCTCATGTTGAGGGGGAGGTCGATAATGGGAAACACACCGAATCATTTGATCGCCGAGAAGAGTCCGTATCTGCTGCAGCATGCCTATAATCCCGTGGAATGGTACCCCTGGGGGCCGGAGGCCTTTGCAAAAGCCACACATGAGGACAAGCCGATCTTTTTGTCCGTAGGCTACTCCACCTGTCATTGGTGCCATGTGATGGCGCATGAGTCCTTTGAGAATCCCGGGATTGCTGCACTCTTGAACAGGTGGTTTGTAAGTATCAAGGTTGACCGGGAAGAAAGGCCTGATATCGACCAGATGTATATGGCGGCAACTCAGATTATGGCAGGCGCAGGCGGATGGCCCATGTCCGTATTTCTGATGCCCGACGGCAGCCCGTTTTATGCCGGAACCTACTTCCCTTCTCAGTCTTCCTACCAAAGACCGGGCTTTGGCGACCTGCTCACAGCTCTGAACAAGGCCTGGAGGCAAAATCGGGACGAGATACGGCAAGTCGCTGCTCAATTGGTCTCCAGGCTTGGCGTTGAAAGCGGATCTGCAACGGATATTCCTGTCGATGCAGCTGAGCGCTGCTATACTCTGCTTGCCCGGAGTTATGATGAAAAGTACGGCGGTTTCGGAGAAGCTCCGAAATTTCCTCGCTCCGTGGTTTTCACCTTTTTATTCGACTGGTATCGACGGACCGGAGCCGAGGGGGCCAAGGAAATGGGTTTGCATACCTTGCGTGAAATGGCAGCCGGAGGCATGTATGATCATCTTGGCGGCGGTTTTCACCGCTACTCCGTCGATGATCGCTGGTTTGTTCCGCATTTTGAAAAGATGCTCTACGATCAGGGGCAACTGGCCAACAATTATCTCGATGCCTTTCTTCTCACAGGAGATGGCATTTATGCCCGTGTGGCCGGGGAAATTTTCAACTACGTCCTTCGGGATATGCGGGATCCGGGCGGTGGCTTTTACTCGGCTGAAGACGCGGACAGTGTCAATCCCTATGCGCCGGAAGAACACGGTGAGGGCGCATATTATCTCTGGATGCGCGAGGAAGTGGAGGACCTGCTTGATCCCGACGCCGCGGATCTGTTCTGTTATGTTTACGGGATCGAAGCTCACGGCAACGTCCGTCAGGATCCCATGCGGGAGTTCATCGGCCGAAACATCCTTTCGCGTGTTCATGGCATAACGGAAGCCTCAAGCCGTTATTCCTTGAACCCGGAGGAAATCGAGACCAGATTAGAAGCTGCAAGAAAGGTGCTCCTGCTGGCTCGAAAAAAGCGGATGCGGCCCCATTGCGACGATAAGATCATCACCGCCTGGAATGCTCTGGTGATCGGGGCGCTTGCCCGGGGAAGCCGTATTCTTGCGCAGCCGCAACTGCTGGATGCGGCCGTTCGAGCAGCTACCTTTATAAAAGAGACCCTCTATGATAAGGAAAACCGGAAGCTTATGCGGCGCTATAGGGATAAGGAGGCAGGCTGCGCCGGACAACTGGACGATTACGTAAATCTTACCGATGCTCTGCTGACTCTCTATCAGGCCGGGCACGATTCGCGCTGGCTGCAATGGGCTGAGGAACTGATGGAACAAACGATCTCCCTTTTCTGGGAGGAAGATGGCGGCTTCTTTTATGACAGTGCCGCCGATTCAAGCCTCAAGGTGCGGATGCGGGGAACCTATGACGGAGCGGAGCCTGCCGGCAATTCCGTGGCGGCACATAACCTTCTGCGCCTTGCCCATCTGCTGGGCCGTAATGAATGGCGGCGGAAGGCAGAGATGCTGTTCTCCTCGTTTTCCGGCGTCATTGGTCATTACCCTCCGGCTATGCCGCTGCTGCTTTGCGCCTGGCAAAATCACGGAGAAAACCCCCTGCAAATCGTCGTCGCTGGTGATCGCGATGCGGACGATACACAGGCTTTGCTGCGAATTGCCGAGCACCGGTTTGATCCGCATCAGGTGATTCTCTTGGCCGACGGTGGAGAAAACCAGAGGTATCTTGCTGCAAGGTTGCCTTTCCTTGGTTCCGTCAAACGAGTGGACAATAAAGCTACCGCCTATGTTTGCATTGAATTCACCTGTAAACGACCGACCTCCGACCCGGCAGAACTTAAAACTTTGTTGTCTGAAATTTAAGCTGTACTCCTCAACTTTACGTAGTTACTTAACTCGAGATGGTCTGAAATGGTGTTTGTCTTTCATTGCTTTTTATTGCTTTGAAGTGGGTTTTGTGTCTAAAACCGGGCAGAAGTACACTTGATTTCCTTAGGTTGTGACTTTTTTTTGAGCGGCCTAATGATTTGTATTTGAAGAGTACATATCGTTAGGAAAAGATTTTCAATGTCCATTGAAAGGATAGGCATCCCGTACCGTTTCCCGAGTCTTTTTATAATCAGGAAAAGGTGCGGGATCCGGCCGGACAGCATGTTGAACTTGTTGGATCGGCAAAGGAGCGATTGAGACCTGCTCTAGGGATTCTACCTCCGCAAATCTTTTGAGAGCAATTCCTTGCAAAACATAAAATGATAGGGTGATATCATGAAAAGATATGTAGCGATTGCGGCTGCCCTCTTTTGTTTCAACGGTTTTTCAAGCCAAACGGAAGGAGTGGCCAATGCGACCGCATTCACAACTGATATTTTAATAACAGGCAGTAATTCCTTTTATACCCAAAACGGGTATCCCAGGGCTGATACCGGAGTTACCCAAAGCGGGAGCTTTTCGGTCAAACAAGGCGGTGCTACCACAACCAGCACATTCAGCCAGACGACGCTTTCCGGAGCCAATCCCTTGTTGGGAAACTTGACCGACTTCGGGGATGGATTCGGAAACACCGCCAACTCATCGACTTCAACTGCGAACAGCTTTTTCGGTATCGGATATGACATTATGCTTAATCTACAGAATCTTTCCGCCACCGACATGTATAAGGTGACCTTTACGGTTGATTTCTCAAATGTCATCAATTCCTCTGGTGCTGATGCGTATGTCCATTCAATTTACGACACCAAAGATCCGAGCAATGCGGAGGTGTTTTTTACGGACCTCACCACCGACACTAAATTTGGGAATAAAGTAAACAGTGGAACAACCAACGGTGATTTCGGTGGTCAGGTATCCGATATCGGCAGTTCAACCTTCGATGTTACTCTCAATCCGGGACAGATGCTCGCCTATACAGGCGCATATACTCTGTTTAACAACAGCGGAGTTTATTCCGATGGCGGTCCTGGGAGTGCGTCGGCGGCATTTTCAGCGTTTCTCAGTGTCAGCGCAGTCACAAACCTGACTAATCCGCGACCTCCGGCAACCGTCCCGGAACCAGGTACCATGATATTGCTCGGTTCGGGTTTGTTCGGTTTTTTTTCTTTTCGAAACGCGGGGAAAAATAACCGCGGCCTTCGCAGAAGCCGGTAAGTACGAGCAAAAGACTATCCCTTTTAAACAGAGTAGGAGGAAAATATATGACTATGCGACATAGTAAGACTTCGCGGATCTTGATCGCAGCAGTTGCCGTCATGATCTTCTCTTTGCCCCTAAGTGGAAAGGCGTGGGCAGGCGCAGAACCGTTCGTCGGCGAGATTGAGGCGGTGGGTTTCAATTTTGCTCCTGTAAACTGGGCCCTTTGTCAGGGGCAATTACTGCCGATATCTCAATACACCGCCTTATTTTCTCTTTTGGGTACGACATACGGGGGCGACGGCAGAACAACCTTCGCACTGCCTGATCTCAGAGGGCGTGTGGCGGTCGGCCAGGGAAATGGGTTCATTATGGGACAAATCGGAGGCACCACCTCCGCTACCCTTCAGATCATCAATCTGCCGCCGCATAACCATACAGCCTCCACCACCGTAACGGTGACAGGCACTGCAGGCATACCGGCCGTAAATACCGACGGGACAACGGATACCCCTGCATCCAATGCCGTTCTTGCCAGAATGAGCCGCAACAACCAGTACAGCACGGCAACACCCAATGTTACCATGACCGCAGGTCCGATTACGGCGAATGCCTCGGCCACCACGACTGTCGGTATGACGGGTGGCGGACAACCTTTTTCAATAATGCAGCCGTATCAGGTTGTTAACTATATCATTGCCTTAAACGGAATATTCCCGTCGAGGCCGTAAGCGTGGGATGTTGGCTGTGTCCGTTTGAGCGTAGGGAGAGTGATATGCTCACGCCTTTGGATGGAGCACGTTCGCTATCCGGTCGGCATGCCCGGATCAAACGTCTTACGGGAATGGTTTTCCCTCTCGTTCTTGTTGCCATGGCGGTTGGCTTTTTGGGGCAACCTGTCATGGCAACGGATTGGTCGGCGGAACTCCATGAGGCTCAAAAAGATTTGGCGAAAGGAAATTACGCCAAGGCTTTTGCTGCGTATACGGAAGAAGCAGTGCAACGAAACAACCCTTTAGCACAATTTACGCTCGCTCTCTTTTATCGGAACGGATGGGGACGGTCTGTCGATCCTGCGGCCGCCTGCCGGTGGATGAAAAAAGCGGCAACAGGATCGATACCGGCGGCAGAACATTCTTTTGGCGAATGCCTGGAAACAGGAGTGCTTGGGGCGCCTGAACCTGCAGGAGCAGCCATATGGTACGAAAAGGCGGCGGCTCTTGGCTATTTCCCGTCCTTCTGCTCCTTGGGCAAACTTTATATGACAGGGCAGGGCGTACCCAAGGATGCGGCAAAAGGATTGGAGTTGTGCCGGCAGGCTGCTGAACGGAACATCCCATCGGCTCAAGTCCAGCTTGGTCTTTTCTATTTTAAGGGGGATCCCGCAATTCGCGATATGACCCATGCCTATCAGTGGTTTTTACGTGCCGCGGAGAAAAACGATCCGGAGGCGTTCTATTATCTCGGTATTATGGACCGGGATGGCCTTGCCGGATCGAAATCTCTTGAAAAGGCTAAATATTGGTTCGAGTCGGCCGCATCCATGGGGTATGCACCTGCCTATTATCCGACAGCTATTCTTTATCTCACTTCACCGGTCGATCCGCACACGAAGATGCTTTCGGCAAAGGATCTGGCAAAAGCTTATCTCTGGCTTTCGGCGACCTTGAAACGGTCTACCGACAGGGAAGAGAAGAAAAAGGCGCTGGAGATGCTTAAAGAAGTTTGCACCGTTATGCCCCAATCATGGGTTCCGGCGCTCAATTCGGAGCTGGCTGAGCATCTACGGAAATATTCGTATGCCGCTCCGTCAAAATGAGGAATTTTTCCGGCCCAGTAAAAACACCCTATGTGGAGCGGGATAACCTTCCACCGTGAGCGAAGGATTTGCCGGATCGACAAAGTCGCTGAAGGATTCAAAGACCATCCAGTCTGTCCGGCGCTGTTCCTCTGAAGTCATCGGATGGCTGCAGAAAAGATTCACGTCGGTGAAACCGGCTCGTTGCATCCAATGTGTAAGGCAGATCCCGGTTGGGACGAAATACGTTCCCGGAACCTTGGCATAGGTCTTTTGGGGGAAGAGGGCTACCGGATCGTTTCCCGGAATGGCCTGCGATTCGAGGATCAGCGTTCCTCCCGGCTTCAGCGCTGTAAAAACGTCTTTCAGGACATCTAGGGGAGAGGGCCGGTGATAGATGATTCCCATCAAAAAAATCACGTCAAAGCAGTCGGGAAAAAGAGAAAGATGTTCGACACCCAGCAGGTCGATGAAGAGGTTGTCCAGACCAGCCATCCCGTTCAGTGCCTTGAAACAGTAATAGTGTTGGAGGGTCGGTTCCAGGCCGACAACCAATTTCGGCCGGTGCGGAATCATCCTGAACATATAGTAGCCGTTGTTGCATCCGATATCGGCAACGGTCTTTCCCTTAAGATCCGGCAGAATGGGCAAAAGCCTTCTCCATTTTCGTTCGCTGCGCCACTCGGCATTGATATCGATGCCGAATATGGAAAAAGGCCCTTTGCGCCAGGGCATGAAGGCGCGGAGATCTTTCTCGATCGCTTTTCGCTGTGCATTCGAAACCTCGTCTGCATCTCCAATGGCGACGACATCGTCCCCGCAGTCGACATGGCGGGCTGCATTGGCCATAAGTCTCTCGCATGGGGTTCGATAACGCAAAAAACCTTTTTTGTTCTGCCCAGCCCACTCGAGGCGACTGTTGCGGACCTCCCGGATGTCATCAGCAAAGGCCGAGGCAGAGAGAAGTGATAGATAGTCCATGTCCTTTCTCAAAGGCCCTTTACCGCCACAAAAGAGGCAAAATTAAACCATTGGAAAAAGGGTTCAACTGATTGAAAACCCACGTTTTTGAGCAGGGACGTGTTCTCCGCAATGGAAAAAGGGATCAGAACATTTTCCAGGGCTTCACGTTTCTTGGCGATCTCAAGTTCGGAATATCCCCTTTCGCGCTTGAATTGGTGATAAATATCGATGAATTCTCTGTTCATCCTGCCGTCCGGGCTGATGGTCTTTTCGCTTAAAATAAGGATTCCTCCGGGGCGGAGGTCGTCGTGGAGGCGGCGAAGAAATCCTTCTCTGAGCAAAGGCCGGATGAACTGCAGGGTGTAGTTTAAGACAAAGGCCCCGGTTCCAGGGAGATTCAGCCGGGTAATATCCTCTTCCATGAAAGCGATGCGGTCTTTTTTTGAGTAGAGTTCGCTTTTCAGTCTGGCCTTTTCCAGCATTGCCCGAGAGTTGTCGACTCCTATATATTCAAGCTCTTTGTCCGCAAGAACCCTGGTCAGCTCCAGCAAGGTCGTGCCGGTTGCACATCCGAGGTCGACGACTTTGTCTCCGGGCTTCAAAAAAACATTCAAAATACGGGCGGTGGAGTGTATGACTTCGCGGTAAAAAGGAACAGACCGGTCCAGCATGTCATCGAATACTTCGACGACACGCTCGGAAAAGGTGAAATCTTCCGGTACGGCGTTCACGTTGAATAGGGTGTCTTTGTCGGAATCCTGCGCAGCCATTGTCGATTTTTAGTAGTTAAAACGTAGTATGGATTGTTCTGCTTCGTTCTGGCCCGCATTTCTCATGATCCGCCTGAACTGATGAGAAATGCGGGCTAATCCACTATACCATCATCCCACTCTGGGGAAAACAGATAACAGGAAGAATAGACTTGCCATGTTGAGATTATCTCAGTAAACTTGGCTCGGCTTTAGCTTAGAGGTTTTCCGGTGGAGGCAGAGTTCACTGTCCTCGGTTTATAGAATTGCAAAACGGTGATGATATGAACGGAAAATGGTGGAGGTATGCAATTATCGGTGTCTTGTTGCTCGATCTGTGTCTTTTGGTTGTGGGAGCCGTTCCGGTGGCGCATACAGGAGTCCTCAATGCTCCTTGGATTGATGGTTTGGCACTGCAAAATATCTCCTTCGACGGCTGTATGAAAGCACATGTCCTGGAAAATGTCACCCTGGCTGCGGCGGTACTTTTGACGGTGACCTTTTTGTAAAGGCGCCTTTTTCCGCGCCTGTTGTGATAGGCCTTTTCCCCAAAAAAAGACTGTCTTTTGTCAATGTTACAGGCTGGAAGTATGGCGAATGAAATAGATTTTGACGAAATTTTAGGTAAGTACCGGTCGGACCCGTATGATTATGTCGATGTATGCGCCACACACACAGGCGTCGTCCGCTGTTTGGTTGCCGAAGGCGATGCGGTGGTTGCCCCGAGCGGGCAGTGGCTGCATGTGCCCGGTACCGTTCTTTACGAGATAACCAGGGAACGGAATACAAAACTCGTGACCTCCCAGACCAACGGCACCGTGGCCGGTATTCATACAGAGTTCGACGGAAAATTCGTCGAAGCGGGTGAAAAACTGATGACCATTCGTCATCCCTTGAAGAAAAAGGAAATCATAGAAAATATCCTCAAGGAAGTTCTCTATCTCTTTCCGGCTCCGGAAAAGGCAAAGTATTTTTTCTCGTTGGACATTCAATCACGTATAGAAAAAAAAGGCGCTCAGGCCGTATCCATTAAACCCGGTGATGAAATCATTACCATGTCCTTGATGAAGCGGGATACTCCGGTATATTATGAAGGTGAGCCGGGGGTGGTTTATTCCATTTATTTCAAACCGGGAATATCTGTTGAACAGGGAGAGCCCTTGATCGGTGTCTGTGCCCCGGAAAAACTGCCGTTAATTCAAAAAATCATCACCAAAGTCAAAGCCGACTGGGATGCCCAGAGCTAACCCGGGTTCAGCCTAACGGGTAATGACGTCTTGCCAATGTCGGTATTCCCTCCAACAGCAGATGAGCTTAGGCGTTTTCTCCTGGATCATGAACTTCCTTTCCGCAGGCCGACGATGGCGGATGCGGAAACTGTTCTTCGTTACGGTGCCTTCGTCGGCTCGATACTTGAGCATCACACGTATCTTGAACGAACAATGGACTACGCCCGTACCGCAATCGATGCAACGGAAAATGAAGATCGATCGGTGTCAAGCGGAACGATCGTGATAGCAGAGCGTTTATCGCACTCAAGGGGACGTTTTTCGCGTTCCTGGCATGCTCCCAACGGGGGGCTTTGGGGCTGTTTGATACACGCCAATACGCTTCTTCCCGCTTCCAGACGTTTACTTTCCTTGGCCGTGGGAGTGGCCTGTTGCGAAGCAGTCAGAGAGGAAGGGGCAGACAAAGCGTACCTTCGTTGGGTAAACGATGTGCTGATTAACAACAAAAAGGTTGCCGGTTTTCTGATTCAAGGGTATTCCGGGCCGCGTCGCCATGATGACTATGATCTGATCGGGTTCGGGATAAACCTCAATAACCGGTCGTTTCCCGAAGAACTAAAAACAACCGCGACTTCTCTGGCTCACGAGCTGTGCCGCCCCGTTGACCTCCATCATTTCACACTGAATTTTTTAGCCAAACTTTCCTGGAATCTTGGCCTGTTGTATTTCGAGGAGGCCCGTGAGTTGCGCGGGGAGGCGTTTTCAGGAAGAAACGGCGATCATAAGGTATTGGAATGCTGGAAAGACCTCTCGAATACCATCGGCAGGAGGGTTGTATATGGGATGGATGTTTTTGAAGCCCCGCTCTATCAGGCAACGGTGCTTGATATCTTGAATGACGGTGCACTTCTATTGCAGCTCGATGACGGCACATGCACTACCGTGCAAAGCGGAGAAATCCGATATCTGTAGCGGACGAAAGACCACGATCTGAATGTCGATTTCGTCTGCGTCAGTATCTTGCCCCTTGTCCTTGATCTTCCGATTTTACAATCGTCTCCCAAGAGTGAATATCGCGTTGGAATAGATTCCTGCCGAAACGGTGCAGTAGAACAAGGGATTCGTTGAGAGCAAGATTAGAGAACTGCAAACGGTGCAATCGTTCCATGGGTTGGACTTGGATGTTGTTCAAAAGACGCATCGTCCCGAGGGAAAGGGATACGGTAGTCTGAAAGCCGTATGCGGCGCATTTCTCGCAGATAACGCCTCCTGTCGTATAATTGAAGCTGTACCTCTTTTGTGCTGAAACCGGACGATTGCAATGATGGCAATGCACAAGGTCCGGTTTGTATCCGATGTAATCAAAAAATTTCAGCAGGAACATAATGACTATGGGCAGGTGAGGGCGGTTTTCGTCCAGGGATTGGAATGCCCAACTGAGAAGATCGAATACTCTCTGATCGCATTCTTTTTCTCTCACACCCATCAGGATGAACTCGCGGATGATTGTGGCGGCATTGTAGAGTTCGACCTTTGTCCGGAGATTCAGAAAGCCTGATTCCAGTTCGGCGGCAGAGATAAAGGCAAGGTTCCCATGGCGGGAAAGAGAGTAGGTGAGGTGAAGCAAGGAAAAGAGTTCTAGTTTATTGACAAAGCGCCTTTTGCTGCGTTTGGCCCCCTTGGCTATGCCGGAAAGACGGCCGGCATCCCGGCAAAAAAAGGTGACGATTTTGTCGGACTCGCCGTGATCCCGGCAATCAAGGACTATGGCTGCGGTCTCCAGTTCGGGAGAGGCCATGAAAGGACCCTACGTTTGTGAGTAAGAAAAAAGACCTTGTTCCGGTATGAAGAAAAAGATCGTGCCCATCCGTTAGGGACATGGCCCGCTTTTTTCTCTCCACATGGAATAAGGTCAGTGCGGCAATGACCCGGGTACCGAAACCGTGATGAACCCATCCACGGGAGCCGGCAGCGGGATTATCACGCCGTTTAAGGTCAGACGCGTTTTTGTTCCCGCCGGGAGCGTTAACGTCATGGATTCCTTTGGATGCCATTCGTGGCTTTGCCCTGCGGAAAAACTCAGTTCCTCGGGAAAGTCCTCGTCCACGACGACCGTAACCTTGGTGGGTTCTTCAAATTCCGCCAAAAGCGTATATTTCCATGTGGCCGGAGTCGTCGTATTCTCCGTTTCGGTTTTTGGTTGCGCCGTCTGCATCGTTGTTTCATTGACGGAGGGCGTAGCCTGAGGCATTGGGCTCTTTTCTTTCGGTTGTTCGATAGCCGGTTTTGTCCCTAAACTTCGCAGTTGGTTGCTTAGGAATTTTGCAGGATTCCAAGAGAAATACCAGCAGAATCCGGTGATGAACAGGATAATCAGAACGAGGGCAAAGCCCATGACGGATATCGGGCTGACCATGGGGCGTTCTGCCATCGGGCTCACCGCTTCGCCTAGTTTCGAGGGCGTCTGCAGCGTTTTTTTGGTGTTTTTCGAAGAGGCTGCCCGTTCCTTCGCGTAGTGTTCAAGGACATAGTCCACATCCAACTCAAGGAGGCGGGCATAAATCGAATAAAATCCCCGGGCAAAGGCGTCGGCCGGCAGAGCCTTGTGATCACCTTCTTCCATCGCCTTCAATGTCGATTGGGGGATCTTGGTTTCGTCTGCCACTTCAGCTAAATCGAGGCCTTTTTCGATTCTATGTCTATGTAAAAATTGGCCTAATGTTTCAGTTTCGGGTAAAGAAGCTTCATTTACCATCTTTTGATTCCTGCTGTAAAAGGAAATGAATTAGAGGCGTGCAGCGCAAGGTTTTCGGTCAAGTGTCGTCCAAAACGGTCTGCGGCCATAGTGAGAAAGTCGGATTGGTGCAACATCAAGGATACATTTTTTTTATATATGCCGTTCCCTTCAGGTTCTTGACCCAGCTTTCAAATTCTTTTTTCAACTGCTGACGATACAGGATTTCTCTGATCCCTTCTTTTGCATCCTCATAAGAAGATTTGGGATCCACTCCGTCTTTATCTGCCAGAAGCTTGAAAAACTGAAAACCAGCCGGGGTTTCTATTATTTTGCTGATTTGGCCCGGCTTCAGGCTGATGATGGCATCACGCATATCCGCGGCCATGTCATCTTCTTGGAGAATGCCGATGTCTCCGCCCTCCGCGGCTGATGGAAAATTCGAATATTTTTTGGCGAGCTCCTTAAAATCTTGGCCTGTCTCGGCGAGCTTACGGACTTCCTCCGCCCGTCTTTTGGCAGCTATCTTGTCGGCGTACATATCAGGGGCCGATTTTTGAGATTCAAGTGATTTACCCCAGGTAAATCCCATTTGCAGAAGGGCATATCCACCTTTAGTTTTCGTATACTCCGCTTTATGATTGTCGTAATAGTCTTTGACCATATTGTCGGTTATGACAATCTTTGAGCGGATATCATGATTAATGAGTTTTTCCTGGAGAATCTCATACCTGAGATTTTTCTCGTAGTCGGCTTGCGTCAAGCCGGATTGTTTTATTTTGTCAATGAACCTGTCCTCGGTCAACCCGCTTCGTTTAACCATCATAGCATAAGCGCGTTGAAAATCTTCGTCGGTCACCGAAATCTTGTCTTTTTTGGCCTTTTGGGTGACGAGGTCCTTTTCTATCAGGTGATTGAGCACTTCGTTTTCGGCTTTTTCAAGAGCCGGTTGAAGCGAATCAGCAGGTGTTTTTTCTTTGATTGTTTTGTAATAATCTTTGCCTGCGTCTTTCAGGTCGGAAAGTAAGATGACATCGTTGTTGACCACGGCAACCACGCGGTCGACAACTTGCCCGATCGCGTTTCCAGCTGGAAATAGTGACAAAAGCAAGCAGAAAAGGATGACAAAATTTATACGAAGAGGTGAGCGAAAGGGCTGATGTATCATCTTGAACGGTTCCTTAAACGGATGTTATGTCTTACCTGTATGCTTGAGTATTTGTATGGGGGTTCCGACGGATGAAAAAAGTAAACAGACGAACGATATCTTGCTTACTCTGGTCATATCGAGGAACATCGAAACACGAGCGGGCCGTAGTCTATCACGTTTTGCAATTTATTACACTCATCTCTGCTCCCTTTTTTCTTATTTGTTGGCAACGGACGGCAATAATGGAGATTTTGGCCTCATCCTGGGACCGTTGCGGAAAAAAGAGGAAAATTTTGCCGGACGAGAGTATCATACTACGAACAGTTTTTAAATATTCTTAGGAGCAGGTCAATGAAAAAAGCCCATTTTCTTAGTCTATCCATAATTGCCTTCCTCTTTGTATCGTTTTCTTTGACTGTGGTTCCGTCATATGCAATATCAAAGATGCCGGCTTTTTCACTTCCGGAGGTGACCAATGGAAGACCCATAGACAGCAAGGACCTTAAAGGGAAAGTCCTTTTGGTAATCTTTTTTGCTACGTGGTGTCCTCCCTGCATGGAGGAAGTCCCCAGCTTGAAGGATTTACAGAAGGAATTGTCTCGGGACGGCTTTTCAGTTGTCGCGTTCTCCATTGATAACCAGGATTCAAGAGTTGTCGCCAGGGTTGTCAAGAAATTGGGCATCAACTATCCGGTGGTTATGGCCGACGAACATACGGTTAGCGGTTTCGGCGGAATTAGAGGGATTCCAACGTCTTTTCTCATCAATCAAAAGGGTGATATCGTAAAAAAATATGATATGTACGTGCCCCATTCCGTTTTTGCCAAGGATATTAAAAGCGTGATGAATTAAATTTCATCTTTCTTTTGCTCCGACGACCCGGTTGAGGGTGAAATTCACTGCCGGTTTGCCGATTGACACGCGCAAGGTTCATGGGTATTCTAAAAAATTGAGCTATTGCGAATGACCAACTTTTTTTGTTGTCCTTTCTCAATATAACCTCTCAGTATAACAATTCATTTCCACAAATGGGGAGTAAGGGCGCTTCGTAGTCGCCAGAACTATGGATATTAGAAATTTACCGGAACGGGAACGCAAGATTTACAACCGCATCAAAGACAACTACTCTCTTACCTTTGATAAGTTGAAAGTCGGGGACAAGACCATCAGGCTGTTGAAGGCTGCAGATCTCGAGGAAGTATTGGCCGGCAAGGATCCTTTTGAAAACGTATCCGAGTTTCCTTTCTGGATAAGGCTTTGGGAGGCGGCAATGGTACTTTCGTATTTGCTGGCCTCTCTGCCTCAGGCAAAAGAAAAAGGACGAACCCTGCTGGAACTTGGGGCCGGACTCGGAGCTCCGGGACTTGCCGCTGCCTCTGCCGGTTTTGAGGTGACACTCAGTGATTATGAAGAAATCATTCTTGATTTTCAGCGAGTAAGCAGTGTGGCTTCGGGGCTGCCCAATGTCAGGACATTGCTTCTGGACTGGCTTAATCCGCCGGATATGGAGCCCTTCGACGTGATAGCAGGTGCAGAAATTCTCTTCAGGGAAGAGTTCCTGCAGCCGATCCTTGCCTTGGTCAAACGGTATCTAAAACCCGACGGCGCTCTCTACCTAGCTCATGATATCAAACGAAAATCTTTAGTTAAATTTTTGGATATGGCGAAAGAGGATTTCCGTATCGCCGCAGGCAGGCAAACCATGAACACATCCCGAGGGCAGGTGACCATCATGGTCAACTGTCTGAAGTGGAAAAAGGACGTAAATTTCTAGGACATGCCTTTCTACCCCATTAACCTTAAGATACAAGACCGCTTTTGCCTGATTATCGGAGGAGGAGAGGTCGCGGCTCGGAAAATCGTACCGCTTTTGGCCTGCGGGGCCCATGTGAAGGTTATCAGCCCGACGGTTTGTTCTTCCATTCAAGAATTAGCCGGCAACGGGAAGATTGAATGGGAGAAGAGAGAATTTCGCTCCGGGGATCTGGCGGGAGCGTTCCTGGTATTTGCCGCCACCAACAATTGCGAGGTTCAACGGGAGGTAATTGAAGAGGCCCGCAGCCGTGACGTTCTTGTAAACAGCGCCGACATCCCGGAGGCCTGTACCTTTCAGGTTCCGGCGACAGTAAGGCAAGGGGATCTGCTGCTTGCCGTATCTACCGGAGGCGGCAGTCCTGCGCTGTCGGCCTGGATTAGAAAGAAGCTGGCCGGGGAATACGGTTTTGAATACAGGCTGCTGGTCGAGCTCTTGGCGGCGATCAGAGCGGAAGTCGTTGGCGATGGCGGTCCGCCTTCGTCGCATAAGATCGTGTTTGAAAAAATCCTGGAGATGGATGTCTTGAGTTGTCTTCGTGATCGGGATTGGCAGACTCTTGAGGTCAAACTTGCTGAGACTCTGCCGAATACAATCAATGTGGCCGGACTTGTGGAGTACATCTCCTTAAAGGAAAAGCCCGGAGACGGGTTCAATGGCGGAAAAGAACTTTATGATGACTGATCGTTATATTTTTCGGCAGGTTATAAAACATCAGATCCGCTCACACAGAAGACTATGATAAGCGAAATAAGTTATCTCCTCTTTCAGGCCGTTCTCGTTGTAACCTTTTTGTCCTGTGCCGCATATATCGTTTTTTTCATCACTCGAAAAAAAAGGGTCCGGACCATTGCCCGATGGATACTCGTTGCCTCAGGGGTGCTTCAGACCGCTTACCTCCTGTCCCGCTATCTGTTGACGGGGTATGCGCCGGTAACTTCCCTGCATGAGGCCGTTGCCTTTTTCGCCTGGGCCTCAACGTGGGCTTACCTTTCCTTTCGTTGGCGATATACAGTCAAAAATTTCGGGACATTCGTCTCCCTTTTAATTTTCATTTTGCTTGTGATTTCGGCCTCGGTCTCAAGGAAAACCGAACCGTTGGTCCCTGCCTTGAAGAGTCTGTGGCTACCCGTTCATGCCGGAGTTTCCCTGATCTCCTACGGTTTTTTAGCCCTCGCCTTTTGCGGGGGGCTCATGTACCTGCTTCAGGAAAGGGAATTGAAAAGCAAGCGATTCGGCTACTTTTTTTCCCGCCTACCCTCCCTCGATGCCTTGGATCAATTGAATAGCCATTGTCTAACCACAGGGTTTCTCTTTCTTACCATAGGCATCGTGACCGGTACAATGTGGGCACACCAGGCATGGGGCACCTATTGGCAATGGGACCCTAAAGAGACGTGGTCCCTGATCACGTGGTTCATCTATTTGATCCAGGTGCATCAGCGTATCACCGTCGGCTGGCGGGGGAAACGAGCAGCAGTGATGGCGATTTTCGGTTTTTGTGCAGTCCTTTTCACCCTCTGGGGGGTGACATTTCTGCTTGGAGGGGTGCATAGCTATGCCCGCTGAGAGAATTTTGCTCATCGGCGTCAACCATAAGTCAACGCCTCTTGCAGTGCGGGAGAAAATAGCACTGACGGGCGGGTATGTGGAGCCTCTTAAACGGCTTGCCGAAATACCCGGCTGTCGCGAATATTATCTGCTTTCCACCTGCAACCGTGTGGAGCTCCTTCTTGTGGCAGAAGCGGATGATCACCTTGAGGACCGTCTGGTCGACTTTCTGTTCGGCGGGAGTGTCCCCAGGGATAAATGCCGGGATTATATATATATTTATTACGACGAGAAAGCTGTCCGCCATATTTTCATGGTGGCGTCGAGTCTTGATTCAATGATTGTCGGAGAACCGCAGATTCTTGGGCAGTTGAAAGAGGCATATCGACATGCTTCTGCTCAACGATGCACCGGAGCATTGCTCAACAGGCTGCTGCACAAGTCATTTTCAGTGGCCAAGCGTGTCCGCAGTGAGACCGGTATCGGATCGTCGGCCGTTTCCATCAGTTACGCAGCTGTTCAGCTGGCAAAGAAGATTTTCGGCAGTCTGCAGGATAAAAAAGTTTTGCTGGTCGGAGCCGGCGAAATGGCGGAACTTGCCGCCGAGCATCTCGTCGGACAGGGTGTGGGCGAGGTGGTGGTGGCCAACAGAACGTTGTCACGGGCGGTCGATCTGGCGAGAAAGTTCAAAGGTGATGCCGTATCCCTTGAGGAACTGGTGCTGCAGCTCGAACGGGTTGATATCCTGATTAGTTCAACAGGGGCAAAAGGAGTTATTCTGCAGAAGGATCAGGTCAGACCCGTAATGCGTAAAAGGAGAAACAAGCCTTTGTTTTTCATCGATATCGCTGTTCCACGGGACCTTGATCCGGCCTTGAATGACATCGAAAATGTCTTCCTTTACGACATAGACGACCTGACAAGCGTCGTGGAGTTGAACAAGGCGGAACGCGAGAAAGAAGCAGTCAAGGCAAGCAGGATCGTAGACGAAGAGGTCCTGAAGTTCAAGCATTGGCACAAAGGCATGGCGGTGACGCCGACGATTGCCGCACTCAGAAGAAAAGTGGACGATATCTGCAGGAACGAACTGGACAAAACGTATCCCCGGCTTCACGGATTATCCGAGAAGGAACGGCAGACCTTGGAAAAGATGACGACGGCGATAGCCTCCAAGATTCTCCACGATCCTTTACTCTTTTTGAAACAGGATTCCTGCAAACACGACAATAAAATGAAGGCCGATATGTTGCGGACAATCTTCGGGTTGAAAGAAGACGATGATTGATCGGCAGGTTGCTTTTGAAAATGAGTGGCTTACGGTTCGCGATTCGGGAGAGCTCCCTGAGATTGCCTATCATTCTTCGGTATACTATTTAACTCAGGATGAGAGCGGGCCGCGCCTTGAGCTGAGCGAGACGGAGCGAGGGCTATTGCTCGAAGCTGCAAAGGGGCGTTACCAGGATATAATCCTGCGCGATATGCACCCGGAAAACAGGGGGAAACCGCACTATAGAGGCCTGAGACGTTCCATTGAAAATTGGCAGCGGGTCAAAATGTTTCATCTCCGGCATCAGGTTGAGATTTCGTCTTTACGACGGGCTGCAGCCCTGGCGTTGAGGACTTTTCTCGCCGCCGAAGTCCATGAGGGCGTCTTTCCGTCATCCTCTGTGAACTGTTCGCTTCAGGAACTGCTTGCCTTCGCCCTGGAGCTTGGGCTTACCAGGCAGGAAATCCCGGAAATTATGGAAAGATATTTCTAAAGAAACGAAACATAGAGTGTGTATTGAAAAAGGCATTTTTGCAGGATCGCACTCTTTTTCGATGGTATTTGCTTTCCGCTTTTGTTATGTCTGTCTAGCAAAACTACCGACAGGCCGTATTCCGTGGGGGTATCACCACGTCACCTCTTCTCTAAAAAACGTTATGAAAAATCCCATTACTCGATTTGCAGCGGCTTTTTTGGCCCTGCTGCTCCTGACGGCAGGGACCGTTGCCGCCAAAGATGCGCAAGAAACACAGAGTCAGGCTCGGAAACGAAATCAGCTGATCGGTTATATGCTTGATAAACAGCTTCCAGCCATCCATTTCAGCGACAAAAAGATGGATGCGGCCCAATCCGAGGCGGCGTTTACTCTTTATATGAAACAGCTCGATTATCAGAAAAGATTTCTTTTGAAGAAGGATATCACAGCGCTGAAAGCTTTCTCGACACATATAGCCGATAACCTGGAGCATGGCACGATGGTTCTGCCGGATGCCAGTTTTGACATCATGAAGGAACGCATCGGGCAAGTCGAAAAAATGGTGGATCAAATCATGGCGCACGGTTTCGATGTGAATCGTGATGAGACCTACGAAACCGATCCGGAAAAACTGGCGTACGCCGACAATCTAGAGGCATTGAAGGACCGGTGGCGTAAAATCATGAAGGTTCAAGTCATGTCCAGATACATCCAACTCGGTGAGGATCAGGTAAAAGCCAAAAAAAAGCTTTCCGATACGGCTCTCTGGAAAGAGGCTACCGAGAAGGTGACGAAGGTCAACAAGGAGTTTTTCTTCCGTCTCCATCAGGAGGATCTCCAGGATTATTACGATCGGTATTTCAACGCCATAGCAAGGTCGTTCGATCCGCACACCAACTATTTGCCTCCGGATAAAAAAGAAGACTTCGACATTCATATGCGCGGCAGCCTGGAAGGGATTGGGGCGCTTTTGCGGGAGGATGACGGATTTATCAAGGTCGTCAGAATTATTCCCGGGAGTCCGGCTGCAAAACAGGGGCATCTCCAGGCCGAGGATACGATTCTCCAGGTAGCTGAGGCCGGTGCCGAGCCTGTGGATATCACCGATATGCGTATTTCCGAAGCCGTTCGTCTGATCCGAGGCCCTAAAGGGACAGAAGTCCGGCTGACCGTGAAGAAACCGGACGGCACAAAGGAAATCATTCCCATTGTCAGGGGCGTGGTTCAGATAGAAGAGACTTTTGTCAAAGACACGGTTATCGATTCTCCCGACGGCGGAAAGATAGGGTATATTCTCATCCCGAGTTTTTATCGCGACTTCGAGAAGTCCAAAAACGGCGGAAATGCCAGGAACGCCACCGACGACATGCGCAAAGCCATCGATGACCTCAAAAAGACCAAAATAGAAGGGATTATCCTGGATTTAAGGAATAACGGCGGTGGATCGCTTGTGGACGCTGTCGACATCGCCGGTCTGTTTATCAAGTCCGGTCCCATTGTCCAGGTGAAAAACACCTACGGAACGACACGGGTTTTGGACGACGACGATGACAGCATCGAATATGACGGCTCTCTTGTCGTTCTGGTAAACCAGTTTTCCGCCTCGGCTTCGGAGATTGTGGCGGCAGCCCTGCAAGACTACAAACGTGCTGTTATTGTTGGTGGTGCGCACACGCACGGAAAAGGAACAGTGCAGACAATCATCGATCTCAACGAGAACATGCCCATTCTGCAGCTGAAAAAATTTTCCGACCTTGGGGCGCTGAAAGTGACAATTCAGAAGTTTTACAGAGTTACTGGAGGTTCCACACAGTATAAAGGGGTTGTCCCCGATATTATTTTGCCAAGTCTTTTTCAGCATCTAAAATCAGGGGAAAAATACCTTGACTACTCTTTGCCCTGGGACCAGGTCGGGCCCGTCGATTTCACTCCGTTCAGTGGAAAACCGCTCAACCTGGACATGCTGGAAAAAAGAAGCAAGGAAAGGGTACAACATGAGGAAGGCCTGCAGATTATAGCGGAAGAGGCGAAAAAAGCCACGGAACGAAGTAAACAGACTGAAATTTCGCTAAAGCTTGCGGATATGAGGAAAAAGATGGATGAGGATCGTAAAGAGAGGGATAAAATCGGTTCTCAATTCCGGAAGTACCAAGAGCGAATGGGTGACGGCGAACGCTCGGACCTCGAGGGAAAGAAGGATGAAGTGCCCGACTGGAAAGAGGAGATAAAAACGGATCCGTATATAAGCGAAGCCAAAAACATCATTGTCGATATGGAAAAATAAGGTTCATGCTTTTTTAGCACCTTTCCTTGCATTCCGTTTAACCGGGATGCTCTTGGCGGGAAAAAATAATCTTGAAAAAGGGCGGGAAAGGTGCTAAAAGTCATGATTTGTGAATGGCCATTCATTTATATATAATTTGTAATTTTGAATGATTATTCAAAAAAAAGCTTAAGTTGAAAGAGGCAATTGTCGATGGATATCGGCGAAGCACTGAGGAACCATTGGGAGAAGATAGTCAACAGGTGGGTTGAGTATACTCTGTCCACTTATAAGGCATCTGAATTTTTCCTGAAGGAAAATAATAGGTTTTCGAACCCTGTCGGCGGCATTACGCGGCAGGCCTTGACTAAGTTGTTTTTCCTGCTGGCGGACAATGCCGATTCAAAAGAATTTACGGCGCCCATCGAAGAGATTATAAAACTTCGTTCCGTACAGGAGTTTACGGCTTCACAGGCAGTTGCACCGCTCAACTCGGTGAAGCATATCGTCCGTGAAGTTCTGGCCGACGATGAGGCGAATTGCCATTTGGTGAGTGAGCTGTATGATTTTGAGTTCGCGGTTGACCTTGCAATGCTGAAAGCCTTCGATATCTACATGCAATGCAGAGAACAATTGTATAAGGTCAGAATAAGAGAGATAAAAACCGGATCTCATGTTCTTACGGACAGCCGTTGCCCGTCGAAATTGGAAAAAGATATCGGGAGTCAAGGTTCCAAAAAGGTTGAAAACAAGTAACTGGTCTCCGGATCGAATGAGTGTCGTGCCTCATCGATATGGTCTCCAAAAATATTCAGTTCAATTTGAAGCGAGGTAAGAAATGAAGTACGCCTTCTCATTTCTGGCGGTCATCGGTTTGATCTTGATTGCCGGGCTCGGATCCCAGGTCCCGGGTATGCAGTCCTTTTTCGGTATTGCGCTCCCTTACCTGGCCATTTTGGTCTTTGCGGGTGGGTTTATCTACAAGGTCGTAGACTGGGCCAAATCGCCCGTGCCTTTTTCCATTCAGACTACCTGTGGACAAGCGGCATCTTTGGACTTCATTAAGCAGAACAAACTTGAATGTCCGAACACGACCGCCGAGGTCGTGGCCAGAATGATCCTTGAGATCTTCACCTTCCGATCGCTGTTCAGGAACACAAAAGCAGAAATCCATAACGGCCCGAAAATCACCTATGAGTCATCGAAATGGCTGTGGGTTTTTGCCCTGATGTTTCATTACTCGTTTCTCTTAATCGTTCTCAGGCATATGCGCCTGTTCCTGAATCCGGTTCCTGCCTGGGTCAACTGGCTCGATTTTGGTGACGGAATTTTTCAAATCGGTGCTCCTAACTTTTACGTCACCGACGCTACCATTCTGATCGCCATTGTTTATCTCTATGGCAGACGAATTTTCAATCGCCACGTACGATACATCACTCTTAACAACGACCTCTTCCCGCTTGTACTTATCTTCGGTATTGCCTGCACCGGTATTTTGATGCGTTATTTCCTGCGGACCGATGTCGACATTCTCACCATTAAGCGATTGGCCTTGGGGCTTGTCACTTTCTCGCCGGTGATTTTGACCAAACTTGGAGCGATATTCTATATCCATCTTTGTCTTGTCTGTACGCTCCTTATTTATTTCCCGTTCAGCAAACTGATGCATCTGGGAGGGGTTTTCCTGAGTCCGACCAGAAACATGAAAAACAACAGCCGCGCGGTTCGGCATATCAATCCATGGAATGATCCTGCAATCAAACCGCATTCCTATGCGGGATATGAAGACGAATTCCGTGAGTTCATGGTCGATGCCGGTATTCCGGTTGAGAAAGAGTTGCCTGCTGACAAAGGATGAAAATTTCTATTGTAAACCCAATACTAGCGTATAAGGATTAGAAACGATGGCAGTTCCAAAATTAGAACAATTATCACAAAGCGTAGTACAGGGACCGTCCTTGGCAACAGGAGCTATACCGACCAGGGATTGGATGGAAATACCCGCCGTCTTCAGGGAGGGGAACTATGCGTATCCGGCCAAGAAGGAGAAAGTCGAATATCTCAATAGCCAGAACGGACTGAATTTTCCCAACGCCAGGGAGTGGTCGCCTGAGGATGATGACTGGAAACTCCCTGAGAACTGGAAAGAGATTATCCTCTCCGGCTTGAAAGAGAGACTCGGCAAATTCCGCTCTCTGAAAATTTTCATGGATTGCTGTGTGCGATGTGGAGCCTGTGCAGATAAATGCCACTTTTTCCTGGGCACTGGCGATCCTAAAAATATGCCGGTACTGCGGGCTGAGCTGCTTCGCTCCGTTTACCGCAACGATTTTACACTCGCAGGAAAGCTTCTCGGCAGGATGGCCGGAGCCCGCGAAATGACCGTCGGTGTGCTGAAAGAGTGGTTCATGTACTCATATCAGTGCACCGAGTGCCGCA
The DNA here is from genome assembly GCA_046705065.1 of Desulfocapsaceae bacterium. Classification (GTDB taxonomy): domain Bacteria; phylum Desulfobacterota; class Desulfobulbia; order Desulfobulbales; family Desulfocapsaceae; genus CAWGGS01. Next base: position 23,975 of record JBJKQT010000029.1, read on the forward strand.
GATGTTCCGTGTTCTGCCCGTACGGCATAGATACTGCCGAGGTTACGATGATGCTGCGCGAGCTGCTGCATCTGGTCGGAGTCGGCATCAACTGGATTCTCGAACCGGTGTCGAATTCAAACCGTACCGGCAACCATATGGGGCTGCAGCCGCATACCTTCAAGGATAACGTCGATTTCCTGGCCGATGATATTGAAAATCTTACCGGAATCAAGATTAATCATACGTTCAACCGAAAAGGAGCTGAGATCCTGTTCATAACCCCGTCGGCCGATGTCTTCGCCGAACCGGGATTGTATACGGCTATGGGGTATTTGTTGCTTTTCGAATACCTCGGGCTTGATTACACGTGGTCGACATACGCCTCCGAGGGCGGTAACTTCGGCCTGTTCACCAGCAATGAGGCGATGAAAAAACTTAACGCCAAGATGTATGCCGAGGCCAAACGTCTTGGCGTGAAATATATCATCGGCGGTGAGTGCGGTCATATGTGGCGCGTTCTGCACCAATATATGGACACCATGAACGGTCCGGCAGATTTCCTGGAGACTCCTGTTTCACCTATCACTGGGACGGTATTTAAAAACGCTGCCTCGACCAAAATGGTTCATATTAGTGAGTTTACCGCGGATTTGATCAAGAACGGAAAGCTCAGGCTCGACAAGAGCAGAAACAGTCACGTAAAGGCAACGTATCATGATTCATGCAATACAGCCAGGGCCATGGGATTGATGGATGAGCCACGCTATATCCTTGATCATGTCGTTGATTGGGTCGAGATGCCTGAAAATACCATCCGTGAACAGACCTTCTGTTGCGGTTCCGGAACCGGTCTGAATACCGATGAAATCATGGAATTGAGGATGCGTTCGGGGCTGCCTAGGGCCAACGCGGTCAAGTATGTCCATGACAAGAAAGACGTCAATATGCTGGCATGTGTGTGTGCCATCGATCGGGCAACCCTGACCTCTTTGATGAATTACTGGAATCCCGATGTCAGGGTGTGCGGTATTTCCGAACTTGTCGGCAATGCCCTGGTATTCGATGGCGAAACACGAGGCGATCTTGATGACGGCCTTCGAACGTTGCTTTAATTCCGACCGGGAATAGAGGAGTTACGATAATGTATAACAAGAAGACAATTATTCCGGGACTGATCATATTTATCCTCATTTTGACGGCTCCTATCTGGTACAATCACCTGAATGCCGGTGCCGTGCCGAAGCCGGAACTGCCCCCGGGGGAAAAACAATGTGTTCTTCCTTTGCAGCAGATTCGGGATACCCATATGCAGCTGCTTCTCCGTTGGCGTGATGAGGTCATCCGCAAGGATGAACGGGAACCCATTACGGTGGACGGCAAGGTGTTTGGAAAGGGATTGCAGCTGGCCTGCCTGAAGTGCCATACCAGTAAAGAAAAATTCTGCGATACTTGTCATGAATATGCTGCGGTTAAACCTTATTGCTGGGATTGTCATATTACCGAAAAGCAGGCAGCAGCAAAGAAGGAGATGCACTAATGGATAACGAACGAAGAAAATTTTTGAAGATCGCAGGGATCTCTGCGCTTGCCGGAATCGGAACTCCGGTTCTTGCCAAGATTGCCACCACCACATCGTATGCCGCCGAAGAGGCTGAAAAAACGCAGGTCAAGGTGGACAAGCAGTATGGCATGGTCATAGATACGCGTAAACTCCTGGCCCAGCCTGAGCTTATGGAGAAAGCCATCGCCGCCTGCAATACTACCTATAATATCCCGGAGTTTCCGCCCGATCAAAAGAACCATGAAATAAAATGGATATGGGAGGATGGGTTCAACCACACCTTTCCCGAGATGAGTGAATCTCATTTGGCCGCAAAATTTAAAGACGCCCAGTTTTTGACGCTGTGCAATCACTGTGAGTTTCCTCCGTGCGTCAGAGTCTGTCCGACCAAGGCGACCTTCAAGATGGAAAGCACCGGCATGGTAACCCAGGACTATCATCGTTGTATCGGATGCCGTTTCTGCATGGCGGCCTGCCCGTATGGATCCCGGAGTTTCAACTGGGTGGATCCGAGGCCATATATCAAGCACTTAAACCCCGATTTCCCCACTCGGATGCGCGGTGTCGTCGAAAAATGCACCTTTTGCCCGGATCTTGTAGCACAAGGGCAAGAGCCGGCATGTGTTGCGGCCATCAAGGACAGCGGGGCCCTGGTCTTTGGAGATATTAAGGATAAAAATTCTGAAATCAGCAAGATTCTTGCTAAAGAATTTACCATCCAGCGGAAACCGTCCGCAGGGACACATCCGTCAGTCTTTTACATAGTGTGAGGTCATCATGATTGAAAAAGCACTCAAGGGCAAACCTGCGTATTGGACCTGGCTAGCCTTTCTCGGCATATTTATCGTCATAGGGGCTGCCTGTTATGTCAGACAGTTTATCTACGGACTTGGGCTTACCGGTATGAGCCGGGATGTATCCTGGGGGTTGTATATTTCCCAGTTTACTTATCTGGTTGGAGTTGCCGCTGGAGGCCTGATGCTGGTCCTTCCTTACTACATCCACGATTATAAGGCATTTGGGAGGATTACGATTCTCGGCGAGTTCCTTGCAATTGCCGCGGTCGTCATGTGTCTGTTATTCGTTATGGTTGACATTGGACAGCCGCTCCGTGCGATGAATATGATTCTGCATCCGACTCCCAACTCCATGCTGTTCTGGGATATGGTCGTACTGCTTGGATATTTGAGCTTGAATATCATTTGTGGCTGGGTCATCCTCACTGCTGAGAGAAAGGAAGTTCCGCCTCCGAAATGGGTCTATATCTTCGTTTATATCTCCATTCCCTGGGCTGTTTCCATCCATACCGTCACTGCTTTTCTCTATGCCGGTCTGCCCGGACGACACTTCTGGCTGTCGGCAATTATAGCCCCGCGCTTTCTCGCTTCTGCATTTGCTGCCGGGCCCGCTCTCGTTGTCATTGCATGTCTCATTATGAAAAGAGTCGCGAATTTTGATGCCGGTAAAAAGGCACTGGATAAGGTCTCGACAATCATAATGTACGCGACGCTCATCAACACTTTTTTCGTCCTGTTGGAGTTCTTTACCGCCTATTATTCCAATGTTCCAGGGCATATCGAGACACTCCAGTATCTTTTCTTCGGCCTTACCGAACACGGGCACACCTACAATAACTTGGTTCCCTTTATGTGGACGGGAGTTTTCCTGAACTTCTTAAGCCTTGGCATGTTCGCATATCTGAAATTCAGGGAAGGCAATGATTGGATTCTTGGCGGTGCGTGTGCCGCGATATTTGTAGCTCTGTGGATTGACAAAGGTCTGGGGTTTGTTCTCGGAGGTTTTGTGCCCAGCATGCTTAACGATATCACCCAGTACTACCCCACCGCCAATGAGATTGGGGTAACTGTGGGCATCTGGGCCACGGGCTTCTTTTTGATGACCGTACTCTATAAGATAGCCATAGGTGTTGAGCACGAAATTGAATAACAGTTGATATTTGTTCATAGATATAAAAGCCCTCGAGAGATCGAGGGCTTTTTTTTTGTCGTATTCTACTGTATACTCCGACTCTATTGGTGGTTCCGACCAAAAGATAAACAGAGAGAATGTTGTGAAAAGGCAACGAGTTCTTATTGTTTTTTTTTCATTGAGCAGCCAAACGAGGAATCTTCTGCAGGGATTGAGCAAGGGATTAGGGGAATATGATATCGATGTCGAATGGCAACAATTAAAACCCGTGGAGGAGGTGCCGTTTCCCCTGGGTTCGTATTTCGCCACGATAAAGATGATGGTGGTAACGCTTTTCCGTAAGAGAATGCCCATTGAGCAGCTTCCACCAGAGTGTTTTTCACCTTGGGATCTCATCGTCCTGGCCGGACCTACCTGGTCATATCATCCGAGTGGTCCGGTTTTATCACTTCTTGATCGCGATGGAGAAAAACTTTTTAAGGAAAGAACGGTTCTGCCTTTTATCTCATGCCGCGGGTATTGGCGGATGCACAATTTAGGCTTGAAGCTTCTCCTGTATAAAAAAGGGGCCCGTGTCTTGAAGCCGGTGGTTTTTACTCACCCTGTGGTTGAACCGTGGCGTACCATCGGAGTATTTTTAAAACTTGCCGGGAAAATGCCGGAATCCGGAAAATCGTGGTTTCACCATTTTTATCCCAAATACGGGCACAACAGGCGACAGGTAAACGATGCCAAGGCCATCGGATTAATACTCGGGAAATATATCGAAGAAAATAAGGATCTTGGGAGTTTATGTTTTCCTGCGCCGGTACCGTCTCATTCATAGCGGAACAAGGTTGAAAAATCACTCTTTCGCTTAATCTCTACGCTGCGCGAGAAAAAGTTTTCCTTGGGATAGCAGCTATTTAATTCTTTAA
>JBJKQT010000030.1:0-7082 GCA_046705065.1 Desulfocapsaceae bacterium
TGGTAATCCCGTTGGGCGACCAGCAAGGTAAGATAACTGACCGCCCCGAGCTGAAACTGCTTTTGCGTCATATCCAGATTCGCTTTAGCTGCTGTTTCTGCTTCGGCCTGGGCTCGCAGAGTTTTCGCATCGCTGTCAAGAGAGCGGAGGACGTCTGCCACGTTTTGGAATGCTTGTAGAACCGTCAGGCGGTAGTTTGCGGCCGCCTGTTCGTATGCGGCTTGGGCAGCACGGCGTTTTGCTCTGAGTTCTCCGCCATGAAACACCGGTTGCAACAGGCCGGCGCCAAGATTCCAGATGGTATTTTGGTTTGTAAACAGGTCACCTGTTGAGGAAGACTCAACTCCGTACCCACCACTCAGGGTGATCTTCGGGTACAGATTTGCCGTCGCCACTCCCACAGCGGCTGAAGCCTGGTGGAACAGGGCCTCGCTGGCCCTGATGTCCGGACGTTGCCGGACCAGATCTGAAGGGAGGCTGACCGGGAGTGTTCCAGGAAGGTGCAGAGAGTCCATTTGAAAGTTCGGGAGGCCTCCTTCGCCGGGTAGCCGTCCCGTCAGCGCCGACAAGGCATGGCGGGTTATGGCCAACTGCTTGTCAAGCGGCGGCAGAGTTGCTTTTGTCTTGGCCAGCTCCGATTGCTGAGAAAGGACCGAGGAGCGGGAAACCGCTCCCAGGTCAAATTGCCGCTGCACCAGTGAAAGTTGTTGTTCCTCTGCTTTTATAATATCGTTGGTTGCTGCGATTTGAGCCTGCAGAGATGCTTCCTGGATAGCTGTGGTTGCCAGATTGGCGGTGAGCGTCAGATAGGCCGCGTCGTATTGAAATTTCTGGTAATCTACCAATGACTGCAGCGCTTCGAGTTGTCTTCTTGATGCTCCGAAAATATCGAAAGTGTAAGAGACGTTGACCGATGCATTGAACAGATTGTAGGTTCTGCCGGTTCCACCGAAAGTCGCTCCGGAAATTTTCTGCCTGGAGGCGGATACATTTGCGTCGACGTTCGGATAAAGCAGGGTACCCCCCGCAGCTTTGAGGTTTTCTTGCGCTTCTTTTAAGGCGGCTTCAGCTGCCGTAAGCGAGGGGTTTTTTTCAATACCCTGTTTGATCAAGGCGTTGAGTTCCGGAGAGCGAAACATTTTCCACCATTGTGCAGAGAGCTGCTTCGTGAAATCGAGACGCTGAGCCTCACCGTCTTTTACCGACGTGGTCACCGTCTGTTTCGGCAGCGGCGATGCGGTGTATCTATCGATGGCAGGAGGTGCGGGCGTCTGAAAATCGGGACCTACTGCACAACCGGTCAGGAACATCGCTGCAATTCCGGAGATGGATGCAAATTTACACAATCGTTTCATTCGTTTTCGTTCCATTGGTGGGGAGAGAATTTTGCTTAAAACGCGGCTCAAGTCCCTCTAAGAGCGCGCACACTTTTTCATGAATTCGTTGATGAGTTTCGCTTAGCTCTACTTTTCGGGCAAAAAAATGGTCCATCATTGCCGAGTAGAAGCTGCCGGCGAGTAGAAGTTCGGCCGCCGCATAAGGTTCGACGGTTTCGGACAATCGGCCGAGTCGTTGCTCGCACTGCAGGTAGGAGGTGAGGACCCTGATGGAACATTGCGGGCCAATTTCTCGTTCTGCCAGGATTTCCCGGGTACGGGCCAACAGCTTGTGATCGGCATAAAGGGAACAGACGATCGGCACGATTTTGAATTGAAAGTCAAAAGCCACTTCCAGGACATGCTCGAGATTTTCCCGCACCGTCTTTTGCCCAACAAGGAGGGGGAGGCTCTCCAGGACTTCGCGAAATTCGCCCATGCTGAATTGAACCACTGCATGCAGCAATTCAGCCTTGTCTTTGAAGTGATGATACAAGGCCCCTTCCGCCACGCCGGCTTCTTTTGCTATTTTCCGTGTGGTGATCAACGCAAGACCCTCTCGGCGAAGGAGTCTCTCCGAAGCGAGAATGAGTTTTTGACGTGTGGGATTTATCATACTGCTTTGGTTAAGGCCGGCTTTTTTGTATCGGTTAATTGCTTATACTTGGGTTCCTGATGCTGTCTTCAAAAGGTATTTGAGCATTCGCTCAGAAATATTGAACATGTGTTCAATCTTGTCAAGGGAAAATTTGACGAATACGCGAGCTGTCTTATTTTGGAATTATCGGTGTCGCAGAAATCCTGAATAGGCGATATCGACCCATCTCAACAGCCATCTTTTTAATAAATTGAACCGTGAATCCATTAAGGAGGAACTTTCCATGAAATACGATACATTGGGCAACACAGGTGTCTTCGTCTCTAAGCTTTGCCTGGGAACAATGACCTTTGGAGGCCGTGGATTTTGGCAAGTGATCGGTAAATTGGGACAGGAGACGGTGACGCGCCTTGTCGACCGCTCTCTGGACGCGGGAATCAATTTCATCGATACTGCAAACATTTATTCATTCGGTGAATCGGAACGTCTGTTGGGTGAAGCCCTTAAAGGTAAAAGGGATCGTGTGATACTGGCCACCAAGGTCCGTGGACGTATGGCCGACGGTCCAAATGAGGTCGGACTTTCCAGAAAACACATTTTCGATCAGGTACACGAAAGCCTGAAGCGGCTGCAGACCGAGTATATCGACCTGTATCAGATTCATGGCTATGATCGCCTGACACCTGTTGAGGAGACATTGCAGGCACTCGACGATCTGGTTCGTCAAGGGAAGGTTCGCTACATCGGCGCCAGCAATCTTGCAGCCTGGCAGTTGATGAAAGCGCTGGGAACGTCGGACCGGCTGGGACTTTCCCGCTTTAAATCCCTGCAGGCATATTATACCGTTGCCGGACGTGATCTTGAACGGGAGCTTGTTCCGCTGCTCAAAGATCAGGGGCTTGGTTTGATGGTATGGAGCCCGCTTGCAGGAGGATTGCTCAGCGGCAAGTTCAGCCGAGACGGAGCCGGGCCCGAAGGAACTCGCCGTGCAACGTTTGATTTTCCCCCGGTGGACAAGGAAAGGGCATTCAATGTCGTTGATGCAATCCGCCCGATTGCGGCGGACCATAGGGTTTCAGTGGCCAATATCGCCGTGGCTTGGCTGTTGCACCAGGATGTGGTGACCAGTGTCATCATCGGCGCCAAGAATATGGAACAACTCGAAGATAATTTACATGCCGTCAATGTTGAGCTGAGCGATAAAGAATTGCGGCGCATCGATGAGGTGAGCGCGCTGCCGGCTGAATATCCACAATGGATGATCGCCAGACAGGACAATGGAAGGATGCCCGAAGAGCCCTCCGATTTCGATTCCAAATAAGGCTCATCAGGCTTAAACGTACTTATATACAACACTGGAGGCAAAGTTCATCGATGGAGGACGCATCGCGAAGGCCCGCCGGGTAACCACATAAGGCCCGAAGGGTTGCGGACAGGACGTCGGCAACTGACAGCAGGCCATGGATGGCCTGTCTGTCAGCCGTGATGGACAGGCGATGAGGCCGGAGAGCAGCGTCCGGAAGCGATGAACTTTGCCGGTTTGTTACTTTCAACTTTACAAAAGTACGCATAATCCGGAAGAACCGAAAATCTCCTTTTGGGGCTACTCCTCATGGCATTTCAATTCGTTGCAAAGTGCTTTATACCCCAACGACTGACCTAGAATCCGAGGGCCGATTTTACGCAATCTGTCAATATCTTTTGCCGGCAATGAAAAGGTTGTCGGCAGATTGAGAAAGTACTGCCGCTCCTTGGACTCCTTTATCTGGTCGAAACCGACATACAGCGCAAAAGCCTCGGCCATGTTGGGAGGCTTTGTCGGCATTTTTCCTTCGGGACATTGATCTTTAAGAATGCTGTTGCATGATGCATACGCATCGTCGTCTTTTTTCCATGTCCCAAAAGTGTCCTGAAGTTGCTGAACCGTGTCGAAAGAGTAATTACTCATCGGAACTGAAGAAATGATGTCGACGAGTGTGGATAAGCCCGGGCCGTCGGGGCTCCTGTCGATCTCGGTTCTCGGATTGGTGCGGGCATCGACAACGATCACCACGAGTTTTTTGATTTTTTTCAGGTTTATTTTGTTCATCAAACTCCACGAAAGATCGTTCGAGCGTATGGCTTGCAGAGGGCCGCGCAGACCGATATTATCGGAGACGCCTCCATCGAGAAGATGAATAAATTTTCGATTTGCACCATCAAGATACGAGCGGGCGATCCGTGCCTGATTAAAGCGTGGCGGATTGATTGTAATGTCCTGGGATGCCTGTTGCATCCATATCGGTTCCTTGTACTCGCATTGTCCTGCGTAGTTGTTTATGATAAGAGGCGTAAAGGCGATGGGAAAATCGGAAGATGCCGCAACCGCTCTCGAAATGCGTACGCCGGCTAAATTCGAACAAAGCAGGTCGAACTGATCCTGGACAAAAGTAAACCGGGCACCCATGGTTATATCGGTGGCATTGAGCATAATATACGGTTTCCTCGCCTGTTCGATCAGGTCGGCAAAAGTCTTTTCTTTAAAGATTGTCTTGTCGTAGAGTTCTTCCGCGATTTCGATCCTCCCGAAGGTAGGGGATGCCAGTCGAAACCAATTGACCGGATTGAACAGCGACGCGATGAGATCTCCTTGTATGTTCCTGTACAGGAATACTTTTTCGAACTTTTGCGGATCGAACAATTGGTCATGAAAAAGCCCGTAGTAGGCTGCAGTGAAACTTCCGCCGGATACGGAGGAAATGACATCGACTTCATCGAGGAGACGCCGTTTTTTGCCTTCCCATTGAATAGTCGTATTGCGCAATTTTTCCATAATGCCATAGGAGAGGGCAGCGGCACGGGTTCCTCCTCCGGAGAACGTAAGAATGACAAAAAGGCTGTCGGAATTCTCGGGCGACTTCAAGTTCTCATATCTATAACCATCCTTTGGGTTGAACCTATCGAGACGGGGATTGGCAGGATAGGTGGCACACCCCGCCAGAGTCAGAATGAAAATTGCCGCAAAAAACTTGAGCAGAGGATATCTCATGGCTTACCTCTTAAAGGGTGAAAGTCATCGATGATCATCGGGCCGACAGACGTTGTATTCACAACGATTTTTTCCACTGATGTTGGCCTGTAATCGGATGGGACTCCCAAATCGAAGGTATGGTGCCCCTGGTCAACCATGAGCGTGTCGTTGGTAAATCCCGCCTCCTCTCCGTCGATGCGAACCTTGCGATCGACAATATATTTCACAACCACATACTCGGGCATGGTTTCTTCCCCCTTTTTCAATGTAATGGAATTGATATGATTTTTTCAAGGCGGCACAAAAGTCCTGATCAATTCATTTTTTAGGGACTATTTTGGCAAAGGCACGCAGATTCCGTATCAGTTCAACGATTTCCCTGGAAGGTGCGGCATGCGATGTGGTGATTTCGTTGATACTTCCATCGTCGTTTTCGATACGGATGGTAACCTCGCCGGCACTTGTCGGAAGAGGGTTTGTCAACGCGTCGCCTGCCATGACGGCTTGTTTCAATGCTGAAAATACCGTCTTTTCAAGCGCCGATACATTCACTTCATACCATAACGGCACACCGACAAATCCTCCGGATTCAATCAGGAAAATTTTCATCTCGTCCCCTTAGAAACCTACTGCTTTCCATGCCTTCTGCACTGCCTTGTGGGCAAGACTTCCTGATTTATAAAGGGCGATTGCCGAGGCTTCCGTTTCGGTCACCATCTGGTTGAAGTCGCTCGTTTGATTCAAGGCACGCAGCGTTTTATACCAGATTTGTCCTGCTTTTTCCCAGGCTCGTCCTCCGAGTTCCATGGCCACTAAATAAAAAGCATGATTCGGAATGCCGGAGTTGATATGCACTCCTCCGTTATCCGACGAACCGGTATACTTGTCTTTCAGAAGTTTCGGCTGAGGATCGTCACCAAGAAGAGGATCGCCGGCATATGCCGGTTCTGCCTTGAAGGTGCGCAGGCATTTAGCCTGTGTTCCGGGTCCCATGATTTCAGAGCCGATGGTCCAGAGAGCCTGGTCGACAGTCTGCTTTGCCTTCCACTGAGAAACAAGGATACCCATGACATCGGCAAAATGTTCATTAAGAGCTCCTGGTTCATCCCGATACTGAAGGTTGCAGGTATGGGTGACAACTCCATGGGTCAGTTCATGCCCGACCACATCAAGAGCTTTGGTGAATCGGATAAACAAGGAGCCGTCTCCATCGCCATAAACCATCTGTTCACCGTTCCAGAAGGCATTGTTGAAGCTGGTTTCAAAGTGTACGCTGGAAATCATCGTCATGCCGTTGTCGTCAAGTGAATTTCTGGAAAATAATCTTTTATAGAAATCGTATACATAGCCTGAATAGTCATAGGCTTCATTAATGGCAGCATCGTCGACTTTTTTTCCGCCCTCGGAACGCACAAGCTTTCCTGGAAGATCCCAGTTGGATCCATGTGTAGCGTCATACACGAGACGATGCTTTTTGCCTGCAGGTGAGGGAATAGCCGACATTATCGGCATGGTTGCCAGCGTCATGCGTTGACTTCTTAAGGCGGCCGCCGCCGCAATGGCATCGATTGCCAGCTTGCGAATCTTGTCATCTGAGGATTGACTTAAGCGTTCCAGAATATGCGGCGGCAAAATACAATGGATAGGATTGTGGTTGCAGGTATGCATCGTAGGCCTCCTTTTCTCAATCGTTTTGCGTTATTTGACCGTATTCTTTTATTGCCAATCAATTGTGTTTCAAGAGCGTCCGGGCACGGTTTTTTTTCTGTCCCTTTACTGCAAGGTATTTTTATAGAAATGTGCGGCATTCTTTGGAGAATATAAGACAAGCCCTCGCTAATTGTAAGTCTTGCCAGACAAATAATTGCTGTATTTCCATATAGGACCTAAAAAGAAATAAGGTCCTGTTTTTCGAATGAAAAGAATTTGGTGCCCATCTGAAAACTGCTTTTATAATGAGCACTATTTTATATGTGATTACCAACAAAACTCAGCCATTAATCCGGGGCTGGGGCCACCTGCCTCACGGGACGCCATAAACCCATCCTTGGGGGCTTGACTGTGGCCGTCCTGGCCACAGACACCCGTGAAACAGGTG
>JBJKQT010000031.1:0-31636 GCA_046705065.1 Desulfocapsaceae bacterium
CGTCGAGTGTATCCCGCATCCGCTTCAGACAGGGACTGGTATCGCAGAGAACAGGAATACGGCCACGATCCGTAGCGGTCAAAAGGGCTTGGGACAATTCCTGGGACTTGCGGTCGGCTTGAGCCATGAAGCCTTTGCTTTCAAAAGCCTGACCGCAACAGAGCCTGTCGAGATCGGGCGGATAGATTACTTCATAGTTTGCCTTTTTCAAGAGAGAAGCGGTTTTCTCCGGGAGGGAATCGCGTTTAGCTTCCTTTCGGGAGGGGCCGCCCATGGCACGGCTGGCACAGCTCGGGAAATACACCACTTTGAGTGGATTGGTCGCCTTTGTCACCGATGGAGCTATTTTCGGCGCACCCGTCGGCATCTCCTTGTTCCAAAGCGGCAGTTTTTTAAGGCTTGCCGTCCTGGCCCACCGGGAGACAGTCTCCATAAACAATGTGCCCGTCTTCTCATGTACCGTATCGACAACATTCAGAGTGGTTCCAATGGCTCGGGACACCTTGTCGAAGTGGCCGGCGGTCCAGTCTGCAACGGTATTGCCGAGTTTGCCGTGCGCCTCCTCACGCAATACCTTGATCATTTTACCGGTGTCGATGCCCACCGGGCAGCGTGTCGAGCAGAGGCTGTCGGCGGCGCAGGTGTTCATACCGGGGTAACGATACGCTTTGATCAAATCCCTGACTGAACCGGATTCCCCGTGAACTGCCACCAGGCGGCTGATCTCCCGCCTCCCCACGATGCGCTGACGCGGCGTAAAGGTCAGATCCTTGGACGGGCATACCGGCTCGCAGAAACCGCATTCGATGCATTTATCCACGATCTCATGTGTTGCCGGAAGGGGTTTCAGGTTTTTGATATGCGCTTCGGCGTCTTCATTGAGGATCACTCCGGGATTTAAAAGATTTTGTGGATCAAAGATGGCCTTTATTTCCTTCATGAGGGCAAATGCCGCATCGCCCCATTCTTTCTGAACAAAAGGAGCCATATTGCGGCCGGTTCCATGTTCCGCCTTAAGCGAGCCATCATATTTTTCCACGACCAGCCGCACCACCTCATCCATGAAATCCCGATACCTGACCACTTCGGACTGGACGGAAAAATCCTGGGTAAAAACGAAGTGGAGGTTGCCGGCCAGCGCATGGCCGAAGATAATCGCCTCGTCATAAGTATACTTTTTAAACAGTGCTTGAAGATCGAGTGCAGCATCAGCCAAATGCTCGCCCGGAAAAGCGACATCTTCGATAATGACCGTTGTACCGGTTTTACGAACTGCACCGACCGCGGGAAACAACCCTTTGCGTATTTTCCATAAGGCATTGTATTCGTTGGGGACATCAGTGAAATCGATGGGACGGACCGTCGGCAGATCCTTTATCGCATCAACGATTCTTCCGATCTGACCGGCAAGCGTAGTTGCCGATTTGGCTCTGGTTTCGACAAGAAGGGCGGTAACCGTTTCTCCAAGGTCCTGCAAAGAGTCCGGCATTCCCGGTTTGTCCTGCACGGATCGAAGTCCTGCCCGATCGATCAGTTCGGCTGCGGCGACAGGTTGTTTTTGCAAAATCGGAATGGACTGACAGGCCGTTTTAACATCCGGATACAAAATCAGAGCGCTGGCTTTATGGGGATGTTCGATTACGGTTTTATAGACCACATCCGATATAAAGCCAAGGGTTCCCTCACTGCCGATCATCAAATGTATCATGATATCAAACGGATCGTTAAAGTCGACAAATGCGTTGAGACTATAGCCGGTGGTGTTTTTGATTTTAAATTTATAGCGGATTCTCTCTGCCAGCTCTTCGTCGGCCACTACCTTCTCCTTCAGTTGCTCAAGCTTATCCAGGATGTGACCATGGGCTCGGGAGAACTCGGCACGGCTCTTGTCATCAGCGGTGTCCACGACGGTTCCGTCAGCCAGAACCAAACGCATGCTGTGAACGGTTTGATAGCTGTTCTGGGCAACCCCGCAGCACATGCCACTGGCATTGTTCGCAAGGATCCCACCTATTTTTGCGGTGTCGATTGAAGCAGGGTCAGGCCCTATCTTCCGATCGAATTCAGCGAGTATCGCATTGGCGCGGCTGCCGATTACCCCTGGTTCGAGGCGAATTTTTCTCGCATTGTCAAACACCTGGCAGCTTTGCCAGCCATAGCCAAGCCGAACGAGTATGGAGTCGGTGACCGCCTGACCCGAGAGGCTGGTGCCCGCGGCTCGAAACGTTACCGGCAGCTTCAGTTTATGAGCTTCACGCAGGATCAGTTGGACTTCTTTCTCATTCTCCACATTGACGACGATTTTCGGTATCAATCGGTAGAAACTGGCATCCGTGCCGAACGTGATGGTCCGAAGCGGGTCGACGATGATATTTTCGGCAGGGATAAAAGGGCTGATTCTCGTGTGGAATTCCGCGTAATCTGAAGGCAGCATGGGTCACCTCATGAAAATCCGAATTTGAAGAGCCTATCGCAAGAAGCTCTAAAGACATATTTCCAGTAAGTATATCTAACTCACCTCCATTTTCCAGGAGAAAGAGGAGACTGTCTATGCCGGACAAAAGATCAAACAATATGACAGGCAAATTATCCTCTGATAAACTTTCAAAAAAATCAACAGACTGGAAGCAAATGACCTGAAAACATATTTCCATGGCGCCGGGTAAAACGTTAAGGCATCCTTTAAAAATTATTTCCTGTGTTTTCAATAACAAAGATTTAGGCTTTTTTTCTTTTTCCTGGTGACAAAGCCAATGAATTCTGTTTACCAAAGGGACATTTAATTACACCTAACTATTTAATGTCCTCAAAACATCGTGTTGATATGACGGAAAAACATATTGTTACAGACTAGTTGATTATCTCCTATTGACGTTCCATCCCAACGTGGTTATGAATGCTTTATGTTTCTTAAATTTTTCTTAAGGTTTGCATCCTATATTTTTATCAGTGGATAACTTTTGCCAGGCTATTCCCTGCCATTGGGTGGGATACATCAAAGCACTCTTAATAAGTTGCCGGGTGCAGAATATGAAATAGCTTTTAATCTCATTGTAAAAGGAGGAGCCATTGTGAAAATCGTACTGAAAAATCTCTTCTACGGCTTTTTGACAACCGCCTTGATGGTCGGTGTCGGGGCGTTTGCCCGCGATGCCCAGGCAGCAGGCAGCAAGGTGATAAAGCTTGGATGCGCTATTTCCTTTACGGGAGCGGAGAGCCGGACGGGAAAGCTCTACCGGGATTCCTATGACATGGCTGTCAAGCAGGTCAACGATAATGGTGGCGTTAAAGTGGGCAACCAAACCTATCAACTGAAGATTGTCTATTACGACGACAAAAGCGATCCCACCGAAAGCTCGAAACTCGTTGAAAAACTCCTCGCAGAGGATAAGGTCGACTTCCTGTTGGGCCCCTATTCAAGCGGCATCACCATTCCGGACAGCATTGTAGCCCAACGTTACAAAGTTCCGATGATTGAGGGCGGCGGCGCATCGGGGAAAATTTTCAGCAGGGGCAACAAATATATCTTCGGCACCCTTCCACCCGCGGGCCAGTATTTCAAATCCACCTTGGAAATGTTGAAAACATTTCAACCTGCTCCGAAATCCATCGCCCTTCTCTACTCCGACGACAAATTCGACGTCAGCGTTGCCGAGGGAACGGATAAGTTAGCGAAGGAAATGGGATTTGACGTGGTTTTGTATGAAAAATATGCCGAGCATGCCACCGATTTCAACTCCGTACTAACAAAGATAAAGGCGTTGAAGGCGGATGTGGTCCTGGTGGCCGGACATACGGAAGAATCCCTCAATTTTACCCAACAGGCCAAGGAGCTCAACGTCAATCCCAAATACATCGGTATGACGGTGGGACCCTCCGAAGCAGATTTCCGTAAGTCGCTTGGAAAAGACGCGGAGTATATATGCGGTGTCGCCAGTTGGTCGCCCCAAATGAATTTCAGTGGATATCTTTTCAAAAACACACAAGATTTTGTCAAGATGTTCAAAGAAAAGTATAAATATGACCCAGACTACCACAATGCTTCAGGCATTGCCGACGTTGCCGTCTTTAAGAGCGCCATTGAAAAAGCCGGTACACTCGACAGGGAAAAAGTCAGGGCCGCCATTGCCGATACAAAACTGGATACGATCTATGGGAAAGTGGAATTCAGCCCCGACGGCCAGATCAAAGGAACCAGTGTCGTCCTGCAGATATTGGGCGGCGAAATTTACCAGGTGTATCCCAATGGCACGAAGAAACCCGTCTATCCTTTCCCGAGCTGGGAAATGAGAAAATAGGGTTTTGCCCACCCATGGCTGAATACGGTTGCAGAAGGGGGGAAGCGAGGATGTGTTTCTCCCCTCCTGCAACGGGAAACTTTCATCATATGCAGGGTGGTTGAAGGTCTCCGGGGCATTTCCATCCTCGGATCTGCACCTGCAAGAGTCCTTGCGACGGACTTCACCTTCGCTGATTCCCTGCTGAAGGATTCGGATCGATGCTGCTGCAAATACTCGTAAACGGTATTCTCAAAGGCGGTCTCTATGCTCTGATGGCCATAGGAATGTCTCTAATCTGGGGGGTGATGGACATCATCAACATCGCCCATGGATCTTTTATTATGCTCGGAGCGTTCACCACCTACTGGTTGTTCTCGCTTCTCGGCATGGACCCTTTCGTAAGCCTGATTTTTTCCATGGCGATTCTCTTCGTGCTTGGCTACGGAGTGCAAAAGTATCTTATCAACTACGTGATCCGTGCCGGCGCTTTTATTACCCTTATCCTCGCCTTCGGCATCGACATTTTCATAAAGAATCTTGCCTTGGTGTCTTGGACGGCCGACGTCCGAATGGTCCAGGTAGCGTATGGTGCCGCAAACTTTTCATTGGGAAACTGGGTCACAATTCCGACGATTCGTTTGATTGCCTTTCTTCTGGTGATCGCCATCAGCATCTTCTTTTATTATATCCTGAACAAGACAAACCTGGGCCGTTCAATACGGGCAACCTCCCAGGACCTTGATGCGGCACGTCTTGTCGGCGTAAACGTCGCCAGAACTTATGCCATAACCTTCGGACTCGGCGTCGGGGCTGCTGGTGCCGCCGGAACCTTATGGTCCATTCTGTTTCCCATAAGCCCGATGATGGGAGGAGAGTTAACCCTAAAATCGTTTGTGGTTGTCATCATAGGCGGACTTGGGAGTATGCTCGGTCCCATAATCGGCGGGTTGGCATTGGGCATAGCTGAGGCATTTGGCACCGATTGGTTTGGGTCCACTTATGGAAACCTGATAAGTTTCAGCATCCTGGTCCTGGTTCTCATTATCAAGCCAAAAGGGATTCTTGGAAAGGCGGACTGATTATGGGAAAGAAAAAAATACTTACCATCTTGATTTGCGGCGTCATTTTATTGCTTGTCATCCTATTTCCTTTATTCACCAATAATTTCATCATCAGGTTCGGCACGGATATCCTGATGTTCGCCATCATGGCAAGTGCCTGGAACATCATCGGAGGCTACACGGGCTATGCCTCATTCGGAAATGTCGTCTTTTTCGGCATAGGCGGCTATATAACCGCCGTATTAATGGAAAAGGGAGGGCTGCATTTTGCCCTGGCCTATCTTTCAGCCGGATTCGGAGCGGCCCTTTTTGCCGTACTCATTGGATTGCCCGTTCTGCGTCTTCGAGGCCACTATTTTGCCATCGCCACCCTGGGCGTGGCCGAAGCAATGAAGGCCCTTGTGCAGAATCTCCAGATAACGGAAGGGAATTCAGGCATCTACCTCCCCATGCTCGATCTTTCCATTCAGGGACAATATTATTTCTTTTATTATATGATGTTGGGAACCCTCATCCTGACTCTGGGCGCGACCTATCTCATGCTCCACTCAAAACTAGGCTACTCTCTTATTGCCATAAGAGAAAATGAAGAAGCAGCCAATTCGGTAGGAATTCATGCGACGCTGTCCAAGACCATTGCCTTTGCCCTGAGCGGTTTCTTCACCGGCCTTACAGGAAGTATTTATGCCTACCAGCAGGCATTTCTCAAACCTGGGCCGGCCTTCAGTGTGGAGACGACAGTTAAAATGATCGTGATGGCCGTATTCGGCGGAACCGGAAAACTGTTCGGGCCGCTGATCGGCGCCTTCAGTATAGAGATCATCTCGGAGACGCTTTCCAATTATTTCCTGGTGGCCCATACCCTTTTTTTCGGGACTGTAGTTATCCTGGCCATCGTCTTTACGCCCAAAGGGCTGATTGATCTCATAACCAAAGGCAGAATCGGCATCTCGTATTTTCTGGAAAATATCCGTCAACACCGAATATAGGAAGGCGTGTGGTCATGGTCATTCTCGAAGGGAAAAATATTACGAAGCGCTTTGCAGGGCTGCTTGCCGTATCTCAAGTCGATTTCAGCCTTAAACAAGGCGAGATCTTGGGCCTTATCGGCCCGAACGGCGCCGGAAAAACGACCTTGGTCAATATCATTGCCGGGGTATATACACCCTCGGACGGTGAGACCTTCTTCAAAGGCAAACGGATTTCAGGGAAAAAGCCCTATCAGATCGGCAGGATGGGTGTCAGTCGAACGTTTCAGGTCGTCAAACCGTTTCCGGGAATGACGGTAAAGGAAAATACGGCTGTTGGGGCTATGTACGGTGCCGGAGGAAAAAACAAAACCGTGAAGCAGGCACTGCAAAAAGCCGAAGAAATCCTTGAGTTTGTCGGCCTTGCCAATCAGATGAACAAAGGCGCCGACCAATTGGGTGTCGCCTCGCGCAAGAGGCTCGAAATGGCCAAGGCGTTGGCTATGGAGCCTGAGCTGGTCCTGTTTGACGAAGTCATGGCCGGACTCAACTTCGGCGAGATCGACCTGGCTGTGGAACTCATCAAAAAAATCCGGGAAAGCGGTGTCTCGATTCTTATCATTGAACATGTGATGCGCGCCATAAAAAGTGTCTGTGATCGGCTTTTCGTTTTGCACCACGGCGAAAAAATCGCCGACGGAACGGTGGAAGACGTTTTGAATGACGAGACGGTGATTAAAGCTTACCTGGGAAGACGATTTAAACAACTCACCCATTAATACCCGTTATGATTGAATCTATTCAGGTCTAAAGGTGCGTAAACATGCTACTTGAAATCAAAGGGCTGAATGTGGGATATGGCGATATTCAAGTGCTGTGGGATATCAACATTCAGATAACCGACGGACAAATCGTGGCTCTTGTGGGAGCCAATGGCGCCGGCAAATCAACGCTTTTAAAAACCATTTCGGGACTGCTGCCCCCATATAGCGGCAGGATCCTCTTCCAGGGTGAGGATATCACGCATCTGCCTTCCGAAGATATTGTCTCAAGAGGAATTATTCATGTGCCGGAAGGAAGACGCCTCTTTCCACAAATGACGGTGGAAGAAAATCTGATCATGGGCGCATTCAGAAGAAAAAAATCCAAAAACGTGCAGACGGAACTGGACAAAGTTTACAAGATCTTTCCCAGGTTAAATGAGCGGCGCCAGCAGAAGACCGGCAGCCTCTCGGGAGGCGAGCAGCAGATGTGCGCCTTTGCCCGTGGCCTCATGGGTAACCCGGTATTGATCATAATCGACGAGATGTCCTTGGGGCTTGCTCCGCTCATTGTCGACGATCTGGTCGACAATGTCAAAGAGATCAATGAACGGGGAACCAGCGTCCTTTTAGTTGAGCAGGATGTTCAGCTGGCCCTTGAAAACTCTCACTACGGCTACGTCCTTTCCACCGGCAGGGTGGAGATGCAGGGAGACTCTCGAGAGCTGCTCGGAAACCAGGAGATCAAAGAGATCTATCTGGGGTTATAGAACAAAGGCCTTGCCAGGTTCAACAGTCGAAAATTCTTCACCGATTCAATAGAGAGAATGCCGCCTTACCATCCACCTGCCATTCCCTATTTCGACTCTCCCCCTACGCCCCAGACACTTCGCTATTCGCGACCTCCCAGATTATCTCTAAAAAAGTGCATAGCGTCGGTGACTTGTCCTCGGGACGCCAGATAACGGCCATATCCGTAGTCGGTGCAGGCGATTTCAAGGGCCGGTAGACAACGCCGGAACGCTGCAGGCTCATAAGCGACGAGGGAAGGATGGCAACGCCCATACCGCCGGCTACCAGGCTGACGATGGTGGGGGTGGTCCGGGCCTCCTGCAGGATTTTTGGTGTGAATCCGGCCCGGGCGCAGATGCCGATGAACTGATCATAAAATCCCGGTGCAACATGGCGGGGAATCTGGATAAAGGACTCTTCGGCAAGCGACTCCACGGCAATTTCTCTCTCTGAAGCCAAAGGACTGCCCTGCGGCAGAACAACCATCAGAGGTTCCTGCCAGATGACCCGCAAGGCCAGAGATTCAGCCGACGAGACAGGGGGACGGACCAAACCTACATCGATTCGTCCCGCTTTTACCGCCTCCACCTGTTCTTGACTGGTCAAATCCTGTAATAGCAGGGACACTTCCGGATACCTGGTACGCATCAAGCGGAAAATAAAAGGAATCTTGCCATAGACTGCCGAACTGACAAAACCCACCGCCAACTGCCCTATCTCACCACGGGCCGCCCGCCTGGCAGCCCGGACGGCATGATCAGCCTGTGTCAGGCTCTTGCGTGCCTCGGCAAGAAATACCTCGCCTGCGGCGGTAAGCTGCACCAATCGTTTGGTTCTGGTCAAAAGTGCCACGCCGATCTCTTCCTCCAACTGCTTGATCTGCTGGCTGAGTGGCGGCTGCGCTATGGCCAATCGCCTGGCAGCCCGGCCGAAATGCAGTTCTTCCGCCACGGCAACAAAATATCTGAGATGTCGAAGTTCCATAGTCTTTTAATATTATTTTCATATCAAAACATGAATAATAATATATTGGACATCTCAATACAGCAACAGTAATTTATCCCAAAGCACCAGTGCGGTGCGGTCCCACGTTGCTCCATTCAAAACAACGCAGGCCGACAGATTTACTCAGCTTTTTGGATAAAAAAATGTTTGGTATCTCCACAGCACGCGACTTGTTACCAAAATCGGCCCAAGCCGTGGAATCTTCCG
Source organism: Desulfocapsaceae bacterium (assembly GCA_046705065.1). Taxonomy (GTDB): domain Bacteria; phylum Desulfobacterota; class Desulfobulbia; order Desulfobulbales; family Desulfocapsaceae; genus CAWGGS01. The sequence continues at coordinate 9,075 of JBJKQT010000031.1, forward strand.
CTTCCAGCCGCGCGGGCATTCTCCTGGCCCTCTTCGCCACAGGGTTTGCGACCTTTGTCAACCTCTATGTTACTCAGCCGCTTCTCCCCAGTTTCCGGGATATTTTCCATGCTTCCGAACTTCTGGTCAGCCTCACGGTGAGCGCTCCCGTTATGGCCGTGGCACTGGCAGCGCCCTTTGTGGGCATGCTTGCCGACAGCCTGGGAAGAAAGCGGGTTATCGTCACTGCGATGTTGGGCTTATCCATTCCTTCGATTCTGGCGGCAACGGCAGGCAACCTGAGTCAGCTCATCGTCTGGCGTTTTCTGCAGGGGCTTTTTGTTCCGGGGATTATCACGGTCGCCATGGCCTATATCAGCGAAGAGTCTCCGCAAAGCTCGGTCGGTACCACCATGGCCACCTATGTTACAGGAACGGTTGTCGGCGGATTTTCCGGCCGATTCATCGCCGGACTCTGTACAAGTCATTCCAGCTGGCGCGCAGCCTTTGTTTACATCGGGGTGATCACGCTTTTGGGATGCCTCATCACCCTATGGTTTCTTCCCCGATCCACGAAATTCGTACGTCAAAGAAGCGCCGCGGCCTCTTTCGGCTCCCTCCGTCTGCACTTAAAAAATCCACAGCTTCTGGCCACCTATGCCATCGGGTTCAACGTTCTGTTCTGCCAGGTGGGCTCCTTTACCTACGTTAACTTTTATCTGGCCGACAAACCGTTTTTTCTCGGACCTGCCGCCCTCGGGGCCATCTTTACCGTCTATCTCATCGGCGCCGTTATAACACCGGGTGCCGGAATGATTTTGGACCGCATCGGCTATCGCCGGACGCTGACCATTGCCGTGTGCGCCATCGCGTTAGGCATACTTCTTACCCTGGTCAAATCGCTGGCGGTGATCATCGCAGGTCTTGCAATGTCGGCAACAGGGGTGTTCGCCTGCCAGGCCGCGGCATCCAGCTATGTCGGCAAGGCGGCCGGAAAGGCACGATCTTCGGCTGCAGGCCTTTATGTGGCGCTCTACTATTTCGGCGGCGGGGCGGGTTCCATTCTGCCGGGATTATTCTGGGACCAGACCGGATGGCTGGGCTGCGTTCTACTGATTCTCTTTCTGCAGACCGTCATTTTGCTGATCGCCTACAAACTGTGGAAAGATTGAAGGAGTAAAAAAATAGGCGATTCAAGGCATGGACGGGTGTGAGAGACCAAAAGGTTGCCCGGAAATGGCGTGCCAACACCCCGAATCGCCGCAGTTCAAATAAAAAAAAGAGAGATCAGTAAACAAAGACGGCTTTGGCCTCGATCGCCTCCACATTGAGGGCTCCGGCCGCCGTGGTCTTGGCCCCTTCAATCAAGTCCTCAGCTTCGTCGATATTCCGCTCTTTGATGCAGGGGACACAGACCAAAAGCTGCCCTCCCATGGACATGAAATCGGCTATCAGCTTTTTGATGGGAGGGAAGCCGCCCGGCTTGGTCATCCTCTCAGCGTATCCCTTCTGGGCGAGATAAACGCCGTTGCCCTGCAGGCAGACAACCGCCTCTACGTCCATTGCGAGGGCGGCGTTGCCCATAACAAAGGGCATGGCTGCTTTTTCCGAGTTTTCACCGGCACAGGTGCCGATATAAAGAATTTTTTCCACGTTGTTTTCGTCCATTGTCGTTTCCTTTTTGTGTTGTTTGTTCGTTGCCGGCTGCTTTCAGCCTCTTATTCTCCGGACAGAGCCCGTTTTCTGACCTTCATCAAATAGAGGACCAGCGGTCGGTACAACTGGTGGGTCCATTTGGCGAAGGGAACCTCGATGACCAGCATGGGCACGGCAATCATCAAGTGCACCACATACAGGCAATAGGTAGTAAGCGGCATCTCCAGAAGCCGTGTAAAATGTATTAGAATACCGGAAAACGTCGTCAGCCAAAGGAGCAGCAGAAAGGCCCAGTCGGAAGAATGAGAATGCGCATACACGGTCTTATTCTTTCGCAGACGTCCTATGATCGCCTGTGTGGTGCCGTAAAGAATGGCAAATGTGGCGTAATACCCCAACAGGCGCACCGGATGCCATATCGCATAGACTTCGTCGCGCTGGAACCAGCGGATTCCCACTACCACAAGGAGGAAGATGATCGAGTACCCGCTCATGATCAGCAAATGGTTGACCCACTGAATACGTTGGGAAGCCGTTCCGCACGCCTTGAACTGCCTTTGCGTGAAAAACTGCAGGATAAATTCCTTCAACTCGGAAAAATAAATCGAAATCGGAATATTCTTCAAAAAAGCCGGGCCTTTCTTGCCCCCAAGCGGCACATACCGGTTTCCATCTCCCATGACCGCTGCAAACAGACGATAGCCGTTGCTCAAAAGCAAAACTGAGAGTACCGCAAGCAGACTCAGATCGAAGACCTCCATCACGGTGTTCGGAGCGAAGACATTCAAGGCCACCCGGTCGGTCACAACAGGGCCATGAAAAACCATGAACCCCAGTCCGACGAGTGCCGCCACCATCAGAATTGAGAAGACCTCGAAAACTTTCGACGTGTAAAATCGCCTGGAGATCCCCGTCCAGTCGTAGACGGCCGTCAGATAGCGCCTAAGCCCCATCATCACCTCTCCGGGGTCCGCTCCCCTCGGACAGGTTTCGGAGCAGTCGCCGCAGTAATAGCACAGCCAGGGTTCGGGGCTTTCGGCCAACTTGCCGGCAAGGCCAAGTTGCAGATAACGGATTGTTTTACGAGGAAAGGGAGTTGCCTCGGTGGAAAGACTGCAGACTGCCGTGCAGTTGCCGCAGTTGAAACATTGCACAGCAGTTGCCACACCGAATTTTTCAAGATCCTCGATCAGTTCGGGATTGACTTGAGTGCTCATGCCGTTTCTCCACCGGTTTCAACCAACTGGTATTTAAAATAGTTGTCGATCTTGGCTCCTTCCGCCACCTGGCCGTATTTGCGCAAACCCGAGACGAACACTAATACTGTGGCGGCGTCTTCACCTAAAGCTTGGGCCAACTCCGGCACTGTGGCCTCTTCCTTTTTAAGATGGGTCTTGATGGCACGGATCAGCCTTGTCTGCTCTTTTATGGCCTCTTTGGCCCGATCAATGCGCTCTTTTCGCTCCTGCCGAAGCTGTGCCATTGCTTCCTTTTCATCCTGCATGGCCTTTCCTCTTAAAAATTTTTCCGGTTCATTCGGTTTTTTATGATTCACATAACGACGCGACAAACGTCCATCAGCTTCCAACAATGGCGTCGACCATGTGCTCATATTGCTCCAACGTCCATCCGTTGATGTCGATGGCCCGCTCCGGACACTCACCAACGCATGTGCCGCAGCCTGTGCACAGGGCGGGATTAATTACTGCCTTGCCATCCACAAGTTGCACTGCACCTTCAACGGGGCAAACCGCAACGCACCGGCCCTGCCCCGTGCAGCTCGCCGCATCGACTTGAGCCACATACGGATCAAGTTCCACATACCCTTTGATAAGCAGGGCCGCCGATTTCACTGCCGCAGCTTGAGCCGCATTGCATGCTTCGCCGACATCCATGGGCGCCTGGCAAGTTCCTGCCAGCAGAATACCGGTATTGGCCAGCTCCACCGGTCGCAGTTTGGGATGCACCTCCTGGAGAAAGCCGTCGGCACCGACAGGCAGCTTCATCATCTCCACAAGTTCAGGAATCGGTCCCGCCTCAATCCCCACGCCGAGCACTACCATATCGACTTCGGTCTCCAATTCCTCTCCAAAGGTCAGCGTATCGACCACACGAACCGAAAGCGGCCATTCACCGCCTGTCTTCTTCTCCACCACCGGCGGTGAATCCGGTTCGTAGCGGAAAAACAAGACATTGTTGCGTGATGCCGCCTCGTATACCTCCTCCTGGCCACGGCCATACGTCCGGATATCCCGGTAGTAATCGAAAATCTTGGTTTCCGGATAGCGGCTGCGCACCGTCACTGCCGCCTGCAAAATGGCGCTGCAGCAGGTGCGCGAGCAGTGCTCATTGAGGCGGCCGTTCTCTTCACGGGGTTCATGGATGCCGGGAATCTGCCGGCTGCCGACACAGTGGATGAAAGCCAGACGCCTTACCCTGCGGTTTTGGGCGGTAAAAAACCGCCCGCCTTGATCTTCTGTCGCCAAAAGCCGGATGAATTCCGGCAGAGTCACGACTGCGGGAAAGTCGGCAAAACCGAATTCTCCAGGAGAAGGCCGGTAGGTGGACAGACCGGTCGCCAGCACAATGGCTCCGCTATCGATGGTCCAGGTCCGTCCCCCGCCGGTATCGCCCAGATACAGTCCACTAAAGGGCACCCAGTCACCCAACCCGCAGGTAGGTGTGGGCTTTGTATGACCGTGTCTTTGTACCGTAAGCTTGAAATTACCCACATAGCCCTCGCAGCCGACAATCTCGGAACAACCGTGCACCATGATACGCTCATCGGCCAGCACCGCCTCCGCCAGGCCGCGCACGGCTTCTTCTGCAAGCTTGCCGGTCGGCGCCAGCCTGTCCAGCCGGGCCGTCTGCCCACCGAGGAAGGCTGATTTTTCTATAAGACTCACCCGGATGCCCCGCCGCCCAAGATCAAGGGCGGCTCTGAGGCCGGAAATACCGCCGCCAACAACTGTGGCATGGGCTTCGGCATCCACCCGGATAGGGGCAAGCTCTGCAAGATCTTGGGCCTTGGCCACGGCCGCCGCCACCAGTCGTGCGGCCTTGGCAGTTGCCGCATCGCCGTGATGTACCCAGCTCACCTGCTCGCGTATATTGGCATGTTCATAGAGATACGGGTTCATTCCGGCCCGTTTGATTGCTCCGCGAAAGGTCAACTCATGCAGGCTGGGGGCACAGGAAGCCACCACCACACGGTTGATTCGGCCCGCCTTGATATCCTCCTGGATCAACTCCTGGCCAGGGTCCGAACACATGAACATATTGGTATGGGTGACCGCCACGCCGGGAAGGCCTTTAACCTGATCGGCAAGGCGCTCCACATCCACGTGATCGGAGATATTGCCGCCGCAGTGGCAGATGTAGATGCCGACCTTTTTTTCGCCATTGTCGTTGTTATCGTGTTGCATCCGCTTTTACTCCTGATCTATTGCGCATTTTTCATCGTGGCGCTGCCTCACATCAGCCCGAATTTCCCCTTTGACGAGCTTACCGCATCAGATAATTGGCAGCCTCCATGGCTGCTGCTCCGGCCTCCGTGATGGTATCGACAATATCCTTCGGGCCTGCCGCCACTCCAGCCACGAAAACCCCGTCCAAGGTGGTCAGGGTCGGAGCGGTTTGCGGCATGGCACAGCGAATGAAAGCGTCGTCCGCTGTTGCAAGCTCACAGGCTCCGGCAGGATTCCAGCCGGGCACAATGCCGAGGCTCAAGACGACCAAATCGTGCTCGCGGGTGGCCAAACGGCCATTCTCCTCCTGCGCCTCATACCTGAGTGCCACGCTCTGATCCGAGGTTGCGCCAAGGGATGCGACCTTGGCCTTGACAAACTCGATCCCCATGGCCTTGGCGTTTTGGTAAAACTGTTCGTAGCCCTTGCCGAAGGCTCGGATATCCATGTAATAAATGGTGATATCGGCAAGCGGCAAAGACCCGGACAGGAGCATGGCCTGTTTGATGGCATACATGCAGCAGACCCGCGAACAATAGGGTATGCCGAGACTCTTGTCCCTCGAGCCCGCGCATTGCACATAGGCTATGGAATCAGGCTCTTTGCCGTCCGACGGCCGGATCACCCGCTGATAGGGACCATGGGGGGCCAGAAGCCGCTCCATCTGCAGGGAGGAGATGACATTGGCGATCCTCCCCTGGCCATACTCTTTTTTCTGGTCGATCGGCGTCAGATTGAAGCCGGTTGCCACAATCGCGGCGCCTGCGGAAAACGCTAATTGCTGCGATTTCTGGAAGTAGTCCACCGCCTGGGTCGGACAGATTTTTGCGCACTTGCCGCAGAGCGCACAGTTGTCCGCATCCAGAACGGCAATCTGCGGGATGGCATTGGAAAACGGGATATGAATGGCTTTACGCAGTGTAAATCCGCCCTGCTCCCGATCGGTAGCATAAACCGGGCAATTATATTCACACTGCCGGCAACCTATGCATTTATCGGCGTCCACATACCGAGGCCGCCTGACGACCTTGGCAATCAGGCGGCCGTCCTTGCGCACAAGCGATTGCAGGTCGCAATCCGTGAAAACAGCAATGTTGTCGTGATGGGCTGCGGACGCCATCTTCGGTGTCGTGATGCAGCTTGCACAGTCGAGGGTCGGAAAAACCTTGGACAATCGGATCATCTTGCCGCCGATGGTCGTATCACGTTCGATGACCGCCACACGAAATCCCTGGTCGGCAAGATCAAGGGCTGATTGGAGACCGGCTATTCCTCCTCCGATCACCAAGGCATCGACAGTATGGGATTTCAGGTTCTCTTGCATTTTCGTATCCTCGTCATGCGGCCCAGTGTACCGGACCAATTTCCTGAATCAGGGTATTCATATCGTTTACCTCTCGTAAAAATGCCCTGTTGCAGACCGTGCAGATCGCGGTCAGACGCAGCCTGCGGATGTCGATGTTGTGCGCTTTCATCAGTTGATAGACCTTGTCGATACGTTTGGCCAAGGCATGATAGGCCCCCGGATAGGGACATTCCTCGCCGCAGGACATGATAATGATGCCGCCTATGCCCTTTTTGAAACAATCGAGATAGAAGTATTCGGGAAACAAAACCGGCGCCCGGACCCGTAAGATATATGTATTGGCAGGATAGGTCGAATGCGCCTGTCCCACCGAATTGGCCCCCGGATAGGCACAGGTTTCGGTGGCCAGGATCAGGATTTTGCCTTCCCTGTCCAGGGTAGTCATCTGCGTTCTCCTTATTTTTTCCTACGGACGAAATGCCTGTCGTAGCCGTCGGCTCCGATGACACCCAGATACTCGTGACCCACCTTTTTGGCCCAGGCCGGAATATCTGTTCGGGTGCCGGAGTCGTTGGAATAGACTTCCAGTATCTCGCCGATCTTAACCTTGCCGATACCCTTCTTTGCCTCAAGCAGAGGCCCGGGGCAGGCGCTTCCACGAGCATCAACGGTACTTGCAGCAGCAACGGATTGCAGATCATTCTCAGACATGTCGTATCTCCTTTTTATTGAAAAATTGATGGATAATGGCCGTACCTCTCCAACACATCCCTTAAAGAGCAAGAGTGATGCCACTCTTGACAATCTTCGGGTTTTTCTAAAAAAAGAAATGAAAAACCAATTTGTTACATCAATCTATCCGTTCCGGAAATGATCAAGAAAAGCCTTGCCATCGGCAACTCTTGCGTTAACTTTGTTATCATGCTATCGTTAAATAAGTTAACAAGAGGAGCCAGACGGTGAACACAATCGAAATGGACCAGTATTGGAAATCGGTGGTAGATACCATCCAGGACGGAGTCATGATCGTCGACACCCGGGGAAACATCGTCTCCGTCAACCGCGCTTTTTGCGAAATCACCGGATATGATCAACGGGAGATCATCGGCAAACAGTGCACGACCCTGAACTGTACGTCCTGCGAACTCGCCCGCGCCTCCAAAGGAGAGGATTGCCACTGGTGCGTCATGTTCAAAAAGGGTCATTTGAGAAAGCAGCGGTGCAGCATTGTCCGCAAAGACAAGAAGATCATTCAAATCCTTAAGAATGCATCCGTTTTTAAAAATGCCGATGGTAAGGTCACAGGTGCCGTGGAGACCATGACCGACGTCACCGACCTGGTGGACAAGGAAACTCAGATCGAAAGCTTCAGGCGGGAGTTGCAGTCGGAAGATCGTTTTTTCGGCATGATCGGCACCTGCGCCGGCATGCAGAGGCTGTTCGAGCTGGTTGCCAATGCCGCCCATTCCGACGCCCCGGTGATCATCTACGGCGAGTCGGGCACCGGTAAAGAAATGGTAGCAAAAGCCATCCACGAGGCAGGGGATCGCCGGAGCAGGCCTTATATCAAGGTCAACTGCGCGGCGTTGAACGAATCGCTTCTCGAGAGCGAACTTTTCGGTCATGTCAAAGGCGCCTATACCGGAGCGCACCGCAGCCGTGAAGGACGGTTCGAGGCCGCCAAGGGCGGAGACATTTTTCTAGACGAAATCGGCGACCTGCCACTGTCCACGCAGGTGAAACTTCTGCGGGTCCTGGAGGAAAAGGTTGTGGAGCGGGTGGGTGACAACCGGCCCGTCCCGGTGGATGTCCGCATCATTTCGGCGACCAATCGGGATCTGTTGCAATTGATCGATCAAGGGGACTTTCGTGAAGATTTTTATTATCGTATCAACGTGATCCCTATTCACGTTCCCCCGCTGCGAGAACGCCGGGATGACATCCCGCTTTTAGCCAGGTCATTTTTCAATCGTATCTTACTGAAAAGCCAGAAAAAGATAGAAGGCATAACAAAAGATGCCATGGATGCCCTGACCGCCTACGGCTGGCCGGGAAATGTGCGGGAGCTGAAAAGCGCTTTCGAGTTTGCCTTCGTCTCGTGCCCTGGCGGCATGATCAATATCGACCATCTGCCGCCCCGCATCTCCGGAACATCTTCCGGAGTCGAAACTCCGCAACCGAAACCAATTGGAAATATCGAAGACGTCAAGCGTCGGCGCCTGATCGACGCCCTCGATCAGGCGGAGGGAAACCGGTCGCAAGCCGCCCGGTTGCTGGGCATTTCAAGGACCGGCCTCTGGAAGCAGATGAAAAGATACGGTATCGAGGTGTAGCCTGAATTTTCCGCAGCAATGGAAGATATCTCCGGATTGACACGATGTTCATGAGACATGCGGGTTAGGCAGGCGTGATCACGCTGGGGAACTGCTTCAAGTCCGTATGGGGCAGAAACAGAGCGGATGTAAAGGCATCCATATAAGAGAGATTGCTGGAAAAATCAACATAAGTCATGTTATTACATAGCTTTATGGCCTCTTTGCGATACCCGTCCGACAAGAGTGCCATATACGCCCCGACAATGGAGCTGTTGCCGAGATAGGTGAACCGATCATGCGGCATATCCGGCAACAATCCGATGGCAATGGATTTTTCAATATTGAGGTATTGTCCGAACCCGCCGGTGATGATCATCCGGTCGACTTGGGAAAATTCAAGGCCGGCTTGGTCCAACAAAATCGAGAAGCCGGCATAGATCGCTGCTTTGCTGTAGATAAGGTTCTTCAGATCCGATTGGGTAAAGACGATATCCTCTTCCATTTGCGTCTCCCGGGCAACTACGATATAGGCAGGGTCATCTCCTCCCATCAACCGAGGATGCTGCCGGGAGTTTGTAAATTTTCCGCCCCGATCGATGATGCCGCATGCCAGGAGTTCCGAGATCAGGTCGATCATACCTGAGCCGCAAATGCCGCGCGGCGATGCACCACCCACTGTCTTCAGGGTCGGCTCCAGGGTTTCACTGTCGATGGCAACACGCTCGACGGCCCCTTCCTCCGCCCGCATTCCCCAGCGTATTCCACCGCCCTCGAATGCCGGTCCGGCACTGCATGCGGCTGTCATCAACCAATCCTGGTTGCCGAGAACGATTTCACCGTTGGTGCCGACATCGATGAACAGCGTCAGGGGCGATTCCCGATGAAATCCCGCATACAAGACCCCGGCCACAATATCACCTCCCACATATCCGGCCGGCCCAGGCATAATGTAGACAGCTGCCGTGGGATCGGCTCGAAGTCCTATCTCGCCGGCTTTCAGGATTGGGAAATCCGTTATACAAGGAATATAAGGTGCCCGCCGGATATAGCGCGGTTCGATTCTCAGCAGCAGGTGCACCATGGTTGTATTGCCGGACAAGACGATGTTTCGCACCTCCCGGGCATGGGCTGCAGCGCCGTCCAAAGCCTCCCCGATCAGGCTGTTGATAGTTGCCAGTGCCATCAGCGAGAGCTTCTTCACACCGTCCTTTTCAGCACAGATGATGCGATTGATTACATCGTCGCCGCAGACAGCCTGTCGATTATGTCCCGAAGTGGCCGCCAACACGGAACCGTCGGTCATATCCACAAGATAAACGACGATGGTTGTGGTCCCTATATCAACGGCCACTCCCAGCGACCGTTGCCGGGCATTCCCCGGTCGTATGGCAAGAATCTCATTGGCGCATCGCCGCCGGACCACGTCAACATCGATCTTCCAATCCTCCTGGCGCATGGCCTCGGCCAGTTGCCGCATAACGGGCAGCCCGACATTCATATGGGTCACGTCGCATCCCATTTTCTTGAGGCCGCGATTGAGGCGGTCCAGATCGCTGACAGCATCATCCAGACTCGGAGGCTCGAGATCGAGAGAGAGCTCCTTGAGCACGGGCTCGATCCGGGGGACCAGACCTTTGAGCTGAGCTGTCACCTCGTTTCCCATTCCGGCGATTTTGAGCTTCTTCTCGATGGCTTCGTCCGGTATGCTTGCCGTGACATCCCCTTGGATTTTAGCCTGACAGGCTAATACGTAGCCTCTGTCCACCTCCGCTTTGGTCAGAAACGGCGTCGCCGGCATCTCGATGGAACCGGATGTGATGATCAGTCTGCACTTTCCACATGCTCCCTTTCCGTTGCACGAGGCATTCAGATACACATCGATACCCGACGCAGCATCGAGCAAAGTTGTACCCGCCGCAACAGACGCACTTTTTCCGGACGGCTCAAAGGTCGCTCTGAACTCTGTTTGCCTCTTAAGATCCCGCGACTCCTCCTCCCAGCTCTTTCGACGTTTCTCCAGAAACCAGATGGGACAGGCCGATCGGAATTTACAATAGATTTTCGGATCCCGGCAGGACAGGCAGTCTTCACAGAGGAAGACCTGATGTTTCATGCACAAATAGTTTGTCTCCCGTCCCGGATGGTTGATGCAATTTCCCATAATCTTCACACTCCGTTTCTATGCCGCACAATATTCTGAACGGACGGCGCCACCGCACCGGTCTTCGGCTGTATACCTGCGGCTTTTTACGGCAAGCATTACCTCCAGATTTCTCTTTTCTACTATTTTGCAGGCACGTCATGTTAAATACCAGGAAAAGTTGACAGATGGTCCGGAAAACTAGTACAAATACTAGAGAGCGCGTCGGTATTGAAAGGCTATTTTTTTCTACATGGGGTGGTTATAATGGTTTTGCCTAACAGCAACGGCATTTCAGGAATCAGGACATACACGAAAACGGATTTGATTGACTTCATCGCAGGCAGTACATTGTTAGCAGTCGGGGGTGGAGGAGCTGAACAGATTGCACTCAACATGCTCGATAACAGCGGTATTGCTTCTGTCAATACAGTGACCGTGGACAATATCGACAATTCGATCTCCTCGGCAATGGTGGCACAAGTCTTCGCTCCGTCGGCTCTTTGGAAATTTCAGAATTACAATTCCGCCCTGCGCTCTTTTAAGAAAAACGTCGGTCAAGGTCTTGTGTTTCCCGGAGAAACAGGGGCGGTAAACGGTATTGTTCCGGCCATCGTCGCAGCATTAACCGACAGCTTGCTTCTCACTGCCGCAACATCGGATCGGTCCTTACCGGAAATGGACATGACACTTTTTCAAAATGTAGTGGATCTAGGCAAGGTGGATATTATCGGTCCCGACGGACTTCCCGAATGCTGCAAGGATTTTGCAGACGATCGAAACGCCCTGAATGCAGAGAATTTCATCCTATCCACCATGTCCACCTATGAAAAAGTATTTCAGGGAGTCGGCGGCTTCGCAGCCTATCCCCTAACGGGCATGCAGATCAAAGAGGTTGCGGCCGCTGGTCTTTTCTTTGAGAATGCTTTCGACTATTCCTTGTTGCTCGGCCAAGTCATGCGCGAACAGGGAACACTCGATGCCATTCTCGCCACAATCGGGTTATACCTTGGAGGAAAATACTCACCCTATACTCTTTTCAAGGGCTATTTCGTCGATACCGGCCTGCATCCCGAAGCACAGGATTATGAATGTATCGATTTCCGATCCGCCGACCCCGATTCCGCCATGGGGCTCCGCATCTATTCGTCCAATGAAAATATGATAGCCTTCGCCACCCTCTGGATCATGCTCCAGGGGGCAATGACGGCTATCGAGCTGTTCCCCGTCGCCATCGGACCGGACGGGATCGGATATCTGCTGCTGGAGGGTGTAAGCAGCAAAGGGTATAAGGCAGGGTTTTCTTTCACAAACGAAGCCTTCGATTCAACTTATGGCGACCCCGATTTCTTCAGGACACATCAAACAGCCGTCCTCGGTATCCCGGAGCCGCGCTTGAGACGCCCCGACATCATCGCCTCTTTCACGCGGGAGATCACCAGGGCAATGAACTCCTTCGATAGAACCTATACCTATTCTTATGTCCCCATCGAAGACCTTCCGAAACTGACACCTCAATTTGATATCCGTAAAGACAGCGAAAAACAAAAGGAAAAAATCAGGCTTCATATCCGGCAATCGGATGAAGATACATTTCATTGGCTGCACAACGGCAAACGCTGCCGATCTCCGCAATGTATTCTCGACCACCACGAATTGATTGGATCAAGACTGTCTTTTACCGGTCGGCGGCAAAACGAATTTTCGGAAATTCTCACTTTTCCCTGGCCTGAGATTGCCTAAGGGCGTAATGGAGAATTCCCGCACTCCTCTGATTGCCTTCCTGCTGGCGGCCTTCCTCTTGCTTATCGCGCCGTCCGCCCATGCCGGCAGCAATGACATCTGGTTTGAACAAGTCTTCAATACCGGTGCGTACAACATGGGAATAACTCAGGACCGTGACGGGTTCCTCTGGTTGACGACCACCGGCGGGCTCATTCGCTACGACGGCTATCAGCAGCTCCTCTTTACAGAAGGCCCCCATGGCCTGACCTCCAATTTCGTGCCGAGCATCTATGAGGACAGCGAGGGGTTGATCTGGATCGTAACCTTGTCGGGGCTTGACCTGTATGACAAAACGGATGGCACCATCAGGCATTTTCAACCGGAGAAGGACAAAGAGGGCAGCATCGGCAGCAACATTTTCAATTGGGCTCCGAAGCTGGTGACCGAAGACCGCGACGGCGGGATCTGGATCGCTTCGAGAAACGGAGTGTACCGGTATGATAAAAAATCGGCGATGTTTGCGGCATTCAAGGCAATCCCTGGAAACCCGAACAGCATAAGCGACAACGACATCTGGACAATCACAACCGACAGGCAAGGAAAAATCTGGATAGGGACAGCGGCCGGAGTCGATGTCTACGACCGGGCCGCAAAGAGATTTGTTCATTACCGGCATAATCCGAATGATAAAAACAGCCTCGGCAAAGGAATCGTCTATGCGATTCTCCAAGACAAAGACGGAGAAATCTGGATAGGAACAAGTGAAGGCGGCCTGAACAAATTCCAGCCGCAGACCGGGACTTTCATCTCCTACACTCACGATTCCGCCGACCCCGCAAGCCTTGCCAACAATGAAGTTTTCTCCATCACCGAAGACAATCAAGAGAATCTCTGGTTAGGAAGATCGTTTTCCAACAGCGTTGGGCTTGAGAAGTTCGACAAGGAAAGTAAAAAATTCACTCTATACACCCATCATCCCAAAGAGCCCGGCACGCTGAGCGGCGACATCATTCTAAGCTGTTTTCAGGACAGGTCCGGAACGCTCTGGGTGCCGGACAACACAGGACCGGTCAATAAATTCGATCCTTACAGTCACCGGTTCAACCTCTATACAACGGACCCGAATACCCCCGAAACCAAAGGATTAAGCGGTCTGACAAGCGTCTATGAAGACAGCCGGGGAGACATCTGGCTCGGGGGCCAGAAGGGGTTAACCCGTCTCGATCATAAAACAGGCAAATGGCAGCCGGTCACCATCGACCCCAAGAACCCGCAAGCCCTTTGGAACACCTACGCCTTCTCCGTGATTGAGGATCGGCAAGGACAATTCTGGATTGCCACTGATGACGGTTATTTGAGCCTCTACGACAGGGACAAAGGCGTTGTATTGAAACGCTATCTCAATCCATTTGTCAAGAACACGGCCCGGCAGATTATCCAGGACCGGACGAATCCCGACATCTTCTGGTTCGGCGTGGAAGGATACGGCCTCTTTACCTTTAACAAGGCAACGGGAACGTTCACACATCTGAAAAGCGACTCAAAAAACCCGGATGCCCTTGGCAATGACTATGTCTACACTCTTATCCAAGACAAGTCCGGCATCATCTGGATTCAAACCCAGGGAGGGCTCTACCGATATGATCCGAAGGTGAAACATTTCTCGCGCTATAAACATGACCCAAAAAATCCGGAGAGCATCAGCAGCAACGTCGTCAACGATATCTTCATCGACAGTCACGGCAGGTATTGGGTAAGCACGGATTGGGGCCTGAACAAATTCGACCCGGAATCGGGCCGGTTCACCTCTTTTGGTAAAAACAGCGGCTTTTCCACCCTGGTTATCCGGGCCATAGCCGAAGACGATTCAGGAAACCTCTGGCTTGGCTCCAACAACGGCCTGTTCGTCTTCGATCCTGTTCAGGGAAAGGTCATCGGGCACTATACAACTTCGGACGGACTGCAAAGTGACAGTTTCAGTCTTTACGGCTGCAGCGCAATAAAGGCAAGAGACGGCAAACTCTGGTTCGTAGGCCTGGGCGGTGCCAACAGTTTTTATCCGGATCGGATCCATAGAAACGACAACCCGCCGCGCGTCTATCTTCTGAATATTTCGCAAGGCGGGCAGGAGCTGGTCCCTCCCCTGAAAACGAGCACAACCAAAAATATTTTTTTAGGCTGGCGCCATAACTATTTCGAATTTGAATATGTGGGCCTCAACTTCAGCCAGCCCGAAAAGAATCAGTACAAGTACAAGCTGGAAGGATGGGATAACGATTGGTATCTCGCCGGAAACAAACGTTTCGGCCGCTATTCAGGACTGTCGGGAGGAGATTATGTTCTCAAGATACTGGCTGCAAACAACGACGGTGTCTGGGGCAGCAACCCGGCTGTTCTCAACGTCCATGTCGATACTCCTTTTTGGGAAACCTGGTGGTTCTACGCCTTTGCCGGATTCCTTTGTGCCGGGATCTTCAGTATTTTTTACTTCGTCCGCGTTCATCAATTGCAAAAATTCAACAGGGAACTGGGAAAAGCCTATGTTGACGTGGGAGAGGCCGAAAAGAAATACCGATCAATCTTTGAAAATGCGGTGGAGGGAATCTTTCAGGTCACTCCGGAGGGCTGTCTCATTAACGCCAATCCCGCCGCAGCAGCCATCATGGGCTTTGAGAATCCTGCCGAGATGCAACAGGAAGTGGAACAGGTCCGGGATTGGGTGAAAAGCTCTAGGTTCTCCTGGCTTAAGCTTCTTCTTCTGCTGGATCAAAACGGTGCCGTTTTTGATCACGAGCTGAAAGTCAGGCGCAAAAACGGAGAAATTACCTGGCTGGCCGTCAATGTGCGGACGATTAAGGACGGTACCGGCAAAACACAGTATTTCGACGGCATCATGGAAGACATAACCATACGGAAAAAGGCCGAAGAACAACTGAAACAGAATCAGGAGTACCTTGAGCAGCTCGTTCGCGAACGCACTAAAAAATATCAGGAGATAAACAAAAATCTGCAAAAAGAGATTAAGGAAAGAGAACGGGTCGAAGAAGAGCTTCTCCGTTCCAGAAAACTCGAGTCAATCGGCGTGCTGGCAGGCGGGATAGCGCATGACTTCAACAACTTGATGACTGTGATCATGGGCAATATCAACCTCTTGCAGCTAAAACCCGAACTCAGAAAATCGGTGGAGCTGAACACGGCAGTCCAGGCTCTACGGAGGGCCAAGAATCTGACCCAGAAATTTATCACCTTCTCCTCGGGCGGTGATCCCATAAAAACGATCCACGACATTGAGCACGTTACCCGCTCAGCCGTGGAATTGGCTCTGTCCGGTTCCAACGTCCAGGCAGTCTACTCCATCGGCCCGAATCTCAACAAGGTGAACATCGACCAAGGCCATGTCAGCCAGGCGATGTACAACATCATTGAAAACAGCAAACAGGCCATGGAATACGGAGGAAACCTCGAAGTTCATATCAACAACCTGCAAAGCGGCGGCAATGAAAACACAACCGGTCTCCCCATAAAAGAGGGCGCGTACGTCACCGTTGAATTCAAGGATCACGGCATTGGTATCCGGCAGGAACATCTGTCCAGGATATTCGATCCCTACTTTACCACCGCAGCAAAAAGCGCGCAGAAAGGAAAAGGGCTCGGCCTGACAATTGCCTATTCCATCATTAAAAAACACGGAGGGTACATATTTGCCGAGTCAACCATGGGCGAAGGAACATCAATAACGATTCTGCTCCCCTCAGTAGTTGACGCGATGCCGAGCGAGGTCTCGATGGCCGCGGCGTCAGCAAATAAAAAGGGCAGGAAAAGAATCTTGATGATGGATGACGAGAAAATGCTCAGAGATATGGCAAAGATCCTGCTTGACAGCATCGGGTATGATGTGACGGTGGCCGCCGATGGAGAAAGCGCCGTGGCCCTTCATCGGCAGGTCTTTGAAGCCGGAGAGCCGTTTCATGCTGCCATTCTCGATCTCACCATCCCTGGAGGTATCGGTGGGAGGGAAGTCGTTAAAATACTCAAAGGCTTGGATCCGAACTTAAAAGCTATCGTCTCAAGCGGATACGCAGATGATCCCGTCGTCTCCAATTACCGGCAATACGGGTTCAACGCCTCCTTGTCAAAGCCCTATGACATACAGGAAATGCAGAATATGCTCAGCAGAGTATTCAGCGAAGAAAATAATCAGGAAAAATAAAAGGCCTTTTACAAGAAAGGAATCCTACCAAATCCGAAGATATACCTTATCGTTTCGTTTTTCGGCACGGGCTTTTTCCATATGCCTCAGCGCAGCAAATTCCCTTGTCAGATCGCTTTCAGTGAAGCCTTTCCCCATTTTCAAAAGCAGCTCATGACGTTCCAGCCCCCCGGTCTCTTTCAAAATACCGATGATTTTTTTCTGAACATCAGTCATGTGGGTTTGTCCTCCGGACACGTCTGCAAACGATTTGGCACAATGGACCGCCCACGGGTCACAGGTCTTTACGGGTGACAGCACATCCATATAGCAGTCCTCGCAAAGGTTGCGTTCCAAATGCTCATGATTTTCACCATCGGGAATTTCTCTTTGACATCGTTCACATTGCATCATCGACCTCCCTTTTTCATAGTTGTTGAAAATTTGAGTTCTTCGCGTTCGACAAACCATTTGCAACACCTCGCCTCCGCATGGCAGCAGGCATTCAGGGCCTTTCCACTGTACACCTTTTCATCTTTTTTGCCAAATGCCTGCCACCTTGTCTCGTCCACGGGATTCGCGTTTTATATTTCAACCCTCCGAGTCCACGGATAAGGAAAAGATGTTGACGTGCATAGGTCGACGGTATATTATCGGACCTCCGCAATACTGACTGGTTGCTCAGTCAGTATTGCGGAGTAAAAAGCGTTACATTTTGTTTCCCGGTGCAGAAACCAATTCAAACAAATATGATAGAGAAAAATGACGAAAAAAGAGGCAATTGTCACTGCAGCGGCCGAACTGTTTGCAGAAAAAGGTTTTTCTGAAACAACAGCCTCCGAGGTGGCTGAAAGAGCGCAGGTGGCCCAAGGAACATTATTTTATCATTTTAAGACCAAAGAAAATATCCTCCTGGAGGTCTTCGAAGGTATCATGATCAGATACCAGATGGGCATGGAAGAAGCGGTCAGCCAAACGGAAAACGGGCTTGACGCAATCGAGTCGTTACTCAGATTCCAATTTGCCTTCGTTGAAGAAAACAGCCGAATTTTTCTCGTCGTACTTCGCGATTTGCCATCCTTTCTCGTACAGTCCGACTCACCGCAAAAAGCCAGAGTCCACACACGGCTTGCGGCCGTCTCCGATCTGATACGCAGTATGCTCGAACGCGGATGTAAAGACGGCAGCATCCGCGATCTGCCCATCGAATCCACCGTTCAGATATTGCGTGGCCTTACCTCAGGGTTGATCCGGCACAAGCTGTTAGGTTTTTCCGCCTCCTCTCCACGAAGCGACGAGGTCGTCGGTTTTTGCCGGCAGGCTTTACGTGCCCACACAAGTTAAGATAATAAATTCAGCAGTAATCCCCAATACAAAGACGAAAGAGCGAAGGATGATCGAAGGCAAGAACTCATCTCATCGCCTTCCGGGATAAAAAGGGCATACCATGGAACTCAAAACTGACGATAATAAGCAAGAGCAAAACAAACGGCATGGCCGTAAAAAATTGTTGTCAAAATGGCCGATACGTCTGCTCATAGCGATCTGCCTTCTGGTTGCGGCGGCGGCATTCACACCGGACATCTTCTATCTCCTCTCCCACGAGAGCACAGACGACGCATATTTCCGCAGCACAATTGTTCCGGTGAGTGCCGAAGTTGCCGGAAGGGTGACAAAAATTTTTGTCAAGGATAACCAGGAGGTGCACGCAGGAGACGTTCTTTTGACCATCGACCCAAGAGATTATCGGCTGACCCTTGTCCTGAAAAAGGAAGCTTTGGAAACGGCCCGGGCTGAAAAACTCAAGCAGGAGGCAAACATCGTCGAGGCGCAGAAAAACCTGGCAGTCACTCAAGCCGATTTTGCCGACGCCCTGGTGAACGAAAACTTCGCCGCAATGGAAAAAAAGCGTTATGACGGTCTGGCGCACCTCGGCGCTGTGGCTCAGCATAAATACGAGCAGGTGGAGACAACCTGGCAAACCTCACAGGCCAGACAAATGGCGGCAGCCGCTTCGGTAGCCAAATCCCAGGCTGCAATTAAAACATTGCAGGCGGGGCTCGCCGTTCTGGAGTCCAAGATCAAGGAAGCGGCAGCTGAAGTCGATGTCGCCGAACTAGCGCTTTCCCGCGCCACCGTAAAGGCTCCCATTACCGGACGCATCAGCCAAAAAAATGTGGATGAGGGGAAATATGTTCAGGTCGGGCAGCCGCTTCTGGCATTGGTCGATCCCAACGGCATCTGGATTTCGGCCAATTTCAAAGAGACACAAATCGAAAAAATCAAGGTCGGCCAAGAGGTGGATATCAAGGTGGATGCCTACCCGGATCTCGTATTAAAAGGCCATGTGGACAGCTTTCAGGCAGGCACCGGGGCGGTTTTCAGCCTTTTGCCTCCGGAAAACGCCACCGGGAACTTCGTGAAGATTGTGCAGAGATTGCCGGTAAAGATTCTGGTTGACTCCCCTCTTGACTCGTCCCATCCACTCTGGCCGGGCCTTTCGGTTGTACCCAGCGTCGATGTTGTGTCCGACCGGAAAGGATAGCATGAGCACCGAGCTTGGACCCCACAAATGGATGGTGACCATAACGGTGATGATGGCCACCATCATGGCGGCTCTCGATATCAGCATCGTCAACGTTGCCCTGCCGTATATGCGCGGCAACCTCGGCGCCTCGGTGGAAGAAATCGCCTGGGTGGCCACCGGCTATCTGCTTTCCAACGTCATCGTCATGCCGATGATCGCCATGCTCACCGCACGGTTCGGACGCAGGCGGTTCTATCTTTTCAGTATTCTGCTCTTCACCGTAACCTCCATGTTATGCGGCGTGGCATGGGATCTGACGTCACTCATCGTTTTTCGGACCATTCAGGGAATCGGCGGCGGGGCCATTATTCCAATCTCCCAGGCAATCCTCCGTGAGTCTTTTCCCCCGGAAGAGCAGGGAAAGATTATCGGAATTTACGGGCTTGGCGTCATCTTGGGTCCTGCCTTCGGACCCACCCTTGGGGGATGGCTCACCGATACCTATTCCTGGCGATGGATTTTTTTCATCAACGTCCCGGTGGGGATCCTTAATCTAGTATTGATATCGCGCTATATCCAAGACCCGTCCTACCTCGTCCGCGACAGGGGGCGGCTCGACTATGGAGGACTGGCCTTTCTCACCATCGGCCTCGGTTCACTTCAGTTGTTTCTCGAAAAGGGCCAGCAGTGGAACTGGTTTGAGTCGGAATACATCGTTTGGCTGGCCGTATTGGCCGCAGCGGGTATACTCTCCTTTATCTGGAGGGAACTCTCGATCTCGAAGCCTGCTGTGGATCTTCGACTGTTTAAGGATGCGAATTTTCTCACCGGAACATTCCTCGGCGGTATTTTCGGAATCGCACTCTATGGCTGCCTTTTTTTATTGCCGTTGTTTTTACAGGAACTTCTTGGGTATCCTGCACTCAACTCCGGCCTTGCGCTGATGCCGAGAAGCTTATCCATGGCCTTGACCATGCCCATCGCCGGCCGTATGTACAACCGCTGCGGCCCCCGGATCCTTGTCGCTGTCGGCATGTTGGTCAGCGGCTTTTCTTTTTGGCAGCTGTCCCGCTTAAACCTCCATATCGGCTATATGGATATTCTCGTCCCTCAGGCGTTGCAAGGTATGGGATTCGGGATGGTCTTCGTCTCGTTGACTACATCGGCCATGATCACCATTGATAAGAGCAGGATGACTGCCGCAACAGGCCTCTATGTCGTGGTGCGGCAGATATTCGGCAGCATCGGAATCGCCCTGGTTGCAACGGAACTCACACGCAGCCAGACATTTGCCCATGCAACACTGACCGGGTATATCACACCCTACAGAGACGTGGTCGGGCATTGGCTCACCGGGGTTTCGAGTGCCTTTGCCGCTCACAGCACACCACAGGCCATGCTGCACACCAAGGCACTTGGTCTGCTGGAGGCGACCACTCAGCAACACGCGGCCATGCTTGCCTTCAACCATGTCTTTTTCCTGCTCTCCCTTCTTTTTTTCATAAGCTTTCCACTCTCATTCCTTCTGAAAAGCAGCCGAAAAAACGGATAGGGCGCCGCCGGAAACTTACTCAGTATCCGGCAATTTCTTCCAGAGCTTCAGGTCGGGATAAAGTTTTCTGGCGCACTCAGGACAGAGGCCGTGGCTGAAATTTGCTTCTGAGTGTTTCTTGATATAGGATTCAATCTGATTCCAATACCCTTTGTCATCACGAATCTTTTTACAGGCAGCGCATATGGGTAACAAACCACTCAATTGCTTTACCTGGGACAACGTATCTTTTAATTGGTTGATCAGAGCCTCTTTTTCCTTTTCAACCTCCACCCTGCCGGAAATGTCCAGACCAATCCCCACAAGATAGCTTTTACTCCCCTGGTCGAGTTTATAGCCGGTAAATAGATGAGGGATCACCTTCCCGTCAGAGGTTCGAAGACCCGCCTCGATAGTCGTGCTGCCTTCCAGAAACCCTCTTTCAATGGATTTCTCGACGCGAGCCTTATCTTCTCCAACTATTAAATCCAGAGGATTCAGGCGTCTGATCCGCTCTGCCGAATAACCGGAGACAACCTCGGCATTTTTATTCCAGCGAAGCATGCGTTTCGATGAGTCAAGGACATACATGATCCCGGGCAGGCTGTTGATAAGGGATTCAGAAAAATTCTTCTCCATCCTTATCTGTTCTTCGATGGCCTTTCTCTCTGTAATATCACGAATATATTCGACAATTCCTTTTACTTTTCCTTGAGGATCCAATATCGGGAAAGAAAAAAGCTCCTGTGTTCCCATTACGTCCCCTTCTATCGTGTAGGGCACTTCAGCCATCTCCATTTTCCCGCTTTTAAGAGCCCGCACAGCAGGACATTTTTTACAAGGCTTGGAATTTCCATGATATATTCTATAACATTTTTCTCCGATGGATTCCGGCAGTTGAGGATACCAATCACATATGGTTTTATTCACTCTCAGAATAGTAAGATCTTTATCAAGCACGCTGATGCCGTCCTGGATTGCATTAAATACGGAATCCAAAAAGGTTTTGCTTGTGTGAAGATCCTTTTCGGTTTTTTTGCGCGCCTTGATTTCGGCTTGAAGGTCGGAGGTTCGGATCTCGATCCGCTCCTCCAGGTTTTTGTTCAATGCATGGAGTTCCAACTTGGCCTTTCCGGCATTGCACACAAAAGCTGTCAGGTCAGTCAAAAAATCCGTTGCCCGCTGAATTTGTTGAAGGGACAAAAGAGGAACGCCGGACAAGGCATTGAGATAGGCGGTCTTGTCAAAACCATATTTTTCCGCCTGCATGGAAAAGAAGTCAATATCGGGTGGTTCAAGAAAAAACTGGCCGATGAATATATTTCCGATATGCACGTCCTCTATAGAGATGGGTGCCGCAACATCGACCAGGCCGTTTTTGCATCTATAGAGCGTATACTTTTCCCCATTGGCAACCTGACCTGCCAATACGGTGTCGCTTTCCAGACACCTCTCTGCCGATATTTTATTCTTCCTATGAAATTCCGTGCAAATAGGCTGCCACCCACAGGCGGTCAGTACGTTGCCGTCGAGGTCAAGGATAGCCGTGGGAATGCCGGTGAGTCGATTAAAGCTCTCCGATAAATCCTGCAAAGCAGGAATATCCAGGAGATCTCTTAAAGATAGATTCGGGAAAGA
Source organism: Desulfocapsaceae bacterium (assembly GCA_046705065.1). Taxonomy (GTDB): domain Bacteria; phylum Desulfobacterota; class Desulfobulbia; order Desulfobulbales; family Desulfocapsaceae; genus CAWGGS01. The sequence continues at coordinate 31,548 of JBJKQT010000031.1, forward strand.
AGGCTTTTCCGTCTTCATTTTGACCTCGTTTATTTTCCTTATTTACTCAATTTTAGGTGTAATTAATCTTTAAATCAATTGTTATTTTC
>JBJKQT010000032.1:0-14684 GCA_046705065.1 Desulfocapsaceae bacterium
ATCTGGCGGGTGAAAAGATATTGGTCTCGAATATGTCAAGATGTCGTAAGATAACGCTGTTTTTGGGTTTCCTGTGAGGCCAGGCTGAGGGAGCAGAAAGCCCCGCTTTTTCCTATCTCCCATTGAGCATTGCCCTGAGATCAATCTGGGTGGAAAAACTCTGATCAGCCGTGGGAAAACTCCCCTCACGCACTTCACGGGTGTACTGCGTGATACTGTCTTTGATAACCGGCGCCAAATTTGCGTACGTCTTGACAAAACTCGGTATAAATTTATCAAACATTCCGAGGAGATCGTTTATCACAAGAACTTGACCGTCACAGTCTGGACCTGCTCCGATGCCGATGGTGGGTATACCGATGGATTGGGTGATAATTTCCGCAAGTTGAGCCGGAACGCATTCCATGACCAAAGAAAAGGCTCCGGCATCAGCCAAGCCCTTGGCCTCTTGCAGAAGCCGTCTGGCCGAGTCGGCATCCTTGCCCTGAACCTTATAACCGCCAAGTTGAGCTGCAGTCTGCGGGGTAAGCCCGATGTGCCCCATAACCGGGATACCTGCCTGCATCATAGCCCGGACCGTGTCGCAAACGACAAGACCGCCCTCCAGCTTCACCGCATCGCAACCAGCCTCCTTCAAGAAACGCACGCCGTTTAAGATGGTATCGTGTGCTCCGCTCTGGTAAGAGCCAAACGGCATGTCACCGACGACAAAAGCATCAGGCGCCCCCCGTCTCACAGCCGCGGCGTGATGGAGCATCTGCTCCATGGTCACCGGCACAGTGGAATCATACCCGAGCACAACATTGCCTAGCGAGTCGCCGACCAACAGAATATCAACTTCACAGGCATGAAGGACCTTGGCCATAGCTGCGTCGTAGGCGGTGAGCACGGTGATCTTTTCACCGTTTTTTTTCATGGTGATGAAGTCTTGAATGTTCTTTCGCTTTTTCATACTCTTACCCCTCCTCTACTTACCACTGCCAGGTTACTCGTCGAACAACAACGGCTGCCTCTGCGATTTCAGTTTGACCTTGCGGTCAAAATGTTCATAAGCCCGAACCGTTGCCACTCTTCCTCGTGGTGTACGGTTTAAAAATCCCGATTGGATCAAAAACGGTTCATAGACATCTTCCAGGGTATTTTTCTCCTCACAGACCACCGTGGCCAGCGTTTCCAATCCTATGGGCCCCCCCTGAAATTTGTCAATGATCGTCAACATAATCCGTCGATCCATCTCATCAAGACCGTACTGATCAACACCGAGCATACGAAGAGCGGCATCGGCGACTTTCCGGTCCACAACATTATGTTTGCCGACCTGGGCGAAATCGCGAACCCGGCGCAACAGCCGGTTGGCGATCCTGGGAGTGCCTCGAGATCGTCGGCCAAGCTCCAACGCACCAGACTCATCAATCTTCAACCCGAGAATCGCAGCCGAACGCTGGACGATGGTCACCAACTCCTCGGGCGCGTAGAATTCCAGACGCAACACGACGCCGAAACGGTCTCTGAGAGGCGGGGTCAAAAGACCGGTGCGGGTTGTTGCACCGACAAGAGTGAAACGGGGAAGATCCATTTTCACCGACCTCGCACCCGGCCCTTGGCCGATAATCAGGTCCAGCTGAAAATCCTCCATAGCCGGGTAGAGGATCTCTTCCACGACATGGTTCAACCTATGGATTTCATCAATAAAAAGGACATCCCCCTCCTGCAGGCCGGTAAGAATGGCGGCAAGGTCCCCTTGGCGTTCGATAACAGGGCCGGATGTAACCTTGATCCCGGCCCCCATTTCATTTGCGATGATATAGGAAAGCGTAGTTTTGCCGAGCCCCGGGAAACCATGAAAAAGGACGTGATCCAATGGCTCGCCGCGTCCTTGGGCAGCCTTGATAAAAATATCCAGACTCTTGCAGACCTGATCCTGACCGATATATTCGGAAAGCTTTTTCGGTCTTAAGGCATGGTCGTTGGCAACATCCCGTGCAACGGGTTCCGGATTAACCAGGCGGTGATGTCCGGCGCCGATTTCTTCTTCGATGTTCATGCCAGCGTCCGCAATCCTTCTTTAATCATTTCTTCCAAAGTCAGCACTGCAAATCGCTCGTCGCCGACTCGCCGTTTCACTGCCGTCAATGCTTGTCTTGCCAGAGGTTCGGTATACCCGAGATTGACGAAAACCGAAAGCGCATCGGAAACAGTCGGTCCGGCCGCAACACTTGCCTCCCCCATGATACGTGGCCCGACGTCACCGGAAGAACTCAGGTGTCCGACCTTTTCGTTCAATTCCGTGCAGAGACGCTCCGCCGTCCTCTTGCCCACTCCCGGAAGCCCCGTTAATCTCTTCACATCCCGGGTCTGGATGGCATGACACAATTCTCCGACCCGCATCCCGGACAGGATTGCCTGGGCAAGCTTCGGGCCCACTCCCGAGACCGTCTTCAGGATCAGGAACATTTCCTTTTCCTCTTCTTCCAAAAAACCATAGAGAAGCAGAGCATCCTCGCGAACATGCGTGTGGATGTGGAGAAAGGTCTCCTGGTGTTTATCCGGCAGACGGGCTATTCCGTCACTGGAAAGAAAAACCTCGTAGCCGACTCCGCCCACGTCGATCACCACTTTGTCCGTACCTTTGATTAGGACTTTGCCTGAAAGGGTTGCGATCATAATTGCTCAAATTGCAAAGAATTCGCATGGCAGATGGCCACAGCCAAAGCGTCCGCCGCATCTGCGCTGGGAGCGGCTGTCAAACCTAGAAGAACGCGCACCATGTGTTGAACCTGCGGCTTTTCCGCCTGCCCGTATCCGACCACTGCCTGTTTGATCATTTTGGGACTGTAATCCTTGACCCGCAGACCGTTCTGTACTGCAGCCACGATGGCGGCCCCCCTCGCCTGACCTAGCTTTAAGGCTGAACGGGGATTATTGGCAAGAAAGACATCCTCAACTGCCGCTACTTCCGGACCATGGAGTTGAATCACCTCATTGATCCCATCGAAAATTTCATTAAGCCGGTGAGCAAGACAGGATCTCGGCGTCGTTTTTATGACCCCGCAAGATATGAACTGCAGCCGTCCCCGAACCGCATCGATCACCCCGTATCCCGTCAATCTGGAACCGGGATCAATACCAAGGATTCTCTCCATCAGCCCGGATTTCTCATCTGTTCAGGCGGCGTCAGGTTCAAAGTTTCCGGCAATGAACTAGAGTTGGCTATGTGCATTGCCCAAAAACCAAAGAAGATGACGCTGTCTGGACTGACCGTTGGTGAACTCTGTGTATATTTGCAGGCACAATTGTTTCTTCGAATCATTTTATCCTTCTGAAGAGTGAACAATTTGACACAGTGCTCATGAGGAATCCGGGTTAGGAAAGTTTTTCCATCAATTCGTCGTCGATGTCGAAGTTGGAATGCACATTCTGAACATCATCGTGATCTTCAAGGCTTTCCAGCAACTTTAGAAGTGCCTTTGCCGGCTTTTCCTCAGTCACTTCAACGGTATTTTTCGGAATCATGGACACCGAAGCTTCCAGAATCTTGACTTCGGCGTTTTCCAACGCCTCTCTGACCTCGTCAAAAGAGTCCGGTGTGGTAATGACCTGAAACTCGTTTTCCTCTTCGACAACGTCTTCAGCCCCGGCTTCCAAAGCCAGATCGAGCAAGTCCTCCTCGGTTGTGCTGGACTTGTCTACCTGAATCAACCCCTTTTTGTCGAACATCCATGCCACGCAGCCGCTCTCCCCCAGATTGCCGTTGCTTTTGGAAAAATAATGCCGGATATCGGCGACAGTACGGTTCCGGTTGTCTGTCATGCACTCAACCAGAACGGCCACCCCGCCAGGTCCGTAGCCCTCGTAGAGGATCTCTTCGTATATCTCGCCTGCGATTTCTCCCGTTCCTTTTTTTATGGCTCTGGCAATATTTTCCTTGGGCATATTTTCCGTTTTGGCCGATAGAATAGCGGAACGAAGGCGCGGATTGCCGTCGGGATCGCCGCCGCCCGTTCTCGCCGCAACGGTGATCTCTTTGATCAACCTGGTAAAAATCTTGCCTCTTTTAGCATCGATTGCGCCTTTTTTCCTCTTGATTGTCGACCATTTCGAATGTCCTGACATATTATTTACCTATTATTTTTTTGATAGTGGCTCACCGCCCGTCATTAGCTACAATGTTCTCATCTCCCTCGCCATGATCCGGTTTGTCGATATCCATGGGAAGGGGTTGCGGTTTTCTATAATTCATGCCCAACACGAACACCTCCCGGCTTTCGGAACGCGAACTCTTGGGCTTAACGACCTTGACCATCTCAAAGAGATCTTTAACCTCTTGGACGAACTCCGGAAAATCCTCCCCCTGAAAGACCTTGCAGATATAATGCCCATGTCGATGAAGCAACGTCCTTGCAAGCACCAGCGTCCAACGAACCAACTGCAATGATTGCTGATGATCAGCCCATGGATGCCCTGTGGTTTTCGGCGCCAGATCCGAGATGATTATCTTGAAAGCCGGCCGGAACTTTCGAACCCGTTCAATGAGCTCGGGTTCCATGATATCCTGCCGGATCCAATGGATCTCGGATCCCTCCGGTCGCGGAGATGCGGCAGTCTCCTGGAGATCGACTCCGACAACGATGCCTTGCTTTCCGACAACCTGCGAAGCATAAAGTGACCAGCTGCCCGGATGACACCCCAGGTCGAGGACACTGTCGCCGGGACGTAAAAAATGGTACTTTTTCTGAACCTCTTCGAGTTTATAGATTGAACGGGCAGGATATTTTTCCTTTTTTGCCTTTTTGAAATAATAATCTTTTACTTTGCGCACTTTTTAGTCCATTTGTTTTTCTTTGACAAGGCGAAAACGGAAAAGCCCCTTGGAATCAGGGAACAACGTTTCATATTTTTCTATTCTGCAAATAATTCTCTATCCAGTCAAGCGCTTCCTGCCGGTTACCGACTTCACCCTCCACTGCCGCCCCCTCGAGTTTAGAAAGAATCCGGGAAAAAGCGGGGCCGGGGGAGAGATGAAAAATCTCAATCAAATCGTCTCCAGTAACGAACCTCGGCCTGGAGATCACTGGTGTAACGGATTGATCGATTATCATTTTCAATGCATCAAAAAGGGAAGCCAATTCTTCTTCCATACCCTTAGGTTTCTTCTCTCCACGGCAGGCAAGGCTGTCGGCCATGGCCAGCAGAAAAAGGCCCGGCAGATCTGAGTCGGCCTTTTTCCATATCTTTAAACAGGCTTTTTTGCTGATCGGGGACGTTCTGGAGGCATTGCACAGATGAAACGGGTACATATGAAGTTCAATCAGTCTGCCCACCGTTGCTTTTGCTGCGTTGCTCCATCTCAGCCTCCCGGAAATCTTAAGAAATATTTCCCCGCCTATTTTGTCATGGTTGTAAAAGGTAGTTCGCCCCTGCTCTTCAGGATGCACATCCATTGTGGCCGGCTTGCCCACGTCATGAAGCAGGGCCGCCCATTTCAGCCGAACGTTCTCTCGGGAAATATAGTCAATAAAAACCTCTCTATTCTTCGGATAAAACCTGTTCGGTTCTCTGAAGATATTTTCCATGCACACAAGGGTTTCAAGACTATGCGAAAAGACATCAAGATGATGAAATCCGGGCTGAACAACGCCCAAGCCGCTTTGCAGTTCAGGGATGATATGCCAGAGAACTCCTGTTTCGGCCATGGCCGTGAAAGCATGTCCGGCCCTTTTCGAATTCATGATCAAGTCCAACTCGTACCGGACGCGTTCAACCGCTGGTCTAATGATAAGGGAAGCGTATGACCGAATCGCCTCTTGAACGGAAGGATGGAAGCGAAAACCCAGAGTCGCCATGAACCTGAATGCACGCAATATTCTAAGCGGATCGTTGACAAAAGCATAATCGCAAGCCCGGAGCGTTTCCCTTTCCAAGTCCTGATATCCACCGGTCGGATCGATAAGGACAGGCTCGTTGACCTTGTCCAACAGATCGCGAAGCGGAACAGCCATGGCATTGACAGTGAAATCCCTGAGCCTGAGATCATCTTCAATTTTGGTGGAACCTCCCCGAAAACCTGTAATATCGACGGTCATGCCCTGCCAGACAAGACGGGCCGTGTCGTTCTCCGGCTCTCCCAGAGGCACTAAAACTCCCCTGCCAAGGCCCGACAACACTTCCCGGCAACAGGTTTCAGCACCGGAACTCACCACAAGGTCGATGTCGGCACTCGATCTACCCAAAAACCAGTCCCGCACCGTTCCCCCGGTCAGATACAACCCACCGCAACCATGATCCAGCCGGGACAATGCCGCAATCAACGGTCCAGGATATTCCTGAAGTTTGTCTCTGAGGACTTTCAAGGGCTTTCCATTCACACTATCTTTTTTCTTATGCGCAGATTATATTACCGGTTGGTTTTATGTTTTTCACCGAATCAAAAGCATACTAACAATACCACAACAGAACGGTTCTGGATACCCCTCCGGCCGTCGGAAAAATCCGGAGCCCATCGGGATTTGCCGGGTAAAAGACGACGGAACCCTCCGACATAGCAATTCCGTAATGATTTCTTCCATATTGTCTGCTGAGAATTCCACTCGACCATTTTTCTATCTTGCTCCGATCCAAGGGGTGACGGATGCAGTGTTTCGAAACGTTTTCCATCGGCATTTCAATGGATTTGATGCTGCAATTGCACCGTTTATCAATCCCCAGCGGCATAGCCCGGCCCATGAAAAACGGCTTGGCGACGTTCTCCCTGAAAACAATTGCGATTTACAGGTCATCCCCCAGTTGCTGAATAATAATGCGGAAGACTTCCTCGTCCTTGCCCATCGCCTGCAGGACCTCGGCTACACTCATATCAATTGGAATCTGGGTTGTCCGGTGCCGATGGTCGCCCGCAAGAAACGCGGTTCTGGAATCCTTCCTTACCCGGAAATGGTCGTATCCTTGCTTGAAGAAATTCTTCCCCGGCTCGAGATCGAACTGTCGATAAAGACGCGTCTCGGCTATTTTGCTTCAAGCGAGATACTCACTCTGCTGCCACTGCTGGACGATTTCCCTATAAAAGAAATCATTATCCATGCCCGGTTAGGAAAACAACTCTATGACGGAAGTGTAGATCTTGACGGCTTTTCGCGCTGCCGAAAACATACTCGCCATACACTCGTCTACAACGGCGATATCACCGACAGCGCAAGCTTTTTTCGACTCACACAACGTTTCCCCGAAATTAACCGCTGGATGATCGGCCGAGGCATTTTAGCTGACCCCTTTCTAATCCTTGCACTTTGCGGAAACGACACTCCCAACGAAGAACGTTTGGAGAAACTGCGGGAGTTCCATACTGATCTCTTCCAACACTACCGTCAGAGGTTTTCCGGTCCGGGACACCTTCTCGGCCGAATGAAGCAGCTTTGGCTCTATCTTATAGCGTCATTTCCAGGACAAGAGAAATGCCTGAAAAAGATTAAAAAAACAAAAACAGAAGCACAGTATCTCGCCGTAGTCGACGAGGTTTGGGACGGTTTCCACTCCCCGTCCACCACACCTTCCCTGAGTCCGTATTGAATTCCTTCAAGGAGCACGCTATAATGCGCTCAAAGCAAATCGGAAATACCGGCATTTAACATCGTATCACATTGATTTCAATGAGTACCAAACAAGCAAACCATCTTCAGAATTACCCGTGAAGACAGTTCTGCGACCTCTCCGGAGCACCCATGGCCGAAAGCACAGAAACTGAAAATCATTTCGACGAAAAGTATTGCGGGAAGCTCTTGCGGGAAGCCTGCAGCGCCTCATTAAAACAAAAAGTACGCGAGCAAATCGCCGCCTGTTTTTCCTTTGATCAGATTGACATTCCCATCCTGCCGTACATCTCGGCCTGGCGTATCGACCAATCCGGAATCTGGTATGAATATGTCAGCAAACAGTTTCTTGCTCTTTTCAATTCTGACCCTGGGACCATTGCCAAAATCTTCTGCAACAGCATCCTCGACCGAAGGGAATACAGAAACAATGGGGGAACGCCCATCGTAAGGGAGATGATCACTCCCGGAAAAGAAATAGCCACCCAGCGCCACCAATTGCGGGGAAAAAGCAGCAAAACCGGTACGATGGAAGCTGTATACAAGGTCAGGCTGCCCGACGGTCGCACCATGTGGCTGAAAGACTGGGCATCGATCACTTTTTTCGAAGAGGACGGCATTTGCCTTTCACCAGGCTATCTCACCGATGTCAGCATGGAAATGCAACAAAAAGATCAACTCAGTGAGATAAACGCGGTGGTCAACCGTGACAAGGAGTTGCTGGTTGAGGCGGAACGGTATGCAGCTCTCGGCCAGATATCCGCTCAGGTTTATCATGAGATCAGGAATCCGGTTTTGTCCATCGGCGGTCTTGCCAAGCGGCTGTTAAGGAAACCGCCTGCTGAGCCGCAGCTTTTCCTTGAGGTCATCGCCAAGGAGGCGGAGCGGCTCGGAAAGATCCTCAACAATCTTTTCAAATTCACCCAGCGCATCGAACTGTCGCCAAAGTATTCCAAACCGGTACAATTGGTAGAACGCGTCATTTCCCTGTTGCAATCTGATTTTGAACATTTCGGTGTCAGGGCTTCCTTGGTGGTCGAAAAACCGATTTCGGATATATACATCGACCAGGAACAAATCTGCCTGGCGCTGGTTCACATCATCAAAAACGGCATCGAGGCCATGGTCGACGGCGGCAATCTTGATATCAAAATCGATCAGTCGGAAACGGATGTTGTGATCACTATCAGAGATTCCGGAGAAGGTATCCATATGGTACACAAAAAACGCGTCACGGAGCCGTTTTTTACAACCAAGGTGTATGGTACGGGACTCGGACTTAGTCTCGCCCAAAAGGCAATCCATCTGCACCAGGGTGAACTTTTGATAAACACTGTAACCTCGGGAGGAACGGAGGTTATCGTCCACCTTCCCCTTTCCGAAGACGTCAGACCGTTATCGGAAGGCGTTGTACTCTGAATCGGAAGGCGAAGCCGCCACGGTAGTCTTCTTCCCGCCAAACACCACCTCGACCTCGGTCTCTTGCCGGCCGCGTAATATCTTTTTCCCGTATCTGACAACGAGGGAGGCCGCGGCGTAAAGATCTTGCTCGCGCCTTTCGGGAACAAGCAAATCGGCTCGACGGAGAATGGCGGTCGGGCCCGGACGACTCACCATCCGCAGCATCATGTCGTCGGTCTGATGAAGTTCCTCCAACCGGATATTCTCCTTCTCGTCACGACCAAGTATCAGCCAGCCGCCACCGGGTAGCAGAAATTGTCTGCCCACAAGAAGCATGAGGATGTCTGTACGGCTGATCTCGTTGGTTGGTATGCCGAACTCACCCGAATACATCCCGGCTACCCGGCGGCTCAGTATGGGATCGGCCAGCTTGCACCCTCCGGCCGGTGAAGGAAAATCTGTAATTCCGAATTCATGAGCAAGAGCAATTTGCCGGGAACGGCCGCGACCGCTGAAATCAAGTAACTTTTCTCTATCCACAAGGCCGAGCCGCTCGGCGTCGGTTTCCTTGAGATGCCTGGCGGAAAGGGGTCTGAGAAGAATTGCCCGGCTGCCGGAATCTCGCTCGATCACGTTCAAGGTATCTCTACGCTGGGACATGGGACGCTGACCAAGAACTTCTCCGCTGATCAGAAATGATGCGCCAAATTCATTCATCATCCCTTTGGCACGCTCGATCATGAAAATCTTGCAATCGATACACGGATTGAAATTTTTACCGAAACCGTGGGCAGGACCACGCAGCAACCGCAGGTAATCCTCACTTATATCTTCGACTTTGACGTCGATGCCGTATTTGCGTGCCACATCTCTGCGATATTTTTCCTGGTCGTCTAAAATTTCGTAATCAAAGAACGGGGAAACGAATTTGATCGCCACAACTTTGATCCCTTGGGCTGCAACGACCCGGCAAGCAAGGATAGAGTCGAGCCCTCCGGAGAAAAGTGCCAGGGCACACACCTTACTCATGCTCTCCTGCCCCCTTTTTCCAGCAGCTCCTTTGCCCATGCATGGGTCTTACTTGACACGGAATCTCCGGCGAGCATCCTCGCCAACTCCGACACCCTCTCCTCATCGGTCAGCAAAGAAAACGAGGATTGTGTTCGACCGTCGGCAAGACTTTTCATGACCAGAAAATGATCGGTACCCCGCGCGGCTATCTGCGGCAGATGGGTAATGCAGAAGACCTGATGATGTCCGGCAAGCTCCTGAATTTTCCGGGCGACAGCCTCCGCCGCCTCGCCGCCTATCCCGGCATCCACCTCATCAAAAACAACGGTTTCCACCATATCCTTTTGAGCCAGCAGGCACTTCAAGGCCAACATCAACCGGGAAAGCTCTCCGCCGGAGGCGACCTTGGCAAGGGGACGCGGTGGTTCGCCAGGGTTGGCTGAGAAAAAAAATTCCACCCTGTCCCAACCAAGGGAGCGTATTTGAGAAATTGTAAAATCCACTTCCTGCCACTCGACATGAAAGGCTGCCTGATTGAAAGCAAGGGACATGAGTTCGCGTCCCATTGCCTCCTCCAACTGTTTAGCAGCCTGCTTGCGCTTTTCGGAAAGCCCAGCCGCCATGGCCAGCACTTTTTTTTCAAGATCTGTGACTTCCGTCTGCAGACCTTCCACACGTATTTCAAGAGCTTCCAGGGCCTCCAACTCCTTTTCGACACCATCCGCAAAGGCCAGTATCGCTTCAATGGTCTCGCCGTACTTTCGTTTCAACTGTTTGATCAAATCCATACGACCACTGACATATTCCAACCGAACGGGATCATTTTCCAATGAATCCCGATAATGCCGCAGCTCCATCACCAGATCCTCAGCTTGGTAGGCATATCCGGCCAGGTTCTCAGCCAGTTTTTCGGCCTGCGGATCCAAAGAGGCGGCCTGTTCCATATTCTTTCGTGCTTCGACCAGTCCCTCCTGCAGGGTCCTCGAAAAAAAGTCGTAGCTTTCATGACTCAATCTGATTAGCTGATCGGCGCTCTTCAGGCGCTTTTTCTCCGCCTCAAGCGTTTCGTCTTCGCCCACAGTGAGGCCGGCAGATCGAATATCATCGAGTTGAAAGCGTAGAAAGTCTTTTTTTTCTTCTTTGTTTTTTTCTTGCCGCAAAAGCTCTTCGAGTTCATCGCGCTTCCGCCGCCAGACGCTGAACACCTCGGAAAACGCTTCCCTCTCGTTCCAAAGCTCGCCCAGATTATCAAGGAAATCGAGGTGGAGGGCCGGTTGCAACAGAAGCTGGTGTTCATGTTGGCCGGCAATACTGACCAAATTATCGGTCAGCTCGGAAACCATTTTGGCCGTAGCCAGGGAACCGTTTACGTAAAGCCTGCTGCGTCCGTTGTTTTGCAGGATACGTTTAATAACGACGGTCGTATCGTCCCCGAAATCGCTTTCGCGCAAAATGTTCAGGAAGACGGTATGTTCAGGGCGCACCTCGAACAAGGCTTCCACCGTACAGCTCTCGGCCCCGTTTCTGATCCAGTCGGCAGAACTGCGGGCACCCGTTAAAAGATGCAGGGCTCGCAACATAATGGACTTGCCGGCTCCTGTTTCACCTGTCATTACAATAAGTGCTGAAGAATCCGCATGATTGTCGAAATTTAATCGAAGTGATTCTATGAGAGCGAGATTTTCAACTTTAAGTTCACAGAGCATAGGCTATATTTAGAAGGTCATATTTCCCTTTCCTGACTTGACTCGTTTGGAAAAGGGTTATATCATAAGCATCGCAAAAGAAGAAGCGGCCATTTCATTCGTTTACCAGCACTGCCCGGGTCCATATGGACCTCCCCTTCGATTCGAGTCAGGAGCATCATGATCAAGAGAGCCAAACTCAGTGCCAGCCTGGAAGATTACATTGAAGCTATTTATCACATCGTCGAAGAAAAGCTTGTAGCCAGAAGCAAGGATATCGCCTTGCGGCTCGGTGTAAGCAGAGCTTCGGTGACTGAGGCGCTGCGTGCACTTTCCCAAAAGGAGCTGATCAATTACGCCCCTTATGAGGCCATCACAATGACCGATAAGGGAAAGAAGACGGCTGAAGACGTGATTTTCCGGCACAACGCATTAAAACGGTTTTTTATCGAGGTCCTCTCCATCGATAACGATACCGCCGAAGAAGGAGCCTGCCGGATCGAACATGCAGCCCCTCCGGAAGTTATCTCCAGAATGATCAACTTTATTCAATTTCTGCAGGTCTGTCCCCGGGGAGGCGAGGATTTGATCGAGGGTTTTGCCAATTTCCATCGTTTGGGAAAGACAAAGCTCAATTGCGACGAATGCGTTGCCAACTGCCATACAAACGAAAACAAATCGGATTGAATCGATCGGGACGAAGGCCGATTCTTGAAAACCGGAGACGCATTCTCCCCCCTTTTTTCTCTTCTGCAGCCTACTCCACCCCCGGGAATCGAGTTTATTGCCTCTTGCGTATGAGTTGTGCTATTTCCTCCTCATGCGGAAAGCGCCTCAATTCCTTTTTTGAAAATATTGTTTCTCCATCGACTGCCACCTCAAAAACGCCTCCTGACGAAGCAATCAAGTCCACTTCCGCTGAAAATTCCCGTCGCAACTCAGCTTCCAGTCCGGAAGCCCGTGGACGATAGTTTCACTGCGTGCAATATTCAATGGTTATCTTCATAACATCAACCTCTTTATTATAAGATACACCTCCAAGGAGGAGTTCGGGTCCGCATTAAATACACAAAGCATGGGTATTATACACAGTCTGAATTGAATTGCCAGCCGGCAGAAGAAAAAAAACAGACGAGGGAAGACGGGAAACTATATACGGAATTGGATGGGTTGACTGAACTGAGGAAAGGGAGAAGATGAATCAGGAGTCAGAACGAGGAAGGGAAAAACAAAAAAAAAGTCCACGGGGCCGGCAATCGCACTGAAAGAGATGACGGCATCGCCATGACAGTCTCAATGTTAAAAAAGTACGTTGTGAGGTTCTGTCCCTAGTTACTGGTTTTCTGACTCCTGCATTGAAAATTGGGTTCTAATTTCCCTGACCGGCAAGATCCTCGTCGTAGAGGGTCTCGAAAGTGAGTTTATGTTTTGCCTCTTCTTGGGCCAGGAGATTAAACAATTTGCTGATCTCAGGATCAGTTGAACCCATAACGAGATTGGTATAGAGTTTGACCGCCATCTCCTCGCGTTTCATGGCCAGCACAAGGATATCCTGCATCAGCATGCCTTCCGAATACGGCAATTCCACCAGATAATTGCTGATTTTGAGATCAGGCACTTTTTTCAGTTCGTATTTTTCGATAACATCTTTGTTTTTAGAAATATTGGTCAAAAGCTTAACATGTTTCGCTTCTTCCTGAGCAAGCTCTTTAAAGGTCTTCGAGAGAGAAGTCATTGACTCTTTTTTGCTTAAATCATTATAAAAAGTCACAGCTTCCTTCTCTTTGTCTATGGCAAAATCGAGGACTTCATCGATGGATTGAAAAGTCATTATCATACCTCCTGAGGTGATGAAGCATTATTTGACGGATCCCGCATGATAGAACGTCGCAGGATCGGCATCACGTGTAAAAAGTGAACCCATGGGATTTCTCTCCGTCCGGCAGCATGGATATGTCGAACTCCACTGGATGAAATCGCATCAAAATTCAAGGCAGTTCCAGCATAAAAACAAAAAACGGAAACCCATCTCAAAGCCTGCAACGGGTGCCATCACAGGCTTTGTTAAGATCAGTCGGTAATTAAAGGCGACTGATAATCGAATCCCGCGATACGTTGCAAATCGAGGCAACCTGTTTCGGGTCGAATCCCAAACAGAGAGCAAGCAACTGGTTGTAGTCGAAGACCGGTATCTTGTAGCGCTCTTCGCCGATTTTTTTGTTCAACGTATTCTGAACATTCTCCATATGCATCAGACAGGTGATGCAGGATACGGCAATGAATTCGGCCTGCGTTTCCTCCAGAATTGCATCGAATTTGCTCTGGGCAAATTCAATAGCCTGCTCAGGAGTGCTCTTCATGAAACCACCGGCACCACCGCAGCATTGCAGCTCCCGGCTATAGCTGTCTACCGTCGCTCCAAGCGCCTCGACCAAGGTTCGCATCCCCTTCGGTTCCCGCGGAGATTCTTCAAATCCCACGACCTCGCTTGGAAAAAGCGTATGGCAGGGATACTGGACGACTCCATGGATCCCTTTCAAACTCTTTTTAACCTGACTTGCGATGGTCTCCGGTCCTATTTCCTTATAAAGAACCTCGGAAACATGACGGACTTTTGTTTTTCCCGTTACCTGACGGCCAGTGGGTTCCAACAATTCATTGACCCGCGCCTTTTTGTCTTCATGATGCATGATATGTTCACGGCCCATGCGCAGGGAACTGTAACAGGAGCCGCATTGAACCACCATATCGCACCCCTTGCCCTCCGCAATGGAGAGGTTCCAGCCGCTTGTAGCCAGCCAGGACTCGTCATCGGTCGACGGAAACGCACCGAATGCCGGACAGCAGACATAATTGTCGGCATCCACCAAATCGATACCCAAAACAGGCATCGACGCCCTTATCGCCCGCTCTACATCCGGTCGGATGGCAGGTGTATTACAACCAAGAAAAAGACATAATTCCATTTCTTATACCTCTTTTATATGAGAATGATCGTTCACGC
>JBJKQT010000033.1:0-28359 GCA_046705065.1 Desulfocapsaceae bacterium
CTCGCTCCGGGCCGTCCTTACTTGCTCACCGGGCGTGTTGAAGAGGATTTCGGGGCCGTGACCCTTACGGTGGATACGGTGAAAACCATAACGGCGTCTCCTGCGGACAGATAACATGAAGCCGCAAGGCTGCCCGGTGTTTGCATGGGAAAAGTCATTTCCGGTTATTGTCCTTTGCGAAACTATTTTTTGTTTCCAAAACCGGCAAAATATTTTATCACTAGCTTGGGACTCTCTTGCAAAATAGCCTATTTTTAGTTAGGGGTGTTACGTGAAACGAATTCTTGTAATTGATGATGACATTTTAACCATTGATGTCCTTAAAAGAATGCTGGAGGCTGAAGGATACGAAGTCATTACCGCCCAAAACGGCGAGGAGGGGATCAATGCGTTTCATCAGACACCTGTCGATCTGGTGATAACCGATCTGGTCATGCCGGTCAAAGATGGCTTGCGAACGATCATGGAACTGAAACAGGAGCGGCAGGACCTGCCGATCATCGCCATCTCGGCCGGCGGCGTGATTTCAAAAGAGCGTTACTTGACCGCAGCCCAATATCTCGGAGATATCACGACCCTGCCGAAACCTTTTAAAAGAAAAGAAATCGTAGATACGGTAAGAAATCTCATCGGATCCCAGGACGCCCCCGATACTATGGAGATATGACCATCGGATGTCGGCTGGTCGGAGCACGCTCTGCTTACCACCTGCCGATCAAGATCCTGGTGTCCGTTACGAGGGTCTTGAAGCCACCGCCATTCGATGCACATGCTTTTTTGAAAAACCGAATTCCACAAGCTTTTTCAAATCCCCCCACATCATCTCGCTCCCCATGATCGCAACGATGATTTCATCGCCGCCTCGTTTGAATTTCCCGACATATGTTTGCCTGGCTGCATCCGTATAGCCCGTTTTGCCGCCCTCGCTTCCCTGAACCTGCCACAATGCTCTGTTATGATTATGCAATACCTTCCCGAATGCGGTCCTTGTGTTGATCTGTCTCATTCGTACGGCAAATTCGGGATTCTCCATTGCATGCCGGAAGATGATCGCCAGATCGCGCGCCGTGGTCTCCTGCCCTTGGGCGGTCAGTCCGGTGGCCGTTTTACATACGGTCTGAACGGCGCCCCATTGATGGGCGATTCCGGTCATTTTCCGGGCGAAGGATTGTTCCGAGCCGGCAATTTTTTCAGCCAGAGCGACACTCGCGTCGTTGGCCGACGCCATCAGGACCGCGTTGATCAGATCGTTGGCATTATAGGTTTTATGCTCATCGAGAAAAACCTTGGACGACGGCTGCTGTGCAGCATGGGGGCTTATCGGCACAGAATCCTGGCCGTGCAGGGAGGCAAGGGCTATCATTCCTGTGATGACCTTGATGGTACTGGCCGGTTGTCTTGGAATATCGGGAGATTTGGCAAAAATCGTATTCCCGGTCGCAGCATCGATAATAATGGCACTTTTGGCTGACAGCTCTCTGTCGATCCGGGCATCCCCGCTTGCCGGCAACCGTTTTTGGGACAATGCGGCATCCCTTGTTGTTTTATGGCCGGCCGGGGATTGCACCCGGTTTACAATCCGATGCTTTTTAGAAATGCGCAGGTCTTGCTTCTTTTTCAAGGTACTCTTCAGGATGGGAACGGCCATAACCTTGCCTGGAGAGAAGAGACAGCAGAGGAGGAAGGCACAGCATATATTGGATAATAGTCTGCTCGGAGTCATCGGATATGTACTGGTTAAGTTGATAGAATTGACAGAAAAGTCAGCTAAAAAGACCGACGGATAGTAATTATTTCGCCTCTTTGTTGTCAAGCGGATTTACGCGAGTGTCATGAAATTCTTTCTATCTATTTGTTTCAAATACCTATTCCGTTTTAATTGACCAAAAAAAACCTTTTGTGTACAATCCCCCCTATGACGATTACCGATACCTACAAGGAAACAAAAAAGCTTGACGGTATGGTTTGAAAACTCATTTTACGAAGAGGAGTGTATGACCGAAACTGCAGAAGTGCGCATGACTTTGAATTATATACTGGATTCAAGCTGTTCAAAGTTTGCCGATCTTCCGGCTCTTGGTATGGCCATGGAAAAGCCCTTGACCTATAAGGAATTCAAGGAGCGGGCCTATGCCCTCGCCGCACGGCTGCACAAAGAGAAAGTCAAAAAAGGTGATCACGTGGCGATCCTGGCGGAAAACTCCCCGAACTGGGGCATCGCCTATTTCGCCATCGTCCGCCTCGGCGCTGTCGCAGTCCCGATTCTTCCGGATTTTCCGGAGGTGGATGTCCACTATATCCTCAACGAGATGAAGGTCAAGGTTCTGTTCACCACCCAACGCCAGATTGAAAAAATCTATGAGCTGAAAAAGGTTCTGCCGGGACCGATCATCACCCTTGACGACTACAGCGGTATCGAGGGGGTCGTCGAGGTACGAAGATTTTCGGAATATATGGAAGGCGCCATGGCCTTCATGGAGGAGCAAGCCACGGAGATCGACTTTCCTGAAGTGGAGGAGGAGGACCTGGCATCCGTCCTTTACACCTCCGGAACCTCAGGATATTCAAAGGCCGTCATGTTGACTCATAAAAATTTGACATCCAACGCCTACTCAGCGGGGAATTTGGCCGAAATCACCTCGGGCAATGTTTTTCTGTCCATCCTGCCGATGTCACATACCTACGAGTTTACCTGCGGGTTTATACTGCCCATTTTAAAAGGCGGCCGGATCGCCTATG
Source organism: Desulfocapsaceae bacterium (assembly GCA_046705065.1). GTDB lineage: Bacteria > Desulfobacterota > Desulfobulbia > Desulfobulbales > Desulfocapsaceae > CAWGGS01. The sequence goes on from JBJKQT010000033.1 coordinate 2,740, forward strand.
CCGGACAGACGCCGACGCCCGCCATTTTGCAAAAGCTTTGCCAGCATGAAAAGCCTTTCGGCATATTCGCCGTACCGCTGATCTTCGAAAAAATCTATAAAAAACGGATATTGCCCAAGATCGAAAAGAGCTGGACGGTTTCCATGCTCTGCAAGACAACCTTTGGCAGGAAGTTTATCCATAAACGAATCGGCGCCAAACTCCTGGAATTTTTCGGCGGCAGCCTGAAGCTTGTGGGAATCGGCGGAGCGGCATTGAACCCGGAAGTGGAAAAGTTTTTGTTCGAAGCCGGTTTCCCCTATGCCGTGGGCTACGGTCTCACCGAATCGTCTCCGCTGATCTCGGGAGGTCCGGTCGGAGACAAGACCATTGCCATCGGCTCGGCGGGCAAACCCATTCCCGGTGTTCAGGTGAAGATCGTTGAGCCGGATCCGGAATCCGGCATTGGCGAGATCTATGCCCGAGGTCCCAATATCATGAAGGGCTACTTCAACGATCCCGACAATACCGCTCAGGCCATCACCGAAGACGGATGGCTTCTCACCGGCGATATCGGTTTTGTCGACGATTTGGGGAATCTGCATATTCGCGGACGCTCGAAAAATTTAATCGTGATGGCCAGCGGGGAAAACGTTTACCCGGAAGCCATCGAACATAAAATGAATGCCTACCATTGGGTCACCGAATCCCTCGTGGTGGAAAACGAGGGGAAACTCGAAGCCTGGATCTATCCCGATTATGAATTGATCGACGAGCAGACGGCCGACCAGCCGAAGACCAGACGCCACGAATACCTGGCATCTTTGATGGAAACCATGCGCCTGGAAATAAACGAACAGCTGCCGAAGGCATCGAGAATTTCCAAGATATTTGAACGCCGGGAACCCTTTATCAAAACTGCGACCCATAAGATCAAACGCTACCTTTACTATGAAAACGCCAAGATGTCCTGACGAGGAGAACTCCCGCACCGGGAGCTCGAGAAACACGGCCTTTTTTCCTCGCTTGTAGTAGTTGAATGAACCTCAAGAAGATCCCCGCCGACAGCTCCGTCCGTCACCAGCTTATCTTAATCGTATACTTTCGCATTAACTTTACAGAACAATGAATAAAATAGATTATCGAGAAATTCCCTACAATTTCACCTCTGCCGACGACAAACTGATTATCAACCTGCTGTTCGGCTCCGAGGTCTGGGAAGATTTGGAAGAATTGCTCAGTCAGCGGATTACCGGCAGGTCGTCCAGGCTCGTCATGCGCCTGATGGGCGACCTCTTCATCCTCCGGCGCAACCCCTTCCTGTTTCAGGAACTCATCGACTCGCCGCTGAGGCGAAGAAAATTCATCAAGACCGCGACCGAAGACCTGGACATCATCGAGGAGGCCGCCAGGATCGGCAGAGTAGGAGTGAAGCGCAGCGCCAAAGTCCTCCGTCTGGTGAGCATCTGCCGCGAGAGGCTCAAAGAACTCAAAGAGGAGTTCCTCTCCGTCCCGGCAAGACGTGCTCAAATGAAGAAAAAGCTGGGAGCGGTCATCGGCCAGGAAAACGTCCGTTTCGACCCCTTCACCCTGATCAGTCACGCCACCGATGCCACCGATTGGCGTCTCTTTCTGCCGCTTGCAGTCTTGAGGCCGACGACGGAGGAACAAGTTCCTCTTCTGATGCGGGCGGTTGCGGAACTCGGGTTGAAAATTATTCCGCGAGGCGGTGGAACCGGCCTCACCGGAGGCAGCGTGCCGGTGACCGGCAATTGCGTCGTCATCAATACCGAAAGGTTGAACCGCATCCACGATATCGCCTACCGCGATTTCCCCCATTTGGGCGAAGACGTCAAAGTTCCGGTGATGAGGCTGGAGGCCGGCGTGGTCACATCCGACGCCATGGCTCATGCAGCAGAGCATGATCTAGTGTTCGCCACCGACCCCACCAGTGCATGGGCCTCCACCATCGGCGGCAACATTGCCGAAAATGCCGGCGGGAAAACAGCCGTCCTCTGGGGAACGGCCATAGACAACATCCTGTCCTACACGATAGCCATGCCCGGCAAGGGACTCGTCACGGTAAGGCGGGTTGACCACCCCATGCGCAAAATCCTGCCGGACGATTCGGTCCGATTCCAGGTTGTCGACCAAAGCGGCAAACTCCTCAAAGAGGTGCAGCTGGCGGGAGAGGAAATCCGCAAAAAAGGCCTTTGGAAAGATATCACCAACAAGGCGTTGAAGGGTTTGCCCGGTTTTCAAAAGGAAGGTACCGACGGTGTCATCACATCCGGCGAATTTGTACTGCATACCGCCTATGAAAAGAAAATCACCTTCTGTCTGGAATTTTACGGCGAGGATATGGACGAAGCCAGCCGAGTCATCGTCGAGATTTCAGAAGAGTTCATCAACCGCGGCGAAGAGGTGTTGATGGCCCTGGAACACTTCGATGAAGAGTACATCCGCGCCATCAAATACAAGTTCAAGGCCGCGAGAAGCGGGCGTCCAAAAGCAGTGCTTTTAATCGACATGGTCGGCCACACTTCCGAACAGGTTCTGCGAGGCAAGAAACGGCTGGAGGCACTGCTTACCCCCCACCACAACACCGAACTGTTCACCGCCCAGGATGCAGACGAAGCGACCCGCTTCTGGCGCGACCGCAAGCGGCTGGGCGCAATTTCCGCACGAACCAATGCCTTTAAACTCAACGAGGATATCGTGCTGCCGCTGCCTGCCCTGGCCGAATTCGCCCGTTTTGTGGACGGCTACAATGTCAAGGAAGATAATTACAACAAGGACCAGTTTGTCAAAAGCGTCATCGAATATCTGAAAACCGCCGAGCCAATAGAGGATCCGGACTGGCTCGAGGCCAAGATGCCGAAGGCGGAAGAGTTGTGTCGAGAAACCCTTGAAAAGCTCAATCTTCCAATGAAAGGAGGGCTTCGCGACGAGGCGCATATCAAGAAACTGCTCGATGATTTGCTGGAATTGTTTTCCGGCTACAACAAGGTCAGCTCGGACATAGAAGCCACCTATCGAGAGGTTCGCTCCAAACGGATCATCATCGCCACTCATATGCACGCCGGTGACGGCAACATTCATGTCAACATCCCGGTCTTCTCCAATGACCGCGCCATGATGAAACGCGCAGAAAAAACAGCCGAAGACGTCATGGCCAAAGCGGTGGAGCTGGGCGGTGTGGTGAGCGGCGAGCACGGCATCGGCATCACCAAGATGAAGTTCCTCGAACCGGCGCGTTTGGACGAGTTGAGAAAGTACCGGAAAGAGATGGATCCCGAAGGCATCATGAACCCCGGAATGCTCAACGATCCGGCAATTATCGACAAGGTCTTCACTCCATCTTTCAACCTGCTTGAGCTTGAGGCGAAAATCCTCCAATACGGCTCCCTTGCCAAACTGTCCTCGATGATCTCCAAATGCGTCCGCTGCGGCAAATGCATGCCGGCCTGCTGCGTCTATCATCCGGGAAGCAACCTCTTTTTTCATCCGCGCAACAAGAATATGGTCATCGGCTCACTGATCGAAGCCCTGCTTTACGACATGCAGCGTTCCCATCTTCCGCGTTTCAATCAGCTGAAAAATCTCGAAGAGGTAGCCGATCATTGCACCCTGTGCGGCAAGTGTCTGACGCCGTGCCCCGTGGATATCGACACCGCCGAAGTGTCGGTGATCGAGCGTGAGATATTGACAGACCTCGGCTACAAACATACCGCACCTGCAACTCTGCTCTCCCTTCGCTACCTGAAGAACAGGAACAAAAGCGTCAACACCATCTTCAGAAAAAGCGTTTTGGAATGGGGAACGGCGGTTCAGAATCTCGCTGCAAAAGCCTATACAAAGGCGCCGCCGGTGCTCACCGAAAGAAGATGGCGCATTCTGAATATGCTCAAATCTCCCATGATGCACGCTTCACACACATCGCTGGGCGACATGCTGCCGGAGCATTCCGATCGCGAAGCGCTGATGATCCCGCCCGAGGGCGAGGTGTTGAAAACGGTCTTCTACTTCCCCGGATGCGGTTCGGAGCGATTGTATTCCGACATCGGCATGGCTGCCATCTATCTTCTGATCAAAAGCAATATCCGGGTCATTCTGCCGCCTCCCTTTCTCTGCTGCGGTTTTCCGGCCAAGGCCAACGCCAAGAAAAAAATGGCCGGTGTCATCACCCTGCGGGATACGATCATTCTCACCCAGATCAGGGAAATGCTCGGCCATCTGGTCTTCGATGCCTTTCTCATCAGTTGCGGCACCTGCCGGGAATCATTGCACGAGATGGGAGTCGACGGAATTTTCGATTGCGACATCGAGGATGTTTCCAGGTTCGTTTTGGATAACGCCAATGGCCGATTCGGCAAAAACGACTTGGATCCGATACTTTATCACACACCGTGCCACGACTCCCTGAACGGCTCCGGAAAGGCTCTGCTCGGCCGGCTCTTTCAAACCGTGAACAGTGTCCCTGATTGCTGCTCGGAGGCCGGCACTCTGGCGTTGTCCAGACCTGACATCGCTTACGCCATGCTCTGCCGTAAACGGGATTCGCTGCAAAACGCCAGAAGCGGCAATAACGCCGCAGTGGTGGCTACAAACTGCCCGTCTTGCCTGTCCGGTCTCGGCCGAAACCGGGAGATGGGCATAACGCCCAAACATATGGCGGTCGTTTTAGCTGAAAAACTGGGAGGAGATCGATGGATGAGCGAATTTACACGACTTGTTGCCGCAGCCGAGAAGGTAACATTTTAGGTTAGATAGGGCGTTGCGGCATGACGCCGGGATTCCCCTCAACGTCATGCCGTCCGCCCATTTCGATCTCAGGTCCTGAACTGCTGTGTCGTCCTCGCCGAATCATCGGCGAGCATCTGAATATTCTCCGATTCCCTGTCGATGGACTGAATCGCCTCATCGACTTCGATGGCCGCATCGGTAACGCTGTTGGCCATCTTGGCCATCTCATCCGCATACTGAGAGGCTTTGGAGACCTTGTCGTTGGAGTAAAGGAGCCTGTCGGTGGCGGCGGAGAGCGATTTGGCAATCTCATTCACGGTGGCGGATTGTTCCTCTACGGCGCTTGCTATGGTCGAAACAACATCGCTGTTTTGCGATACGATTTCAGCGGCTTCTTTGATTCCGGAAATGGTGCTTTGCGTCACCGACTGGACGTGATCGATTCGGGTTTGGATCTCGGTGGCCGCGCCGGCAGTCTGCTTGGCAAGCTCTTTGATTTCATTGGCGACCACGGCAAAACCCTTCCCGGCCTCGCCGGCTCGGGCCGCCTCGATGGTTGCATTCAGGGCAAGCAAATTCACCTGGTCCGATATTGCGGTTATCGTCTCCGTAACCTTGATAATATCTTCACTTGCCTGCCCGAGTTCCAAGACCTGCTCTTCGAGCTGGTCCATCTTCTTCTTGGCATTTTCGGTATTGAGATGCGCCTTGCCGGATGTTTTCGAGATCTCGGTTACGGTGGTTTCGAGATCCCCGACGGCCATCGTGACGGACTGAATGTCCGTTGTGGACTCTTCCATCACGGCGGAAATCTCTTTCATATCGGAGCTCATATAACCGGCGGACCTGAAGACGGTCTGCGATACCGTCTTGGTAGAGGAGGCCTTTTCCTTGATTCTTCCGATCAGCTCATGGATGGATTTGGTGGCCGCATGAAGTTTATCCGCATCCCGCTGCAGAGTAATCATGATCGACTGCAGTTTTTCCAGGAACCTGTTAAAAAACTGCGAGACTTTTCCCGTCTCGTCGTTTCCTATAACCTGAAGGCGCTGGGTAAGATCCGCATCTCCCGAACTGATGTTCTCCAGTCCCTTGGCAACCTTTTGCACGGGTCTGCCGATGAGATTGGATATAATGACGGCACCTACTGCGGCCATTATGATGACCACAACGACAATGGAGATAAAAAGTAGTGCAAGACTCTGAATTTTTTCATCGGCCTTGCCGGACATCTGTTTTAGAAGATCATGAGACGTCCCGCTTGACGATTCCATTTTGGTTTGAGCCTCAATACGCTGAACAACCTGTTGGAAATCGGCAAAGGAAGCAGTTTTGTAGTCGTTTAAGAAATAAAGGGCCAAAATGGTCATAACAACCCCGAAGGCGATTGTCGACGGAATGATGAATCCTGAAATTTTAACCTTGATGGATACGTCTCTAAAAAATTGCAGCATGATGGGTCCTCGCCATTTTTTTTGTTCCTTGACCGCCGGCTGCCAATGAGGCACCGGCGCTACTTCATACAACTTGGGTACATCCCGTTGTTCGCCACTTCAGGATCAACGGCAAATTGAAAACATTTTCGATCATATTGCAAGGATTTACATGAGATATTACGTAATAAACAATCAACCCCACGCAGAATTCCGACGTCTCGCCAATCGACATTTTAATGTGCAATATCAGTATGCTGAATGCAAAGAAACACATTCCATCGCACCTATGTTCTTAAACGTTCACGTAAAAGGGCGATATCCTTGCCAGGCACGTTGAATTCTCTTTGTTCCCTAATCAAACCCTTACAGATTCAAAAAGAATTTCAAACAACAATCCTCTACCATTGCGCCCATCTGGAAGGCTTCTTTTCGATCCCCGTATACGGAGCAAAACCCGAATCACGGCATTGAAGGCGCCTTCTCCGCCGAAGGTGTCTTTCGCAAATGTCGCGACGGACCGGACGCGTCGTTGATGTCGCATGCGCGTCAATTCCATCGGAGGAATAGAGCAACTTTATTTCATAAGGCGCATATAATGTCCGTATTACAACTGCTCAATGCCCAAGGCCAGAACCAGATAGACGGTGTTCCCACAGCAACGGCCCACTTCATCATGGAGGAGGCCATCCAGGATCTCATCGACAACAATCTTACCTCGCATTTTCAACCCATCGTCAATCTGGATCAGGGAAAGATCTTCGCCTACGAAGCGCTTTGCCGAACGCTCATCTCAAACCCCTTCGACAATATTGAAGAACTCTTCCGCCAGGCAAAAATCTGCAACAAAATCCTTCAATTGGATATGCGCTGCCGGGAAAATGGGATCGCCCTCTCCACAGCCCGCGGCTTGGCCGAAAAGGGGGCGCTACTTTTTCTCAACATCTGCCCCACCAGTCTGCTCTGTCCCAATCATACCGCGGGAACGACGGGAATCATTGCCAACCAGCATGGTATGCCGAAGCAGAATATCGTCCTCGAGATCACCGAACAAGAGGCCGTTTCCAACTACAAACTCTTTCGAACGGCTGTGGATCACTACCGCAGCAAGGGATTTCGAATCGCCATCGATGACTTCGGAGCAGGATACGGAGGGTTGAAAATGCTCTCGGTTCTGGAGCCGGATTTTGTCAAGATCGACAGGCATTTTTTCAAGAACACCACGAAGAGCAACATCAACTTCAACTTGATCGATTCCATCGCCACGGCCTGCCATCGGATAGGCATTGATGTTATTGCCGAAGGGATCGAAACGGAAAACGACCTGCGCATCTGCAGGGAGATCGGCATCGATTTGGTGCAAGGCTACCTTCTGGCCAGACCCACAGCAAACCTGGTGGAGGACTCGCAGTTGCATATTCCCGTGCAGCAATCACCGAGGCAGTCGGGAACAGTTCTGTTCGATGAGGTTATTTGTGTGGGAGATATCGCCACATACATTCAACCGATTTCCAACACCGACCGTCCCATCGAGGTTTTGAAACGATTTACCGACAATCCGGATTTGTTATGCCTGCCGGTGATGACAGGCGGGCAGCTCTCCGGCATAGTCAACCGCTACAGATTCATGGAAAACCATATGGTCGGCCGGTTCGGTTACGGGCTCAGTCTGAACTATTACAAGAAGGTCGAAGACATCGTGGGCGATGATTTTCTCCAGGTGCCGCACTATTCCTCGGTCGAAGAGGTGGCTCGCAAGATCCGTCACAGGGCGCAGTTTTCCACGTACGACGATATCTGCGTCACCAGAAGCGGCAAATATATCGGCACCGTGTCCATCAGCGCCATTCTCAACGCCGTTACCGAAAACAGCATGATGCTGGCCAAGGGGGCAAATCCTCTGACCGGTCTTCCCGGCAACGAATTTATTCAACGCCAGATCGCCAAGATGCTTTCGCAATCCATCCATTTTGATGTTTGCTATATCGATCTCGACAATTTCAAGCCTTTCAACGACCGGCACGGCTTCGAGATGGGCGACAGGGTAATCAAAGCGGTGGGCAATGTCATGGCCGCCTCTCTTAAGAAGTGGGAGGTCAATTCCATTGGGTTTGCCGGTCACATCGGCGGCGACGACTTCATCCTGATCACCAGACCCCGCAACTCCGTTGCCGCTTGCGAGTATCTCATCGAACAATTCAACAAAATGCTCTGCCGCTTCCACACGCCCGAGGAATGCCGAAGAGGCTTCTACCTGAGCTGCGACCGCCAGGGCAACACTCAGGAATTCCCGCTGCTTTCACTGTCCATCGGCATCGTCAGCACCGAGATCCACCATATTACTTCGTTTGCCGAAGTCTCTTCCATAGCGAGCGACTTGAAAAAACGGGCAAAAGAAATCCCCGGCTCGTCCATCGTCCGTGACCGCCGGGTCACCATTACGGCCGGAACGCGTGACGCAAGAAGCCGCTAAGGAGGGAATAACAGGCTGGATCAATAACTGTCAATAACGCCGGCGGGAAAAAGGCCGATCATATTTTTCATGGCGGCCCTCATCATTCCGGCTCATCGTCTCTTCCGTTTCTTTATTGCGTTTCGACGTTGGCCTCACGGACGTCGAGGACCTTTTGCACCTTTGCAAGCAAAGCCTGAACCGTAAAGGGTTTCTGGATGAAATTCACCCCCTCCTCCAACACGTTGTGCCGTACGATAACGTTATCGGTATAACCGGACATAAATATCACTTTCAGGTTGGGGAACCGTTCCTTTACCTGCTGAAAAAGGACTTTCCCGTTCATGTCCGGCATGACAACATCCGTCAACAAAAGATCGACCGGTTCTTTATACTCGCCCAGTTGCCTCAAGCATGTCTGCCCGCAATCTGCGGAAAGCACAGTATATCCCTGCTCTTTAAGAATTGCCTCGGCCAATTCGCGAACCGCGGTATTGTCCTCGGCCACCATAATGGTTCCTTCTCCCCGGGGAAGCTCTTTTCTCTCAGGCGGAACCGGTGCCTCGGATGTTTCCAAGTCGCTGGCCGGGAAATAGATTTTGAAGGTGGACCCCTTTCCCGGTTCGCTGTAAGCCCAGATATGACCATAGCTTTGCTTGACGATCCCGTAAATCGTCGCCAGTCCCAGTCCGGTTCCTTTGCCCCGGGCTTTGGTCGTAAAAAACGGTTCAAAGATATGAGACAGGGTTTCGGCGTCCATACCGCACCCGGTGTCGCTTACAGCCAGCATGACATAGGAACCGGGAAGAACGTTGACGTGATTTCGGCAATACGCTTCGTCAAGAAAGGTGTTGGCCGTTTCTATGATGAGTTTGCCGCCGGAAGGCATCGCATCCCGTGCATTGACCGCCAGGTTTATGATGACCTGCTCGATCTGCCCGGGATCGGTTACAATATGGTTGAGACCGGCATCGCTTCGAACAATCAATTCGATATCTTCTCTGAGCATTCTATGCAGCATTTTCTCGGTGTCGGCCACCACGGCATTTAAATCCAAAACCACAGGTTGCACGATCTGTTTACGGCTGAAAGCCAAGAGCCGGTGGGTCAGCACGGCAGCGGTTTCCCCGGCTCTTTTAATCGCTTCAACGGCTGCGCGTTGCGGATGGTTCGGCTGGAGATGACTGAGCAAAATATCTCCATATCCGATTACGGCAGTCATCAGGTTATTGAAATCATGGGCCACACCGCCCACAAGGTTGCCCACGGCCTCCATCTTCGCAGCCTGACGAAGTTGTTCTTCCAGACGCTTGCGCTCCGTTATATCAACGACAAAGCCCTCGAGATGCAACGGATTACCAGCATTGTCGCGAAGAAGGCGGATGTTCGATGATATCCAGACCCTCTCCCTGTTCTGTTTGAAGAGCTGAACCTCGTGGTTGTGAATGATTCCCCGGTCATTGAGCTGCGCCCAAAGGGCATCGCGCTGCTCCTGAAGAGGATAAAGTTGACTTTCAATACCGCTCATAACTGTCTGCAACTCTTCAAGGGAGGAGGTACCGAAAATCCCGGCCATCGCCGGATTGGCATTGAGAATCCTTCCGTCCATGGCGACTTGGAATATTCCCGCCGGAGCGTTTTCATAAATGCTGCGATACTTTTTTTCAGCATCCTGGAGCGCAACCATCTGCGAGGTAATTGTATTTCCCATCTCGTCGAGAACAGCCATGAGAGGCTGAAATTCAATGAAGGGCGTCTCTTTTTTTACCGAAGCATACTTACCGGAAGCGTAGGCATTTACGACTTGCCCCAATTCCATGAGAGGCTTGCTTAAAACAAGGCGCAGCAAAAAACCGTTTGCAACGGCAAGAACAAGGAGTATGGAACCCACCGTCACGATTCCGGACCAAAGCAATTTGCCGTTGATTTCCTGGTAATATTGAGAGGTCAGGGCGATTTCAACGGTGCCCACCTGTTTGCTGTCATGTAAAACGCTTTGTTTCAGATCAACAGCAGGGGCGCTGCTGTCTCTTTTATACTTTACATAGACATGGCCTGCATTGTCGGCAATGACGAGTTTGCTTACGAGTTCATGCTGTTCATACGCCTCCCCTATTTTTTTCAGGCTCTCCTTGTCGGAATTCCATAACGGAATTTCCAAAATGCGAGCCAGCGAGGAGCAGTATTCATTGGCCTTCCCCGTCAACTGCTCCTTCGCCTGTTGCGAGGCATTGAAGTATATCAAAATAGCGGCAAAGATCGAAACCAGAACCACCATGGCAATCAACGAGGCGGTGAAGACTTCGGAGATCGATCTTTTTTGGAGTGAAAACAGGCTGTGAGATGATTTTCCCCTCATACTCCCTACCCACGCTTGGTCCGATTCCGCCCTCCGCACGTAAGCGGCCTTTTTCTTCCCGGAAAAAGGGCAGAATCCATTTGCCGGGAAGAGCCATGACGGCTCGATTGAGTGTCATTTGCAAAATCTCCCCAGAAGTTCTATCACATACACCGGCGGCCCGGTATCTGTCAACCCTCCAATAGCAAGCCACCTGCGGGTACATTCGCCCGGCTCCCTGCAGCAATGCCGAATCCAATCGTTGCGGCAGAGACATATCTAAAAAAAGATTCTGAAAGATTAGCTTTTCTCCATTAAAATCAGCAAGAAATAAAAACTCCTTGTCTAATCGTCTCCAAACTCTCCTCTGTGCCGGGAATCCTCAGGAGAATCACCGTTCTTTTTTCAATTTGTGATTACCAACAAAACTCAGCCAGTAATCCGGGGCTGGGGCCACCTGTTTCACGGGTGTCTGTGGCCAGGACGGCCACAGTCAAGCCCCCAAGGATGGGTTTATGGCGTCCCGTGAGGCAGGTGGACCCAGCCCCTTCTGACTGATATGGCTGAGATTCATTGGTCATCACATTTCAATTAGAAATTCGATAGAAAGAGGTTAGGCATATTTAACTGATTCATAATCCCATTCTAAACCATTCCCTGTAAGCTTGCCTCCGACTGGAAACGGATGGACGAACGGATCGATTGTTCGGCGCGGCCTGCCGGAAACAGGCAGGGTTCACGAGGGTTCCAGCCATGAAAAAGAACAGGGGAGCAGGCTTATTTTCCCCTGCCAAAGGAGAAAGAAATTGAAGAATGAAAGGAGAATTTTTATGAAAAGAACGTATTTTTTTGCACTGATTGCAGCTCTCGTTTCATCGCTGCTTGTGGGATTGTCGTCCAATTCGTATGCCGACATGACGGTCAAAGAGCCGGATCATATCACCATCGCCTGGCTGCCCAACAACTCGGCCGACAATGAAAAGACACTTCGCGAGGAAGTGGCCAAAGTCATCTCCGAGGCCACCGGCAAGAAAGTAGAAAACAAACTCACCACCGATTACACCATAGCCATCGCCGCATTGGAAAACGGCGAGGCCCAACTCGGCTGGTTCGGACCGAACGAATATCTTACCTCCCACGCTAAAGATCCCAAAATCATCCCGCTGGTGGTGGAGAGCGGTGACTCCAGGACCCTGAAGGACGCCATGTACCATAGCCGGTTCCTGGTAAAGAAAGGCAACGAAGGGCAATACAAATCCGGCAACGGTTTTTCCCTTGATAAGATTGTCGGCAAAAAAATGTCCTTTGTTTCAACCAGTTCGACATCAGGATTCAATATGCCTGCCGCAGCGATTCTCGGCAAGTTCACCAAGGAAGCAAAATGGAAAAACCTGACCAAAGAGGAACTTGCTCAGGGTGGTTCCGGTAAATTCTTCAGCCAGGTCCTCTTTGCCGGTTCTCATCAGCTGTCTCTGGTCAATGTCCTTACCGGCCGTTCCGATATTTCGGCTGTTGACGATCTCGACGTCTTGCAATACGTCACGCTCACCTCGGGAAAAGACAATACCGAAGGTGCTGTCTACACCGTTAAAAATGGTGCCGACGCACCTTTCAACGCCCTTGCCGGCAAGCAGTTTGTCATCATCAAGTCCATACCGGTATTCAATACGCCCGTTGAGGCCAACAGTGCCGTTTTAAGCAAGACGACGCTGGACAAAATCACGGCAGCCCTCACCTCCGACGAAGTCACCAATAATCCGAAGATCTTCGCTCCGAAAGGAACCAAAGGATCCGTCTTCGTCCAACCCTGTCGTTTTCTGAAGGTCGACGATGCCTGGTACAACCCCATGCGTCAGGTTCTCGGCATAAAATAGACCTGCTGCGCTTTACGGCTGTTTCGCCGCCGGAAGAAGCAGCCGTATTCACCACGAAAGCCGTGGAAGCATTCAAAACGGAGAACGGGAAGGAGACGGAAAATGGAAAAACAACTGAGAAGTCACAAGGAGCCGCTGCTTACAGTAAGCAATGTCATGAAGTACTACAACGGAGCAACGCCGGCTTTGGACGATGTCACCTTCTCCGTGAAAGAGGGTGAATTTATTTCCATCATCGGCCCGTCGGGTGCCGGGAAGTCGACGCTGCTTCGCTGCATCAACCGTATGATCGATGTGTCCAGCGGAGAAATCATTTTCGACGGCCTTCAAACCGCCGGCCTGTTGAAAAGGGATCTTAAAAAACTGCGCACGAAAATCGGTATGATCTTCCAGCACTACAATCTTGTGGATCGTCTCACTGTAATCGAGAACGTGCTGCACGGCAGGCTCGGCTCCAAGTCCACCCTGGCTGGCGCCCTCGGCCGATACAGCCAGCAGGAAAAGACAAAGGCTCTCGCCGTCATTACCATGCTCGGCTTAAAGGACCATATCTATCAGAGATGCGACCATTTGAGCGGAGGCCAGAAGCAACGGGTGGGAATTGCAAGAGCTTTAGTGCAGAACCCGAAGATGATTCTGTGCGACGAGCCCATCGCCTCCCTTGACCCCAACGCCTCGAAGATCATCATGGACCATCTGCGGAATTTCTCCAAGGAGATGCGCATAACCCTGATCGTCAATCTGCACCAGGTCAATGTGGCGCTTAAATACTCGGACAGGATCATCGGCGTCAACAAAGGGAAAATCGTCTTTGACGGCGCACCGGATCTGGTTACGCCCCAGTGCATCTCGGAGATTTACGGCGCAGAATCCGAAAATCTTATCGCCGAGATGGGAGAGCGGTATGCAAACTGATATCTTTACAAAACGCCGCAACGACAGTTTGATCTTTTTTGCCGTTTTAGCGTTTCTGACCGTGGGATCCATCATCATCACCAAGTACGATGTCGTAAAAGGATTCACCAGTATTTTCAAGGCATTTATCTGGGGAATCATCAATTTTTACCCCGATGCCCACTCGTTTGAGAAGATGCCGGATATCTTACATAAACTCTGGGAGACGGTGCTGATGTCCATTGCCGCCACCTCGGTTTCGGCGGTTTTTGCCATCCTGCTGGCCCTCGTGGGTTCAAGGACCACGCGGATCAATGGATTTTTCAGTGTCATGGCCAGAGGTCTGGCTTCGCTTTTCCGCAACATCCCCCTGGTGGCGTGGGCCATGATTTTGATGCTGGCGTTCAGCCAAAGTCAACTCACCGGTTATCTTGCCCTGTTTTTCGGATCTCTTGGTTTTCTCACCAGGGCCTTTATCGAAACCATAGACGAGGCAAGCATCCACTCCGTAGAGGCCTTGCAGGCCACAGGTGCCGGATACTTTTCCATCATTTTCCAAGCCGTTCTACCGTCCAGTATGCCGCAGATAATCAGCTGGCTGCTCTTCATGATCGACACAAATATCCGCGACGCCACACTGGTCGGGCTTCTCACGGGGACGGGAATCGGCTTTTCCTTTGATCTCTACTACAAGAGCTTTCATTTTCACGATGCCAGTCTGGTGGTCATCATGATTGTGATTACAATTATCATCATAGAAATGATTTCTAATTATCTCAGAAGGATAATCATATAATGGAAATTCAGGAAACCATCGAAGTCTGGGGCCGGGTGGAGGACCATGCCATCTCCCAGGAGATTCTCTCCTCAGTCAAGCCTCTGACCAAAGAGACACTTGCCATCCGCATTTTCCTTGTGTTTTTGTCGGCGGTGACCCTCTATGCCTTGCTGACCCTTGACTATCAGAGCATCGATCTGGCCAAAGCGGTGGCCGATACCTTCACCAATCTGAAGATCATTTTCATGCAGCCTAACACCGCGCGCCTTGGCGTGGCGGAAGCCTTTTACGAGGTTTTAATCACCATGGGGCTGGCCTTTCTGACCACGTTGTTCGGTGCCGTCATCGCTCTGTTTTTGGGCTTGCTTGGCGCTCAGAATCTTGCCCCGAAGCGGGTAACCAATATCATAAAAGCCTTCGTCGCCCTTATCCGGGCCATTCCCACAATCCTGTGGGTATTGATCTTTGCCGTATCTGCCGGATTGGGCAGTGCGGCTGCGGTCATCGGCATGACATTCCACTCCGTCAGCTATCTGACCAAGGCTTATGCCGAATCCTTCGAAGATTTGGACAGAAGCGTGATCGAGGCCCTGATGGCCAGCGGCGCAGGCTGGTGGCAAATCGTTTTTCAGGCGGTGATCCCCTCTTCTTTCACGTACCTTCTCTCCTGGACCTTTCTACGTTTTGAAATCAACTTTGCCAACGCCATCGCCATGGGCGCCGCCGCAGGCGCGGCAGGAGTCGGCTTCGATCTCTTCATGGCCAGCGGTTTTTACTTTGACCTGCATGAGGTTGGACTTATTACGTATTTCGTCCTGGCCTTCGCCATGGTTCTGGAAACGATGGCCACAAATATGAAGGGCCGGATCAAAAAGAGGCAGTAAGTCCGGAGGCGGATTTACTCGGTCAGCTGACAAAACACAGGCAACGGGCATGAAAGGTACACCACCATTGAACATACGGCAGGCGACTCAGGAAGATGCGGAAAAACTCTCAGACCTGCTCACACAGTTGGGATACCCGGGAACCGAAGAGTTTATCCGGAAGAAGATTTCGCAGATGACCTCGCATCCCGATGCGGAACTGGTTGTTGCCGAGGAGGAAGGATGCGTTGTCGGTCTCCTCTCCATCCATATAATTCCTCAAATCGCCCTTGAAGGCTCCTTTGCCCGGATAAGCTATCTCTGTGTCGATGAGAGCGCCAGAGGGAAAGGAATCGGCAAAGCCCTGGAATCGTATTGCCGCCGTCTTGCCGGACAACGGGGCTGCGACAGAATCGAGCTTCATTGCCATGACCGGCGGAAGGAAGCCCATGGCTTCTATACCGGACTCGGGTACGAAGACTCACCGAAATACTTTGTAAAAACAATAAGAAAGGATCATTTTTGATGGAAAGAGAATCCCTGAACTTTTACATGCAGCAGGCGGATCCCAAGGCATTGTCCGAAATCTGCCAAAGCGTTGAACGGTGCGCCGCCGTGGCCCTGCTTCAGGAGCCTACCGTTCAGACCTTGCTCGTGCCGGTGGCCGACCCGGTGACCGGAGGCAGCTTCTACTCCGGCGAGGTCCTGGTGACCAGTGCCATCGCCCAGGTCGGGACCGGAAAAGGCTGGGCCATGGTCCTTGATGAAAATCCCGAGCTGGCCGCAAAAATCGCCATACTCGACGCCGCTTTTGCAGCCGGCGTTGAGCGCGAAGCCGTCGTCGCCTTGATGGAGCACGGGAAAAAACGCTATGAGCAAAAAGCACGAGAACTGGCCGGGCAAGTCGAAGCCACCCGGGTTTCCTTTGATTTAATGTGAGATACAATGTTAGATCCGGTTAATCATTTCCCCCCTTCTGCGAACGGTTCCGTCGAACAGCGCAATCGCGACAACTTTCGGGCCTGCCTCGAAGCCCTGGCACGACCGGGGCAAGCCCGGCAGATCAGCCCGCTTTTCGACTCGCACTTTCTGGCCGTGGCATCGTCTCTTCTCTATTCGAAGATCCGTTACTTCTATCTGGGAGACAAAATGGATTTTCATCTCCTCGAGGCCATGACCGGGGCAACGCCTGCGTCACCTGAAACATGCCATTACCTCTTTGCCGACATTCCTTCGCTTGAACTCTGGGAGCAGGCAAGTACGGGCACCATGGAGCAACCCGAAACCTCGGCGACCTGCATTTTTTATTGCTCAGGCATCCAAGAGACCACCGTGTCGCTGCGGGGGCCCGGCATCAAGGATTTTGCGCAGATCAATCTGCCGCTGGAAAGCGCCTTCCTTGAGGGGCTCATGGCCCGGAAGCCGCCTTTTCCTCTGGGGGCCGATCTCTTCCTGCTCATCGGAAAGGGAAAAATCATCGGCCTGCCTCGAACAACTAAAATCGAGGTGCTGCGATGAGTTATGTTGCCGTCAAAGGAGGAACCGAGGCCATTGCCGCCTCAAAAAGTTTCTACCACCGGTTGCTCGGCCCCGCCGGGAAGCTCGATGGCGAATCCGTGGCCAAGGGGCTCGTGTATGCCTGCGACCGGGTAATGGGCGAAGGTGCGCTCTTCAGCGAAAAGCTCGCTGCCGAGGCGCTGAAACGCAGCGGCGGCGATATGCTCGAAGCCGCCTTTTATCTCCGGGCCCACCGTTCCACCTGCCAACGCATCGGTGAATCGGAGCAGGTGGAGGCCACCGCCATGACCCTGGTCCGCCGGATTTCGTCAGCTTTCAAAGAAATCGAAGGCGGCCAGATCCTCGGACCATCCGCCGACTACGTTGTCAAGCTGTTCACCGAATTGGGACCGTCAGGCAAAGCGTATCAAAAGGAAACCGCTGCAACTCCGCTGCGCCTGCCAAGTGCCCTTGCCCCGTTGCGCAGAGAAGACAAGGTTTTTCATCTGCCGCTTGATGAAGAGCAGCCCTTCGATGTCAGCCGCAGTTTTCCCCTGCCGCCGTATCCGAGAAGTGCGCTGATGCAGGTCATGGCACGGGGCGAAACCGGCTCGATGCTCGCCTTTGCCTACACCTCCATGCGCGGCTATGGTGATGTCCATCCCACGGTGGGCGATCTGCGCCTGGGGTTTGTCGATATCTGCTTTGCCCATCCCTTCACCGGCAAAAAGGTCAGGGTCGGGGAGATCAGGGCCACCTCAGTGGAGACCGTGGGTTCCTTCCAGCGTGACCCGAAAGACGGCAAGCTGCGGCTGGCGGTGGGTTACGGTTTCTGTTTCGGATTCAACGAGACCAAGGCCATTGCCATGTCCATCCTCGATCTGGCCATGCACCACGGCAGCTATTCCACGGGAGGGCTTTCGGTGGCGGCAAGCCCCGAGATGATCATCCATCACGTCGACGGCATCGAATCCATGGGCTTTACCAATCACTTCAAACTTCCGCATTACGTGACTTTTCAGGCCGACCTCCATGTCCTCGAACACAGCAGAAAAAATGACGAAGCATAAAATCGCCTTCGGCTTCTTCGACGAAGAGGCCCAAAAAGAAATCCGCCGGGCCCTGTTGAAGGCCGTATCCCTGCCGGGATATATCGTTCCTTTTGCCTCACGCGAGATGCCCATCGCCCGCGGCTGGGGCACGGGAGGTCTGCAGGTTACCCTGTCGCTGATTCGTGCAGAGGACGTTCTCAAGGTCATTGACCAGGGGTGCGACGGCTCGGTCAACGCCGTCAATATCCGCGACTTCATTGTCTCCGTGACCGGGGTGAAACAGACCATGCACACCGAGGAGGCCACCGTCATTCAGACCCGTCACCGCATCCCCGAGCAGCAACTTACCGAAGAGCAGATCCTGGTCTTCCAGGTGCCCTATCCCGAGGTGCTGACCACGGTGGAGCCGGATACCCACAGGCAAAAAGAGATGCACGCCAACCTCGATTACTCGAAGCTTTGGGTCCTGCTCTATGAGGATACATCCCGGTTCGGCGATTCGCGGATTTCCAATCGCTATCCGGTTGAAGTGAACGGTCACTTTGCCATGGACCCCTCGCCCATCCCGCGTTTCGACATCCCGAAGCTCTCGGACAACCCGGCGCTCCTGCTTTTCGGCGCCGGGCGGGAAAAACGCGTCTATGCGATACCGCCGTACACAGAAGTGAAGCCTCTGGTCTTTGAAGACCGGCCGTTTTGCAAGGAGGATTTCGGCGTGCATTGCTGCGAACGCTGCGGGAGCAGCGGCGTCTTTTTAGATATGGTCAAAGGTGGGGACCGGGACCGGTACTACTGCTCCGATACCGACTTCTGTGATCGAACGCTGTCCCAAAAAAGCCGGGAGGAGTGAGCATGTTACGATTTGAAAACGTCAGCAAAATCTACGGCCCCGGCTGCGAGGACTGCCTTGAGCTCACAGGAGCGAGCCGGGGACGGTCCATCTGCCCCCGATGTGAAAGCATTGTGGCCGTCAACCGGGCGAACCTCACCGTCAGGCGCAACGAGGTCCTGGGGATCGTCGGCGAGTCGGGCTCCGGGAAATCGACGCTCTTGCAGCTTATCTACCGCGATTCCCCGGCAAGTTCAGGTCACATATTTTATGACGGAATCTACGACCGCACCGGGAACCCTTTGGACATTACCCGCGCCGACCGGCACCAGGAAAGGCTGCTCCGCACCCGCCTTATGGCCATGATTTACCAGAATCCGCGGCTGGGGCTCAATTTCGATTTCTCAGCCGGAGGCAACATCGCCGAAAAGATCATTGCCGGCGGTGAGAAGCGGTATGACTCGATTCGCGGCCGCGCCCTTGGCTCCATGCAGACCATAGAACTGCCCGAGGGCAGGATCGACGACTTGCCCGGCGGTTTCTCCGGCGGCCAGCAACAGCGTATTCAGATTGCCAAGGCTTTGGCGACGGACCCCGATCTGTTGCTGCTGGATGAGCCCACAACCGGTCTCGATGTGTCCGTTCAAGCAAGAATTCTTGATCTGATCCGCCATCTTCAGCAGAAGATGGGCTTTGCCATGATCATCGTTTCCCACGACCTGGGGGTAATCCGGCATCTCACCGACCTCTGCGTCGTCGTCCAGCACGGCACCATCGTCGAACACGGTCTCACCGACCAGATCCTTGAAGACCCCCAGCATCCCTACAGTCAGTTGCTGGTTTCATCGGAGCTTTGAACTATGACACAGATGCTGAAGACAATCGCTACGACATCACCGCTTCTCAGCGTGGAAAATCTGGCCAAAACGTTTCGGCTCCACAATCGGGGCGGCGTGGAGGTAAAAGGTTTTTCCAGGGTCAACTTCAGCCTTGAGCGGGGAAAACTGCTGGCCCTGATCGGACCGAGCGGATCCGGAAAATCGTCTATTTTAAAGACCATCTACCGTACCTATCTGCCCTCCCGCGGCAGCATGGTCTTCACGTCGGACGGCAAAGCAACGGATCTGGCCTCGTGCCCTGAAAGCGATGTGCTCAGCTTAAGGAAGACACGCATAGGCTTTGTCACCCAATTTCTGAAGGTCCTTCCCCGCATCAGCGCTGTGGACGCGGTGGCGTCCCCTTTGATCGAAATGGGTGAGACGGAGGAGAAGGCCAGGGAGCGAGCCGCAGAACTCCTCAGTTTCCTGGGCATCCGCGAACAGCTCTACGATATAAGCCCGTTGACCTTTTCCGGCGGCGAGCAGCAGCGGGTCAATATCGCCCGCGGCGTCATCGCCCCAAGAGAGTTGCTGCTCCTCGACGAGCCCACCGCCTCCTTGGATTCCGTGGCCGCCGGAAAGGTCATAGAACTTCTGGAACAATTAAAACGCAAGAAGACGGCCATGATCGCCATCTTCCACGATATGAGCAAGGTACAACGGGTCGCCGATCAGATCTGCGACCTTACCAAGGAGAGATGTGCATGGTAGAAGCCCTTCGTTCCCTTCGCGTTCTCACACCCGAAGGCATCATCCCTCTGGATCTTGAGATGGAGAACGGCCTCATCAGCCGAACGGCCCCCTACGGATCTTTGCAAAAGGCAAAAAACCTGGGGAATCTGTTGATAAGCCCGGGGTTCGTCGACCTGCATTCCGATGCCATCGAAAAAGAGATCGAACCGCGGCCGGGCGCAAACTTCCCGGTTGAAAACGCCATCAGCGAGTTGGACAAGAAACTGGCCATGAGCGGCATCACAACCATGTTTCATGCCGTGGCCTTCAATGACCAGGCCATTGTCAGCCAGCGCGGCACCGACAAGGCAAAAGCCATCATCAAACGGATTTTCGCGGTGAACCGGGACAGATTGAGCGTGGACAACCTGATCCATGCCCGGTACGAGATCACCTCGTTCAGCTCCCGGCATGTTTTGGGAGAGCTGATATCCGAGGGCTGCGTTCAGCTCCTGTCGGTTATGGACCACACCCCCGGACAGGGGCAGTTCAAATCCATCGAAACCTGGAAACGCTTTCACATACCCACCTATGACCTCTCCGAGGAACAGGCGGACTCCATTATCAAAGGCAAGCAGGAAAGCCGCAGCATGGCCTACGAGGAAATGCGGGAGTTGCTCGACTTCGCCGCAAAAAAAGGACTCCAGCTCCTGTCGCATGACGACGACACCTGCGAGAAGATCGATCTTGTCCGCGAGTTGGGAATCTCCATCTCCGAGTTCCCGCTCGACGGGCGGGTGGCGCAGTATGCCAAGAGCAAAGGATTGGGCACCGGCATGGGAGCGCCCAATGTGGTGCGAGGCATGAGCCAATCCGGCAATATCTCCGCCAGGGAGCTGATCCGGGAAGAGGCCTGCGACTTTCTCTGTTCGGATTATCATCCCAGCTCCATGCTTCAATCTCCATACGTCCTGCACGAATCGCTCGGCATCCCGCTGGAAACAGGCTTTTCTCTGATCACCTCAGGCCCTGCCCGGCTGGCAAGGCTTGGCGACCGCGGCGAAATTTCCGTCGGTAAAAAAGCGGACCTGCTGATCATCGACGATCTGTGGCTGCCCAGGGTAATCCTTACCCTGAAAGAAGGCGAGGTTATCTACAATGCCGGCCGTTGCCTTTGCAGGGAGTAAGAGCCGGCTGGATGGGGTATGGCCGGTGGAAGATCAGGCTGTCGGCTTTTAGTAACACCTTGAAAAAATTTCAAAGACGGAACAACCAGTTGCCTATACATTGTCAAACTCAATCTTAAAGGTCCCTTGAAAGAGGAAGCGTTCATTTATGCTGCATATAGAATCCCATAATCCCCGGCCGATCCCGAAACTTAGCCAAGAACCTTTTATCGCCCCGGAGGCCTCCATCACGAACAGCCGGTTCGGCCGGTTTACCGAAGTCCAGAAGCACAGCGTGCTCAGCGATGTCGAACTCGGAGATTACTCCTATGTGATGGAAAACTGTTCTTTGACCCATTGCCGGATAGGAAAATTCGCCAATATAGCCTCCTCGGTGCGAATCAATCCCGGCAATCACCCCACTGACTGGGTTTCCCTGCATCATTGTCAGTACCGTCGGACAAAATACGGTTTCGACGAACAGGACGACAAGGCATTTTTCGAATGGCGTGCCATACAACGAGTCGAGATCGGACACGATACATGGATCGGTCACGGCGCAACCATTCTGGCAGGAATATCCATCGGCAACGGGGCAACCGTCGGGGCAGGCGCCGTGGTCAGCAAAGACATCCCGGCTTATGCCATTGCCGTCGGCATCCCGGCCAAGGTGATCCGCTACCGTTTTCCCAAATGGGTCGTCGATCAACTGCAACAGATCAAGTGGTGGGACTGGGACCACGGAACCATCAGGGAGAGGCTGCCGGAATTTCGCGACATCCGCGCCTTTCTCGCTACTTACGGAACGAAAAGATGAAGATCGTCCTTATCGTCGGCCCCAGCGGTGCCGGCAAGGACAGCCTTCTGCAAGCCGGGAAGCAGGCCTTTGCCCACAGACAGGACATCCTCTTCATTCCCCGTTATGTGACACGCATGCCGGACGGCAATGAACAGAACTACTATGTTGATCAATCCGCCTTTCTGACCTTGAAACAAAACGGCTTTTTCTTCATCGACTGGCAGGCCCACGGCAATCTTTACGGAATCAGCCTCGATCCGCTGTTGAAAAAGGACAAGCATGCCGTTATCATTTCCGTCTCAAGGACGGTGGTTCCGAACTTCGAGCAGGTTTTCGACGATGTGGAGACCATTGTCGTTTCTGCACCGGATGCCGTACTTCGCAAACGCCTCGAAGCCAGAGGCCGTGAATCGGCCCCGGCCATGAACACCCGCCTTGCCCGTATGGACCTCGAGGTGATGGCCACCAGGCTCACCTGTTTCAATAATGACGGCCCGTTGGAGCAGATGGCTTCAAAATTCGTTGAAGTCTTGGAAAATATCCTGCCGGGACAAACCGCCTCCACGGACGAAGGAGAAACCGGGATGTCTCTGGGCTCCGGCTGTAGGGGAATGCACCTCGGAGAAAATTGATGCGATTCGGACTCTATTTTATCCCGGGCCCCGGCCCGCTGCGGGAGCTTGCGACACAATGGCTCGGCTATGATATCGTGGGCGGCAAGGAAGTCAAACGGTCTCCCACCCTGTCCGGCCTGGTGCCGGATATCGACGACCTGA
Organism: Desulfocapsaceae bacterium; assembly: GCA_046705065.1. Taxonomy (GTDB): domain Bacteria; phylum Desulfobacterota; class Desulfobulbia; order Desulfobulbales; family Desulfocapsaceae; genus CAWGGS01. The sequence goes on from JBJKQT010000033.1 coordinate 25,766, forward strand.
CCGCCCTTCCCAGACGGTACGGGCTCCATGCCACCATCAAAGCCCCATTCCGCCTCGCACAAGGCTGCCAGATCGACGACCTCCGGGAAGCCGCTGCATCTTTTTGCAGAACGCTGCAGCCGATCATCGTCCCCGGTCTCGTTTTGTCGGAGATCGACTCATTTTTTTGCCTGCTTCCTCAAGACGGCATTTCCGAACTCGCCTGGCTGTCCGGCTCTGCAGTGCGCGAACTCGACCGTTTCCGGGCTCCGCTCGAAGATAAGGAGAGGCAAAAAAGGCTCGCCTCGAAGCTTTCCCCTCGGGAAATTGATCACCTGGATCAATGGGGATATCCGTATGTGATGGAAAACTTTCGCTTTCACATCACCTTGACCTGCTCCATTAAGGACCCCGTCCGCAGACAAAATCTGCGCTCAATACTTGAAAATTACCTAAGGCCGGCGCTCAATCGTCCTCTGGCAATTGACGCCCTCTGTCTGGTATGCGAGCGCGAACCCGCCAGCCGTTTCGAGCTTGTCCAATGTTTTCTTTTCAAGAGCGAGCCCGAATGGTAGAGAAGGTGTCGGCAATGTAAAAAGGTTACCGGCCGACGGTTCAGGGTCGTAACTTTTTGATTTTTGTGATTACCAATGAATCTCAGCCATATTGGTCAGAAGGGGCTGGGTCCACCTGTTTCACGGGTGTCTGTGGCCAGGACGGCCACAGTCAAGCCCCCATGGATGGGTTTATGGACGTCCCGTGAGGCAGGTGGCCCCAGCCCCGGATTACTGGCTGAGTTTTGTTGGTAATCACATTGATTTTTCCTATTGCCCTTGCCGCCTTTCGGGGTTTTTACGAGGTTATCATATTTAACGAAATACAAACGGAATCGTAACGTTCGCGGTGTACACTGCGCCGCGTTATGGAACTCCATCATTACACTCTCCAAGATACCGATTACAACGTCGCGGCCGAAGCGAACTCCTTCGTCCAGCGTCTTTCCAATTTTGATTTACAACCCTTCACTGCGGGCGACTCAAGCGTCGGCATGGAATACGAGCTTCAGGTGGCAGTGGAAGGAGAACATACAAACGTCGATCTTGCCCAGACCATCCTTGAGTCCCGTTTTTTCAAAAATATCATCAAACGTACCGATCGTGGCGATCTGCCATCGAAAAGCATTGGAGACTTGCGGGATTTTCTTTATCATAACGAAACCAAAGTCTGGGAAAACAGCTGGGTGAGGCTGAAGCAGAACCGCCTGGGAGAAGCGGCCAAGAAGCTTCTCGAACACGACCTTCTGGCCGACAAAAACTATCCGGACGGCCCCAAACGAGACGATATTCACCGTTTTTATCTGACTTCCGGGGAAGAAACGTTGCTGCGGCTGCCCGTCAGCTACCTCCTGAGGCTGGCGCTGGCCGACGCCATCGGACCGAACTCGCCCATTGCCATCCTGAAGACCGCACGGGATCTCCTCCCCCACTTTTTAAGCGACAACACCTCTCCTGAAATCCTGTCCTTCACCATCCCGACCGGGGAGGACATCGGCAAGCAGGCGGCTCACGAGACGGCCCGGACGTTTCTGCTCAGTCAGATTCTCGTGCAATATGCAAACATAGCGATGGGTCTTTTGGAGTCGGGGCAGCGATGTCTGCTTTACAACGCTCCACACGCACCGTACCGCCAGAAGAAACTCAACGAGATGGTTCCCGACGGGTTCTACCGCCATCTGTTCATGAGTCCCTGTCTGGCCGGATGGGACAGAGGCGAGGAAAAACACCGCTACATGGACCTCTGCCACAGGACCTTGTCGCGAAGCCAGCTCAACACCATCAGCAAGCTTAAAGATGCCGGCATCATCACCAATAACCTGGTTGTTCTGCCCAATACCTCCAACACCTGCCTGGCCAACAACGGCACGCATATCTCACTGGGATCGAAACTGCTGAGTTCATTTGCCGAAGGACGGCATTCAGGCTTTACCCCTGCGGTGGAAAAGTATGTCGGCGATCTGGTAATTAAAATCGTCGAACATTTCCTGCCGCTGTCTGTCGGGACGTATACGGCGGCCCCGTACCGACTTGATTTTGCCGATTTTCATCCGGAGAAGGTCCTGGGATTTTTGCCCCACGAGCTTGACTATACCCATTTGCGCATGATCTGGCGCCGCTGGAAGAAAAAGGCGGGGCTTCGTTTTCTGGGGCGCTCAGTCACGCCCTTCGGTCCGCGCAGTCTTGACCGGCTCATTGCCAAGATCCTTCGCCTGCAGGGCGACCTGGTGCCGGATTTTCGCCTCATCGACTACCTGGTGACGCTGCTCTCCACCGAAAGCTGCCCCGGGCTGAACGGTATATCAGGCAATCATATCCGCCTGAAGCAGGAACTCTCCGAGCTTGGAATTTTCGATCCGTGCATGTCCATCTACCTCCCCTTCCGCCAGCGGGAGTTCCAAAGCATGGGCTATTCCGGGTTCGAAGGACGAAGTTACTCGCTTTTCCACAGCCTGCAGGACGATATGGCCGGTGCCGTCAACCTGCAGGCTCTGATCACGGCCCTTGCCTACCGGTATATCATCAACGGAAAGGTGCACCACGCGGATATTCCCGATCAGC
>JBJKQT010000034.1:0-26402 GCA_046705065.1 Desulfocapsaceae bacterium
CTCGAAGGGGATCTTTGCCTTTTTTTTTTGACAGCCGCGTAGTTAACGACGGATTGTCAATGAGGATTGTATTCACTCCGACCATGATGGCATCGTTCATGTCCCGCAATCTATGAACCTTCTTCATTGATTCGGGACCGGTAATCCAGCCGCTCAGCCCTTTCTTGTACGTTATTCTCCCATCGAGACTGATGCCGGCTTTCATCACGACCCAAGGCATAGCGGTCGTGATATGTTTTAAAAATGGTCTATTGATTGCGCGGCATTCTTCAGCGAGAACTCCGGATAAAACCTCAACCCCCCTCTCCTTCAAATAGGCTATACCTTTCCCGTGGACAAGCGGGTTAGGGTCCTCCATCCCTACGACCACTTTTTTAATACCGGATTCAGCCAAGGTACGGCAGCACGGGGGAGTTCTGCCGGTGTGGCTGCAGGGTTCCAACGTTACATAGATGGTGGCACCAATCGCTTCGCCTCCTGCTAAACGCAAGGCATTGATTTCGGCGTGCGGCTCGCCGGCCTTCTCGTGATAGCTTTTGCTGATTATACGGTCGTTCTTTACTATTACCGCTCCGACACACGGATTAGGGGAAGTTCGGCCAAGCGCCTTCCGTGCCTCCTTGAGTGCCATTCGCATATAATGCCGATCGTTATCCAAAGTCACTTATCTTCATCCTTCTCGGAAGGATAATCCATCGTGGTGGCACGAGCATCCAAAAGGGTTTTAAGTTCGTCCATAAATTCGTTAACGTCTTTGAACTGTCTATAAACAGAAGCAAATCGTACGTAGGCAACTTCATCCAGTTTGGGGAGATCCTCCATCACCCATTCACCGACGACCTTGGAAGAAACCTCTTTGGCGCCCAGATCCTGAAGCTTTCTCTCGATTTCGTCTACGAATTTATCTATATTATCTCTACTGACCGGCCTCTTCTCGCAGGCTTTCTCAAGGCCTATCACCATTTTTTGTCTATCCCAGGCTTCCCGTCTGCCATCTTTTTTCACCAGCACGGGCATCATCACTTCCAGCCTCTCATAGGTGGTGAACCGCTGATTACAAGACAGGCATGAACGCCGTCTTCTGGTTATGGTGCTCTCCTTGTTCAGACGGGAATCAATGACTTTATTATCAAGGTGTCCACAGTATGGACATTTCATACAGCCTCCATCAGTTTATCTGAGAAGCAAATAAACGGAAAATCTTCATGACGTTATAGTAGCGTGTCCCGAAAAAAACAACAAGGTTGATCCTATCATTTCATCGCAGGAAAAATACCTTAGATCTTTTTTACAATTTTTGACAACGAAAACTCTTTACAGAGCTCCAATATCTCGAGACGAATCTGCTGAATTGTTTGTTCGTCGCGGTTTTGGATTACCCTATCGATAAAACCGGCGATCATCTGCATTTCCCTGGCCCGCATCCCTCGGGTCGTAACCAACGGTGTACCAACCCGTATCCCGCTGGTGACATAACGGGATTGTGTATCGAAGGGAATGGCATTTTTGTTGACGGTTATTCCGGCTCTTCCGAGAAGGTCTTCCGCCTCCTTTCCTGAAATGTCCTTATTGGTGAGGTCCACCAGCATTAAATGATTATCGGTTCCTCCGGATACCAGCCTGAATTTTTTCGCGATGAGACTTTCAGCGAGAACTTTGGCATTGGCAACGACATGTTTCTGATCCTGTTGGAATTTTTCTTCCATAACTTCTTTAAAACTTACTGCCTTTGCAGCGATGGCGTGCATAAGAGGCCCACCCTGAATACCAGGAAAAATGTTGCTGTTGAGAACCTTTCCCCATTTTTCCTTTGCAAGGATCAACCCTCCCCTGGGGCCTCGCAAAGTTTTATGGGTTGTCGAGGTTACGATATCGGCATATGGAACAGGAGAGGGGTGCACACCTGCAGCAACCAATCCTGCGATATGAGCCATATCCACCATGAAAAGAGCCCCGATCTTATCGGCTATGAATCGGAATCTCTCAAAATCAAGATACCGGGGATAGGCACTGGCTCCGGCAACGATCATTTTCGGTTTTTGTCCTAAGGCAATGCGCTCAACATCGTCCATGGAAATTTGTTCGCTTTCGCGGTCGACGCCGTAGGAGATAAAATTATATAATTGGCCGGAAAAACTGACGGGACTGCCGTGAGTCAAATGCCCACCATGCGCTAGATCCATCCCCAATACAGTATCGCCGGGTTTCAATACCGCAAAATACACCCCCATATTGGCCTGGGAACCTGAATGCGGCTGAACATTAGCATATTCGGCATGAAATATCTCTTTTGCACGTTCAATGGCCAGTGTTTCAACGGCATCAGCATACCGGCAACCGCCATAGTAACGTTTTTGAGGATAGCCTTCTGCATATTTATTTGTAAAAACAGAACCTTGAGCTTCCAAAACCGCTTGTGAAGCAATATTTTCAGAGGCAATCAACTCCAATTGATTGTCCTGACGGTCATATTCCGCCTGAATGCTCCTGAAAATTTCAGGATCTGTTTCTTGTAGTGTTTTCATCTGATTAAGACTTCCTTTTCAATTTTTGAATATCCGCTTATTTTACGATACGGGAGGACAAGAAAAGAACTGTAAAAAAAAACGACACATTTCACAATGATAAAAAACAAGAAAGCCGGCATTTCAAGTAAATGAATGCCGGCTTTCCTTTATTATCAAATGATTGGTATTATCCGCTGAACTGCTCGATGCGCCGTTGGTGACGTCCTCCGGCAAAGTCCGTTTCAAGCCAGGCTTTCACGATTCCTTCAGCAACTCCATTTCCAATAACCCGTGCACCGAGACAGAGGACGTTGGCATCGTTGTGTTCTCTGCTCATGCGAGCTGTATACTCATCATGGCAGAGCGCAGCACGCACACGTTTAAATTTGTTTGCGGCCATGGACATACCGATGCCCGTGCCACAAATAAGAATACCGGCATCACAGACGCCGGTTTCTACATGATCACAAACATTCTTGGCAAAGGAAGGATAATCCACGGACTCCGAGGAAAAGCAACCGACATCATCGACCTCATGGCCTAGAGAACCGACATATTCTTTTACAACCTCTTTCATGTCAAATCCGCCATGATCCGCTCCGATTGCTATTTTCATTGTTTACCTCCGAGAGGCTTTTCTCAGCCGGAATACCTGTTCATTACGATAACCGCGTTGGTTCCGCCGAAACCGAAGGAGTTGGAGAGAGCGTACCGTATATCCATTTTTCTTGCCGAATTGGGGATATAGTCAAGATCACATTCAGGACTTGCTTCCTGTAGATTTATGGTCGGTGGAGCAATCTGATCGTTAATGCTAAGAGCCGTAAATACCGATTCTATCCCGCCTGCCGCGCCAAGCATGTGCCCTGTCATCGATTTCGTCGAGCTGACCGCCAGCTTCTTGGCGTGATCTCCGAAAACAGCTTTAATGGCTAAGGTTTCGCAGCGATCATTCAATGGTGTCGACGTACCATGTGCATTAATGTAATCGACAAGCGTGGGTTCTATTCCGGCATCTTTTAAGGCCATCCGCATACACCTGACAGCTCCTTCACCGTCCTCGGGAGGAGCCGCGACATGATAGGCATCACTACTCAGTCCGTAACCTGAAACTTCGGCGTATATGTGGGCCCCCCGAGCCAAGGCATGCTCCAACTCTTCAAGGACCAGCATCCCGGAACCCTCTGACATAACGAAGCCATCTCTGTCCTTGTCAAAAGGTCTGGAGGCCCCAGCGGGATCGTCATTTCGAGTAGAAAGCGCTTTCATAGCGGAAAAGCCTGCAATACCCGTAGCACAAATGACGGCCTCGGCGCCGCCGGTTATAATGACATCGCATTCGCCATACTTGATATGCCGATACGACTCGCCCACTGCATGTGTGCCGGCAGCACATGCAGTAGTCAACGCCAGATTCGGCCCCTTCGATCCTATCATCATCGAGATATGTCCCGATGGCATATTAGGAATCACTTTGGGGATGAAAAAAGGCGTCACCTTTTTCGGACCACGCTCCAGGATAACGGAATGGCAGACCTCTATGGTTGGAAGTCCTCCCATACCGCAACCGGTGATCACACCGACCCGGTCGCAATTACTTTCATCAATAACCACACCGCTATCCTCAACAGCCATACGAGCTGCTGCCAGGCCATACTGAACGAAAAGATCCAAATGTTTGGCTGCCTTTTTTTCAAAAAAGGCATCGGCATCGAAATCCTTCACTTCAGCCGCAATCTTCACAAAGAAGTCGCTGGTATCAAAACGGGTTATAAGGTCTATTCCGCTTACACCGGCGCAGATATTTTCCCAGGTTTTTTTAACCCCTGTTCCCAACGGCGTTACAAGACCAACACCTGTAACCACTACTCTACGCTTCACGTTATAGGCTCCCTGAAACTGGGTAGTATGTGAAAAATACCAGAAATCGTGGAATCAACGACAACCAGACATCTTATTTATTTAATTTTCCGACATAATCGATAGCATCCTGAACGGTGCTTATCTTCTCGGCATCCTCATCAGGAATCTCGATGTCGAATCCTTCTTCCATGGCCATAATCAGTTCAACAAGATCCAAAGAATCAGCACCCAGATCATCAACAAATGATGCGTTGGGAACGACCTTCTCTCTTTCAACACTCAACTGCTCAACAATAATATCGATCATTTTTTGATCTACAGCCATTGCATTTCTCCCTTATTTTTTGATAATCTACAGTGTCCGCATCATACCAACGCTTCCTTAACACTGTGTTCTTACAAACAAAACAAAGAAACAGACGTAATCTCTGTTTTTCCTCTCTAAAAGTATTGCCCAATATTACATATTTTCAAACAATCGCAAGCGAAATCACAGCCTGAACTACATGTACATGCCGCCGTTCACATGCAGCACCTGCCCCGTTATATACCGCCCGTCATCAGCGACCAGATATGCAACGGCTCCGGCAATATCCTCGACGGTTCCCAACGAACCAAGGGGGATCTCGTTCTTAAGCTTCGCTTGAACATCTGCGGAGAGGGAATCCGTCATCTCGGTTGCGATGTATCCTGGAGCGACGCAATTTACAGTGATGTTGCGTGATGCATATTCTCTGGCCATGGACTTGGCCATCCCAACCATTCCAGCTTTGGCGGCAGAATAGTTTACCTGACCGGCATTGCCGGAAAAACCGACGACGGAGGTGATATTCACAATGCGTCCCCATCGATTTTTCATCATGCCTTTGGCGACAACTTTGGCGCACAAAAAAGCGCCTTTCAGGTTCGTGTCAAGGACGGCATCCCAGTCAGTTTCTTTCATCCTGGCTATCAAGCCGTCTCTCGTGATGCCGGCATTGTTGACCAAGATATCAATTGAACCGGTTTCGGCCGTTATGTCTTTGAAGGCCGCCTCAACCCGGGTCGCATCAGCCACATCAAAACCAATGATTTTTGCCTTGCCGCCTGCATCGTCAATCATCTTCTTCGTCTCTTCGGCTGCTTCAGGGCGGCTGACGTAATTGATATAGACCAACGCCCCCATGGCGGCAAGCCGCAGGCATACAGCCCTCCCGATGCCGCGACTGCCTCCGGTCACAAGTGCGGTTTTTCCTTCCAAGGGTTTCATGAGCCTCGCATCTCCTCTATCTTTGCAATTAATTTCGGTATAATTTCATAAAGATCCCCCACTACACCAAAATCAGCAACATCAAAGATTGGGGCATTTTTATCACGATTTATCGCAACGATGGTATCTGACGACTGCATTCCGGCTACGTGCTGAATGGCGCCGGAAATACCGCAAGCGATGTAGAGTTTCGGAGCAACCGTTTTGCCCGTCTGACCTACCTGATGAGGATAGGGAATCCAACCGGCATCCACGGCCGCCCTCGACGCTGAGACATCAGCATTGAGGGACGCTGCGAGCTTTCGCAAAAGGTCAAACCCTTTTTCATTGTCAAGCCCTCTCCCACCGGATACCAATATAGCGGATTCCTGGATGTTGACGTTTGAACCTTGGGCAGCCAGCGACTCAACCACCTGTATCCTGCTTTTCAATTGCTCGGCAGTGGGAACGATATCGATAACCTTTCCCGTTCGGGAGCCATCGAAAGGCAAAGCCTTCATAACCCGGGGTCTCACTGTAGCTATCTGCGGTCTTGTTGAAGGACATTCGATTGTGGCCATGATATTGCCGCCGAAAGCCGGCCTGGTCTGTAGAAGTGCTCCATCTTCAGTCCGTATTTCCAGTTTGGTGCAATCCGCCGTCAAACCGGTATTCAGTGTCGTGGCGACTCCGGGGATAAACGATCTGCCGATGGCTGTTGCTCCGGCTAGTACGACTTCCGGTTTATATTCTTTTATCAGAGCGGTCATAACCGCACCGTAGGCATCGTCTGTAAAATGTTCAAGCGCCGGACTTTCGACCTTGTAGACGATATCGGCACCATGAGCTATAAGTTGTTCAGCCGCATCTCCGGTATCATGACCCATAAGGACTGCGGACAGGGGAACGGAACGCATGTCCGCAAGCTTTTTTCCAACACCCAGAAGTTCCAGGGAAACGGAAGCAAGATTTCCTTTTCTAAATTCACCGTACACCCAGACACCGGACCAATCTGCCAGGTTCATTTGTACGCTTTTTTCCGTTTCGGCAATCGACAACGCTCCAAGCTCACAAGCCTCCACACAGGCACCGCAAAGAGTGCAGGTATCTCCGACCTCGGCCTTGCCGTCAGTTACTTTAATCGCTCCAAAGGCACATTGATCTTCGCAGATACCACAGCCGATACAGAGATTTTTATCAATTTCCAACATCTCGTTTTCTCCTGCCTTCTATGCTAAATACGGCCGAATCTTTGCAACAAGCTGCTCAACCTGTTCATCAATGGTCCCCGTGAGCACGCACCGCTCGCCGCGTGGTTCCGGAGGAAAGACCTTAACCACTTTGGTCGGCGATCCCGAAAGACCAATGAAAGCCGATTCCGCTTCAATATCAGCAGCATTCATGGTTTTAATCACCGCCTTTTTTGCCTTCATGGTCCCTTTCAGTGAGGGAACCCGGGGGTCATTGACATCTTTGACTACTGTCAAAAGCACTGGATATTCTACCTTGATGACATCGTAGCCGTCATCCATCATTCTTTCCACCACCAGGCAGGTTGCATCCGCTTCCCGTACCTTCTGAACACAGGTTATATAAGGAACGCCAAGCCTCATCGCAAGGCCCGGCCCTACCTGTGCCGTGTCACCGTCGATCGCCTGCTTGCCGCAAAGCACCAAATCAAAAGAACCAAGAGCTGCAATGGCTTTGCCGAGTGTATACGAAGTCGCCCACGTATCGGCACCGGCAAAGGCTCGATCCGAAACGAGGACTCCATGGTCAGCCCCGCATGAGATGGCCTGCCGCAAAACGGCTTCAGCCTGAGGTGGTCCCATGGTTAAAACAGTAACCTCCCCTCCCAACAATTCTTTAATGCGGACAGCTTCCTCCACGGCGTGTTGGTCATAGGGGTTCATGATCGACTGGACCCCCTCACGAGCCAAGGTATTCGTCTTCGGGTCCAGACGCACGTCCTTTGCGTCAGGTACCTGCTTAACACAGACAATAATGTTCATCAAAAACCTATTTAAGCGGGATTGTTAATTTTTTCTAGCGTATTCCTTATTGAGCTCTTGCCCCACGACATTGCGTTGGATCTGGTTCGTTCCCTCGTAGATCTGCAGGATCTTTGCATCCCGCATCATCTTCTCGATCGGATACTCGCACATATAACCATAACCACCCATGACCTGAACCGCATCGGTCGTCACCTTCATGGCCGTATCGGTGGCGAAAACTTTACACATTGAAGAGACCTTCGACATGTCGCCCGGGTGAGCGTCTATATGCTTTGCCGCTCCGTAAACCAGGGAACGGGAGGCCTCGACCCCGATGGCCATATCGGCCAGCATATGCTGAACAGCTTGAAAGGCAATGATCGGTTTGCCGAACTGGACCCGTTGCTTGGCATAACTTGCCGCCTCGTCAAGTGCTCCTTGGGCAAGACCTACGCCAAGGGCGGCAATGCCGGGGCGCGAGGAATCAAGTGTTTTCATGACGGTAATAAATCCGGTCCCTCTCCTGCCGATAATCCTGTCTTTGGGGATTCTGCAATCTTTGAAAATCAACTCTGTTGTGGAGGAAGCCCTGATTCCCATCTTTTTTTCTTTCGGTCCACAGGAAAATCCTGGATCACCTTCTTCAACAATGAACATCGAAGCGCCGCGCGCGCCTTTGCTTCGGTCGGTGATCGCGACGATAGAATAAATCTGCGCCTCTCCTCCGTTAGTGATCCACTGCTTGGTTCCGTTTATCACCCACTCATCGCCATCTAAAACAGCCGTGGTCTGAATCCCCGATGCATCGGAACCCGCATTTGCTTCGGTCAGGCCGAAGGCAGCAAATTTTTTACCGGATGCGACATCGGGAAGATATTTTTGCTTCTGTTCTTCGGAGCCGGAAAAAAGAATCGGATATATACCCAAAGAACTGGCAGCAAAGGCGGTTCCAACACCGATACACCCACGCGCAAACTGCTCCAAGGCAAGAACGATATCAAAACAACCGCCACCGAATCCACCATAGGCCTCTGGAATACTGATACCGAAGAGATCGGCACGGGCCATCTCATTGAGAATCTCACGAGGAAATTCATGTTTCTCATCCAGTTCGGCTCGCTTCGGAATAATCTTCTCATCGGTAATTTTCCTGGCGATATCTACAATCATCTGCTGTTCTTCAGATAAAAAATAATCCATTTTGCTCTCCTATTTACCACTTAATAAGGGATGCACCCCACGTAAAACCTCCCCCGAAGGAACAGAGCAGGATAATATCTCCTTTTCCGAAAAGACCTTGTCTGTTCGCTTCATCCAGGGCAATGGGAACTGATGCGGCTGACGTATTCCCATATTCGGACACATTGACGAACACCCTTTCTTCTGGGAATTTAAGACGCTCCAGAACCTTTTTTAAAATACGAATGTTCGCCTGATGAGGTATGAACAATTTTATCGCATCAAGACTCACACCCTCTTGCTCCAAAAGCCCGGTCACCGATTCTTCCATGGCTTTGACCGCATATTTAAAAACCTCCCGGCCTTCCATTACAATATGCGAACCCGGATTTTCTGCGACCTCAAGGTCGGGATTGGTACTGGGTGGAGCATGCATGTGCAAAAGTTTCCATAAGGTCCCGTCTGCATGGAGGTTGGAACCAATTACCCCTCTTTTTTCATCGTTGCAGTGCGCCAGGACAGCCGCACCGGCTCCGTCGCCAAAAAGGATACACGTATTGCGGTCACTCCAATTCAATCGGGAAGAAAGCGTTTCGGCGCCAATCACAAGTATCTTTTTCTCATTCTGAGCCCGAATATACTTATCACCCATGTCAAGGCCATAAATGAACCCGGAGCAAGCGGCATTAATATCATAGGCAAAGGCATTTTTTGCGCCCAGTTCCTTCTGAACAAAACAGGCGCATGAAGGCATCAACATATGCGAGCTGATGGTCCCGACGACAATGAGATCGAGTTCCTCCGCACCAAGGCCGGCCATCTCCAGGGCCTTTCTTGAAGCAGCGGCAGCCAGTTGATGGGTCTTTTCGCCTCTACCGCCTATTCGTCGCTTCTTGATTCCGGTCCTGGAATAAATCCAGGCATCATCCGTATCAACGATGGATTCCAGTTCCTTGTTGGTCATTATTCTTTCCGGCAGACTCGAGCCGGTACCAAGAATTACGGTTCCCATCATTCACCTATCGGTTCCACCTTTTCGCAGGCTCCAAGATCTCTTGCAATGACTTCATTGACATTGTTGCTCACCATATGCACAGCCGCCAGAATTGCGTTTTTTATGGCCAAAGCATTTGATTTGCCGTGACATACGATCCCGGTTCCATTTATTCCCAAAAGCGGCGCACCGCCGTACTCTGCGTAGTCCACGCGTTTTTTAAATGCCCTGAAAGCAGGACGAGCCAAAAGATATCCTATTTTTGCCATGGACGACTTGAGTATCTCGTTTCTCAACATCTGCATTGCGGCCTCGGCTAGACCCTCGCTTACCTTGAGGCAGATATTGCCGACGAACCCATCGCAGATAATGACATCAACATTTCCCTGGAAGACGTCCCGCCCTTCAACGTTTCCGATAAAATGCAGTGGGCTTTCCTTTAAGAGAGCATAGGTCTCCTTGACCAGAGTATTCCCTTTACCGCTCTCTTCGCCAATGGTCAGCAAGCCGACCCTCGGTTGTTGAATGTCGTATATCCGCGCAAAAGCGGCAGCCATTACCCCAAACTGGTAAAGATGGAGCGGTCGGCAATCAACATTGGCTCCGACATCCATCATCACAACAGGATTCTTCAAGGTTGGAAACACGGAAGCAATACCGGGCCTTGAGACATTTTTGATTCGACCAAGCTTACGAAGGGCCGCAGCCATTGTTGCTCCTGAATTACCGGCGCTGACTACAGCTTCAACTTCTTTTCGCAGCACCAGATCAAACGCAACAACAATGGAGGAGTCTTTCTTTTTGCGAATAGCGTCCACCGGATACTCATCCATACCCACAACCTGGGATGCATGAACAATCTTCAGTTTCTCCTTAGAAGCTGAATTGGGCGCTATTTTGTCGATATATGATTGCAGGAGAGGTTCATCCCCTACCAAGCTGATCTGTATGTCAGCCTGATCTGCGGCAAGCAAAGCCCCGGCAATCAGTTCCTCCGGGCCATGGTCTCCTCCCATGGCATCCAGGGCAATCCGCACGTCGTTCTCCTATTCAACTTCAGTTTCGAGATCAAAAACCGTCCGTCCCTTGTATTTCCCGCAGCTTCCGCACAGACGGTGCGGTTCTTTCGGTTCCCCACATTCAGAACAAACGGACAATCCCGGTGCTTTCAGTGCATCATGAGAGCGTCTTTTATGAGTTCGCGAATGCGAATGTCTTCTTTTGGGCAGAGCCATAATGTCCTCCAGTACTAAAAAAGGCCGACAACCGGCTTATTTTAATGCTTTTTAAAGTTTTTCAAAACTGCAAACGGCGAATTCGATTCATGAGGCTTGCACCTGCAAGTCTCATGCGTCAATACCGCTCCGCATCCTGGACAGAGTCCTTTGCACCCTTCGCTACAAAGCTTTCTCTCAGGTGCCTCCAGCAACACCTGTTCTCTGAGAACCTCACCGAGATCTATCACCGGTTCTTCCAGATAAACAGTGTTAAAATCCTCCTCACTACACTCCATCTCCCGCAAAAGCAATGAAGAGTCTTCTCCGATTTTAAAGAGGTAGTAAAAATCGCAAGAAAGAGTGTAATCGAACGGTTCCCCGCAACGATCACAATGAAACTCAACGATCGCCGATATTTCCCCTTTGGCAAGGACCGTTTCACTATCTTTTTTCAGCAGATCGATTTCGGCATGTTGAAACTCACGCAACGGAAATTCTTCAACCGGAAACCACCCTGCATCCTTGATGGAATAATGTGTGTTACCCGTTGATATCTGGCCGAATACTACTTTCATCCCATCACTCATCAACCAAATTTGAACCGAGTTGACAGACAAAGAAGGCAAAAATAATCAATTTATGGAAGAATGGCTAGAAAAAAATAGACCTCCTGGATAATTCGGTGGGATATTCCGAGTCAATCCAAGCATATCATTCCAAACCCTGCTGATTCCTATAAAATATGGGCCAAGCGTTCCGAGCTTTTCTGTAAACGCAAATTAGCCACATAGAGGAGCCGTTCGAGGATTTTAATAAGAAGAGAAGGATTTTTTTTACCGAGGGTCTCAAGGATTTCCCGCCTCAAGTGACACAAATGCGACTCCTCAATTGCAACGATGGTTGCCGTTCTGGAAAAACTTTTCAATGCCCCCCCTTCTCCAACCGAAGCACCAGGCTCCAAAAGAGCCACAACCTGGGTCCGGTCATTAAACCCGGTCGCCTTCAAGACGGCAAGTCTGCCGGTTTCGAGAAAAAATACGCCGTCTGCCGCGTCTCCAGTATGGAAAAGTTCACCACCTTTGTCCACAACAACATACGCCATACCAGGAAGTAGTTCGGACATCTCTTCGGCGGTCAAAAAAGGAAAGGCTGCAATGGGAAGTTCCATAACGGTTTCAGCCATTATCAGAACCTTTGCCGGTTTTTTCAAACGATTCGTTTTTCTTTTCTATAATTTTGACCAACCCGTCAAAGTTGTCCGTTCGGAGAATCGATCGGAATTGAGACATATAGTTTCGGACAAGGCTGACTCCCTCGATATTGATATCATAAACCATCCAGCCGGAGGGAGTAAGCTGCATGATATAATGAACCGGGAGATTTTGACCATCCTTTTCCACCGTTGTCGTTACCTGAGCCCTGTCTCCCTGTATCTTTTGATCGACATAGTCGATCTTTTTATAATGGTAATCTTCAAGCTTTCCGATATAGGCATTCTCAAGGAGTTTGGTCATCAGCTCGGTAAAATGTTTTCTTTGTTCGTCATTGATCTCACGCCAAGTACGCCCGAGGACCCGTTTGCACATTTCCTGGAAGTCAAATCCTCTTTTGATGGTGTCCATGATTTCCTTCCGTCGTTCAGTTTTATGGACATCACCCTGTAAATCCGGATTGTTAAGCAATTTTGTCAGATCAGCCAAGACCGGTTTTATCGTCTCAATGGGATTTTTGGGGGTTGCAAAGACAGGCGCGGAAAAGAGCACAAAACAAAGTAGTAGTCCAAGTGCTGCTGTGGTACGTATGGGTGTTTTCATTATTTTTTCCAAATATAAATAAATTAAGTTTTGGGTTATCTTTTAATAATAATTTCTCATCGACATAAAAAATAGACTATCTCGTTTTTCTCATTCTATATTATTTTTATTCCTGTCGATTTTTTTTTGCCGATATTCATGGAACGCCTGTCGCGAAGCAATATACGGATCAATGGAATATTTGATCAATTCCTCATAAGCACCCGGATTTAACGACAAGGTATTGATTCTTTCACCCATGTAGTATCCTGCTCTTTCCAGCATGGTCATGTCTATAAAACTAGTCGGATGAGTCGTGAAATCCGCCGCCAATCCGACGGAATCCCTAATGTTCGAAGGACCAAATACCGGCCAGCATATATAAATGCCCTCGCCGACGCCCCATACCCCCAATGTCTGGCCGAATTCGGCCAGACATTGGGGGTATGGGGCGTCGGCGAGGGCATTTATATATGCTGGCCGGTATTTGGTCCTTCGAACATTAGGGATTCCGTCGGATTGGCGGCGGATTTCACGACTCATCCGACTAGTTTTATAGACATGACCATGCTGGAAAGAGCAGGATACTACATGGGTGAAAGAATCAATACCTTGTCGTTAAATCCGGGTGCTTATGAGGAATTGATCAAATATTCCATTGATCCGTATATTGCTTCGCGACAGGCGTTCCATGAATATCGGCAAAAAAAAATCGACAGGAATAAAAATAATATAGAATGAGAAAAACGAGATAGTCTATTTTTTATGTCGATGAGAAATTATTATTAAAAGATAACCCAAAACTTAATTTATTTATATTTGGAAAAAATAATGAAAACACCCATACGTACCACAGCAGCACTTGGACTACTACTTTGTTTTGTGCTCTTTTCCGCGCCTGTCTTTGCAACCCCCAAAAATCCCATTGAGACGATAAAACCGGTCTTGGCTGATCTGACAAAATTGCTTAACAATCCGGATTTACAGGGTGATGTCCATAAAACTGAACGACGGAAGGAAATCATGGACACCATCAAAAGAGGATTTGACTTCCAGGAAATGTGCAAACGGGTCCTCGGGCGTACTTGGCGTGAGATCAATGACGAACAAAGAAAACATTTTACCGAGCTGATGACCAAACTCCTTGAGAATGCCTATATCGGAAAGCTTGAAGATTACCATTATAAAAAGATCGACTATGTCGATCAAAAGATACAGGGAGACAGGGCTCAGGTAACGACAACGGTGGAAAAGGATGGTCAAAATCTCCCGGTTCATTATATCATGCAGCTTACTCCCTCCGGCTGGATGGTTTATGATATCAATATCGAGGGAGTCAGCCTTGTCCGAAACTATATGTCTCAATTCCGATCGATTCTCCGAACGGACAACTTTGACGGGTTGGTCAAAATTATAGAAAAGAAAAACGAATCGTTTGAAAAAACCGGCAAAGGTTCTGATAATGGCTGAAACCGTTATGGAACTTCCCATTGCAGCCTTTCCTTTTTTGACCGCCGAAGAGATGTCCGAACTACTTCCTGGTATGGCGTATGTTGTTGTGGACAAAGGTGGTGAACTTTTCCATACTGGAGACGCGGCAGACGGCGTATTTTTTCTCGAAACCGGCAGACTTGCCGTCTTGAAGGCGACCGGGTTTAATGACCGGACCCAGGTTGTGGCTCTTTTGGAGCCTGGTGCTTCGGTTGGAGAAGGGGGGGCATTGAAAAGTTTTTCCAGAACGGCAACCATCGTTGCAATTGAGGAGTCGCATTTGTGTCACTTGAGGCGGGAAATCCTTGAGACCCTCGGTAAAAAAAATCCTTCTCTTCTTATTAAAATCCTCGAACGGCTCCTCTATGTGGCTAATTTGCGTTTACAGAAAAGCTCGGAACGCTTGGCCCATATTTTATAGGAATCAGCAGGGTTTGGAATGATATGCTTGGATTGACTCGGAATATCCCACCGAATTATCCAGGAGGTCTATTTTTTTCTAGCCATTCTTCCATAAATTGATTATTTTTGCCTTCTTTGTCTGTCAACTCGGTTCAAATTTGGTTGATGAGTGATGGGATGAAAGTAGTATTCGGCCAGATATCAACGGGTAACACACATTATTCCATCAAGGATGCAGGGTGGTTTCCGGTTGAAGAATTTCCGTTGCGTGAGTTTCAACATGCCGAAATCGATCTGCTGAAAAAAGATAGTGAAACGGTCCTTGCCAAAGGGGAAATATCGGCGATCGTTGAGTTTCATTGTGATCGTTGCGGGGAACCGTTCGATTACACTCTTTCTTGCGATTTTTACTACCTCTTTAAAATCGGAGAAGACTCTTCATTGCTTTTGCGGGAGATGGAGTGTAGTGAGGAGGATTTTAACACTGTTTATCTGGAAGAACCGGTGATAGATCTCGGTGAGGTTCTCAGAGAACAGGTGTTGCTGGAGGCACCTGAGAGAAAGCTTTGTAGCGAAGGGTGCAAAGGACTCTGTCCAGGATGCGGAGCGGTATTGACGCATGAGACTTGCAGGTGCAAGCCTCATGAATCGAATTCGCCGTTTGCAGTTTTGAAAAACTTTAAAAAGCATTAAAATAAGCCGGTTGTCGGCCTTTTTTAGTACTGGAGGACATTATGGCTCTGCCCAAAAGAAGACATTCGCATTCGCGAACTCATAAAAGACGCTCTCATGATGCACTGAAAGCACCGGGATTGTCCGTTTGTTCTGAATGTGGGGAACCGAAAGAACCGCACCGTCTGTGCGGAAGCTGCGGGAAATACAAGGGACGGACGGTTTTTGATCTCGAAACTGAAGTTGAATAGGAGAACGACGTGCGGATTGCCCTGGATGCCATGGGAGGAGACCATGGCCCGGAGGAACTGATTGCCGGGGCTTTGCTTGCCGCAGATCAGGCTGACATACAGATCAGCTTGGTAGGGGATGAACCTCTCCTGCAATCATATATCGACAAAATAGCGCCCAATTCAGCTTCTAAGGAGAAACTGAAGATTGTTCATGCATCCCAGGTTGTGGGTATGGATGAGTATCCGGTGGACGCTATTCGCAAAAAGAAAGACTCCTCCATTGTTGTTGCGTTTGATCTGGTGCTGCGAAAAGAAGTTGAAGCTGTAGTCAGCGCCGGTAATTCAGGAGCAACAATGGCTGCGGCCCTTCGTAAGCTTGGTCGAATCAAAAATGTCTCAAGGCCCGGTATTGCTTCCGTGTTTCCAACCTTGAAGAATCCTGTTGTGATGATGGATGTCGGAGCCAATGTTGATTGCCGACCGCTCCATCTTTACCAGTTTGGGGTAATGGCTGCCGCTTTTGCGCGGATATACGACATTCAACAACCGAGGGTCGGCTTGCTGACCATTGGCGAAGAGAGCGGTAAAGGGAATACTCTGGTCAAGGAGACCTATGCTCTCTTAAAGGAAAGCCCACTGCATTTTATCGGAAACGTTGAAGGGCGGGACGTCTTCCAGGGAAATGTTGATGTCATTATCTGCGATGGGTTCGTCGGCAATATCTGCCTCAAGGTAAGCGAGGGTCTAGCCGAGGCCGCAATGCAGATGTTGAGAAACGAGATACTCAAGTCGTCCATGGCAAAAATAGGATATCTTTTGGCTCGTCCTGCTTTCAGGGCATTTAAAAAACGCGTGGACTACGCAGAGTACGGCGGTGCGCCGCTTTTGGGAATAAATGGAACCGGGATCGTATGTCACGGCAAATCAAATGCTTTGGCCATAAAAAACGCAATTCTGGCGGCTGTGCATATGGTGAGCAACAATGTCAATGAAGTCATTGCAAGAGATCTTGGAGCCTGCGAAAAGGTGGAACCGATAGGTGAATGATGGGAACCGTAATTCTTGGTACCGGCTCGAGTCTGCCGGAAAGAATAATGACCAACAAGGAACTGGAATCCATCGTTGATACGGATGATGCCTGGATTTATTCCAGGACCGGAATCAAGAAGCGACGAATAGGCGGTAGAGGCGAAAAGACCCATCAACTGGCTGCCGCTGCTTCAAGAAAGGCCCTGGAGATGGCCGGCCTTGGTGCGGAGGAACTCGATCTCATTGTCGTCGGGACCATCAGCTCGCATATGTTGATGCCTTCATGCGCCTGTTTTGTTCAGAAGGAACTGGGCGCAAAAAATGCCTTTGCCTATGATATTAATGCCGCTTGCTCCGGGTTCATTTATGGCCTTGACATGGGTGATAAGTATATTCGGGCTCAGAATGAGAAAAAGATACTTGTGATTGGCGCCGAAACGCTTTCTTCCCGATTGAATTGGAGTGACCGCAATACGTGTATCCTTTTTGGCGACGGAGCCGGTGCGGCTGTCCTGGCGCACTGCAACGATGAAAAAAGAGGGGTAATTGGTTCCAACCTCCATGCAGACGGGACCTTATGGAAACTTTTGCACATGCATGCTCCACCCAGTACCAATCCCGACCTTGAGGTCGCAGAAAATCCGGGTTCGCATATTGTAATGGAAGGCCGGGAGGTTTTTAAATATGCGGTCAAAGCCATGGAAGAATCGGTGACCGGGCTTTTGGAGCAAGAGGGTGTGAGTCTTGATGCGATAAAATTGTTCATACCTCATCAGGCGAACATTCGTATTTTAAAAAAGGTTCTGGAGCGTCTTAAATTCCCAGAAGAAAGGGTGTTCGTCAATGTGTCCGAATATGGGAATACGTCAGCCGCATCAGTTCCCATTGCCCTGGATGAAGCGAACAGACAAGGTCTTTTCGGAAAAGGAGATATTATCCTGCTCTGTTCCTTCGGGGGAGGTTTTACGTGGGGTGCATCCCTTATTAAGTGGTAAATAGGAGAGCAAAATGGATTATTTTTTATCTGAAGAACAGCAGATGATTGTAGATATCGCCAGGAAAATTACCGATGAGAAGATTATTCCGAAGCGAGCCGAACTGGATGAGAAACATGAATTTCCTCGTGAGATTCTCAATGAGATGGCCCGTGCCGATCTCTTCGGTATCAGTATTCCAGAGGCCTATGGTGGATTCGGTGGCGGTTGTTTTGATATCGTTCTTGCCTTGGAGCAGTTTGCGCGTGGGTGTATCGGTGTTGGAACCGCCTTTGCTGCCAGTTCTTTGGGTATATATCCGATTCTTTTTTCCGGCTCCGAAGAACAGAAGCAAAAATATCTTCCCGATGTCGCATCCGGTAAAAAATTTGCTGCCTTCGGCCTGACCGAAGCAAATGCGGGTTCCGATGCATCGGGGATTCAGACCACGGCTGTTTTAGATGGCGATGAGTGGGTGATAAACGGAACCAAGCAGTGGATCACTAACGGAGGAGAGGCGCAGATTTATTCTATCGTCGCGATCACCGACCGAAGCAAAGGCGCGCGCGGCGCTTCGATGTTCATTGTTGAAGAAGGTGATCCAGGATTTTCCTGTGGACCGAAAGAAAAAAAGATGGGAATCAGGGCTTCCTCCACAACAGAGTTGATTTTCAAAGATTGCAGAATCCCCAAAGACAGGATTATCGGCAGGAGAGGGACCGGATTTATTACCGTCATGAAAACACTTGATTCCTCGCGCCCCGGCATTGCCGCCCTTGGCGTAGGTCTTGCCCAAGGAGCACTTGACGAGGCGGCAAGTTATGCCAAGCAACGGGTCCAGTTCGGCAAACCGATCATTGCCTTTCAAGCTGTTCAGCATATGCTGGCCGATATGGCCATCGGGGTCGAGGCCTCCCGTTCCCTGGTTTACGGAGCGGCAAAGCATATAGACGCTCACCCGGGCGACATGTCGAAGGTCTCTTCAATGTGTAAAGTTTTCGCCACCGATACGGCCATGAAGGTGACGACCGATGCGGTTCAGGTCATGGGTGGTTATGGTTATATGTGCGAGTATCCGATCGAGAAGATGATGCGGGATGCAAAGATCCTGCAGATCTACGAGGGAACGAACCAGATCCAACGCAATGTCGTGGGGCAAGAGCTCAATAAGGAATACGCTAGAAAAAATTAACAATCCCGCTTAAATAGGTTTTTGATGAACATTATTGTCTGTGTTAAGCAGGTACCTGACGCAAAGGACGTGCGTCTGGACCCGAAGACGAATACCTTGGCTCGTGAGGGGGTCCAGTCGATCATGAACCCCTATGACCAACACGCCGTGGAGGAAGCTGTCCGCATTAAAGAATTGTTGGGAGGGGAGGTTACTGTTTTAACCATGGGACCACCTCAGGCTGAAGCCGTTTTGCGGCAGGCCATCTCATGCGGGGCTGACCATGGAGTCCTCGTTTCGGATCGAGCCTTTGCCGGTGCCGATACGTGGGCGACTTCGTATACACTCGGCAAAGCCATTGCAGCTCTTGGTTCTTTTGATTTGGTGCTTTGCGGCAAGCAGGCGATCGACGGTGACACGGCACAGGTAGGGCCGGGCCTTGCGATGAGGCTTGGCGTTCCTTATATAACCTGTGTTCAGAAGGTACGGGAAGCGGATGCAACCTGCCTGGTGGTGGAAAGAATGATGGATGACGGCTACGATGTCATCAAGGTAGAATATCCAGTGCTTTTGACAGTAGTCAAAGATGTCAATGACCCCCGGGTTCCCTCACTGAAAGGGACCATGAAGGCAAAAAAGGCGGTGATTAAAACCATGAATGCTGCTGATATTGAAGCGGAATCGGCTTTCATTGGTCTTTCGGGATCGCCGACCAAAGTGGTTAAGGTCTTTCCTCCGGAACCACGCGGCGAGCGGTGCGTGCTCACGGGGACCATTGATGAACAGGTTGAGCAGCTTGTTGCAAAGATTCGGCCGTATTTAGCATAGAAGGCAGGAGAAAACGAGATGTTGGAAATTGATAAAAATCTCTGTATCGGCTGTGGTATCTGCGAAGATCAATGTGCCTTTGGAGCGATTAAAGTAACTGACGGCAAGGCCGAGGTCGGAGATACCTGCACTCTTTGCGGTGCCTGTGTGGAGGCTTGTGAGCTTGGAGCGTTGTCGATTGCCGAAACGGAAAAAAGCGTACAAATGAACCTGGCAGATTGGTCCGGTGTCTGGGTGTACGGTGAATTTAGAAAAGGAAATCTTGCTTCCGTTTCCCTGGAACTTCTGGGTGTTGGAAAAAAGCTTGCGGACATGCGTTCCGTTCCCCTGTCCGCAGTCCTTATGGGTCATGATACCGGAGATGCGGCTGAACAACTTATAGCTCATGGTGCCGATATCGTCTACAAGGTCGAAAGTCCGGCGCTTGAACATTTTACAGACGATGCCTACGGTGCGGTTATGACCGCTCTGATAAAAGAATATAAACCGGAAGTCGTACTAGCCGGAGCAACAGCCATCGGCAGATCGTTTATCCCCGGAGTCGCCACGACACTGAATACCGGTTTGACGGCGGATTGCACCAAACTGGAAATACGGACTGAAGATGGAGCACTTCTACAGACCAGGCCGGCTTTCGGCGGCAATATCATGGCCACAATCGAATGTCCTTCAACAAGACCGCAGATAGCTACAGTGAGACCCCGGGTTATGAAGGCTTTGCCTTTCGATGGCTCCCGAACGGGAAAGGTTATCGATATCGTTCCCACTGCCGAGCAATTGAAAAGCAGGATACAGGTGGTTGAGTCGCTGGCTGCCCAAGGTTCAAACGTCAACATCCAGGAATCCGCTATATTGGTATCCGGTGGGAGAGGGCTTGACAATGAAAAAGGGTTTGACCTTTTGCGAAAGCTCGCAGCGTCCCTCAATGCTGATGTCTCAGCGTCGAGGGCGGCCGTGGATGCCGGTTGGATTCCCTATCCTCATCAGGTAGGTCAGACGGGCAAAACGGTTGCTCCGAAACTCTACATCGCTTGCGGTATTTCCGGCGCCATTCAGCACGTAGCCGGAATGCAGTCGTCAGATACCATCGTTGCGATAAATCGTGATAAAAATGCCCCAATCTTTGATGTTGCTGATTTTGGTGTAGTGGGGGATCTTTATGAAATTATACCGAAATTAATTGCAAAGATAGAGGAGATGCGAGGCTCATGAAACCCTTGGAAGGAAAAACCGCACTTGTGACCGGAGGCAGTCGCGGCATCGGGAGGGCTGTATGCCTGCGGCTTGCCGCCATGGGGGCGTTGGTCTATATCAATTACGTCAGCCGCCCTGAAGCAGCCGAAGAGACGAAGAAGATGATTGACGATGCAGGCGGCAAGGCAAAAATCATTGGTTTTGATGTGGCTGATGCGACCCGGGTTGAGGCGGCCTTCAAAGACATAACGGCCGAAACCGGTTCAATTGATATCTTGGTCAACAATGCCGGCATCACGAGAGACGGCTTGATAGCCAGGATGAAAGAAACTGACTGGGATGCCGTCCTTGACACGAACCTGAAAGGCGCTTTTTTGTGCGCCAAAGTTGTCGCCAAAGGCATGATGAAAAATCGATGGGGACGCATTGTGAATATCACCTCCGTCGTCGGTTTTTCCGGCAATGCCGGTCAGGTAAACTATTCTGCCGCCAAAGCTGGAATGGTTGGGATGGCCAAGTCCATGGCCAGAGAATATGCATCACGCAACATCACTGTAAATTGCGTCGCTCCAGGATACATCGCAACCGAGATGACGGATTCCCTCTCCGCAGATGTTCAAGCGAAGCTTAAGAACGAGATCCCCCTTGGTTCGTTGGGAACCGTCGAGGATATTGCCGGAGCCGTTGCATATCTGGTCGCTGATGACGGGCGGTATATAACGGGGCAGGTGCTGCATGTGAACGGCGGCATGTACATGTAGTTCAGGCTGTGATTTCGCTTGCGATTGTTTGAAAATATGTAATATTGGGCAATACTTTTAGAGAGGAAAAACAGAGATTACGTCTGTTTCTTTGTTTTGTTTGTAAGAACACAGTGTTAAGGAAGCGTTGGTATGATGCGGACACTGTAGATTATCAAAAAATAAGGGAGAAATGCAATGGCTGTAGATCAAAAAATGATCGATATTATTGTTGAGCAGTTGAGTGTTGAAAGAGAGAAGGTCGTTCCCAACGCATCATTTGTTGATGATCTGGGTGCTGATTCTTTGGATCTTGTTGAACTGATTATGGCCATGGAAGAAGGATTCGACATCGAGATTCCTGATGAGGATGCCGAGAAGATAAGCACCGTTCAGGATGCTATCGATTATGTCGGAAAATTAAATAAATAAGATGTCTGGTTGTCGTTGATTCCACGATTTCTGGTATTTTTCACATACTACCCAGTTTCAGGGAGCCTATAACGTGAAGCGTAGAGTAGTGGTTACAGGTGTTGGTCTTGTAACGCCGTTGGGAACAGGGGTTAAAAAAACCTGGGAAAATATCTGCGCCGGTGTAAGCGGAATAGACCTTATAACCCGTTTTGATACCAGCGACTTCTTTGTGAAGATTGCGGCTGAAGTGAAGGATTTCGATGCCGATGCCTTTTTTGAAAAAAAGGCAGCCAAACATTTGGATCTTTTCGTTCAGTATGGCCTGGCAGCAGCTCGTATGGCTGTTGAGGATAGCGGTGTGGTTATTGATGAAAGTAATTGCGACCGGGTCGGTGTGATCACCGGTTGCGGTATGGGAGGACTTCCAACCATAGAGGTCTGCCATTCCGTTATCCTGGAGCGTGGTCCGAAAAAGGTGACGCCTTTTTTCATCCCCAAAGTGATTCCTAATATGCCATCGGGACATATCTCGATGATGATAGGATCGAAGGGGCCGAATCTGGCGTTGACTACTGCATGTGCTGCCGGCACACATGCAGTGGGCGAGTCGTATCGGCATATCAAGTATGGCGAATGCGATGTCATTATAACCGGCGGCGCCGAGGCCGTCATTTGTGCTACGGGTATTGCAGGCTTTTCCGCTATGAAAGCGCTTTCTACTCGAAATGACGATCCCGCTGGGGCCTCCAGACCTTTTGACAAGGACAGAGATGGCTTCGTTATGTCAGAGGGTTCCGGGATGCTGGTCCTTGAAGAGTTGGAGCATGCCTTGGCTCGGGGGGCCCACATATACGCCGAAGTTTCAGGTTACGGACTGAGTAGTGATGCCTATCATGTCGCGGCTCCTCCCGAGGACGGTGAAGGAGCTGTCAGGTGTATGCGGATGGCCTTAAAAGATGCCGGAATAGAACCCACGCTTGTCGATTACATTAATGCACATGGTACGTCGACACCATTGAATGATCGCTGCGAAACCTTAGCCATTAAAGCTGTTTTCGGAGATCACGCCAAGAAGCTGGCGGTCAGCTCGACGAAATCGATGACAGGGCACATGCTTGGCGCGGCAGGCGGGATAGAATCGGTATTTACGGCTCTTAGCATTAACGATCAGATTGCTCCACCGACCATAAATCTACAGGAAGCAAGTCCTGAATGTGATCTTGACTATATCCCCAATTCGGCAAGAAAAATGGATATACGGTACGCTCTCTCCAACTCCTTCGGTTTCGGCGGAACCAACGCGGTTATCGTAATGAACAGGTATTCCGGCTGAGAAAAGCCTCTCGGAGGTAAACAATGAAAATAGCAATCGGAGCGGATCATGGCGGATTTGACATGAAAGAGGTTGTAAAAGAATATGTCGGTTCTCTAGGCCATGAGGTCGATGATGTCGGTTGCTTTTCCTCGGAGTCCGTGGATTATCCTTCCTTTGCCAAGAATGTTTGTGATCATGTAGAAACCGGCGTCTGTGATGCCGGTATTCTTATTTGTGGCACGGGCATCGGTATGTCCATGGCCGCAAACAAATTTAAACGTGTGCGTGCTGCGCTCTGCCATGATGAGTATACAGCTCGCATGAGCAGAGAACACAACGATGCCAACGTCCTCTGTCTCGGTGCACGGGTTATTGGAAATGGAGTTGCTGAAGGAATCGTGAAAGCCTGGCTTGAAACGGACTTTGCCGGAGGACGTCACCAACGGCGCATCGAGCAGTTCAGCGGATAATACCAATCATTTGATAATAAAGGAAAGCCGGCATTCATTTACTTGAAATGCCGGCTTTCTTGTTTTTTATCATTGTGAAATGTGTCGTTTTTTTTTACAGTTCTTTTCTTGTCCTCCCGTATCGTAAAATAAGCGGATATTCAAAAATTGAAAAGGAAGTCTTAATCAGATGAAAACACTACAAGAAACAGATCCTGAAATTTTCAGGAGCATTCAGGCGGAATATGACCGTCAGGACAATCAATTGGAGTTGATTGCCTCTGAAAATATTGCTTCACAAGCGGTTTTGGAAGCTCAAGGTTCTGTTTTTACAAATAAATATGCAGAAGGCTATCCTCAAAAACGTTACTATGGCGGTTGCCGGTATGCTGATGCCGTTGAAACACTGGCCATTGAACGTGCAAAAGAGATATTTCATGCCGAATATGCTAATGTTCAGCCGCATTCAGGTTCCCAGGCCAATATGGGGGTGTATTTTGCGGTATTGAAACCCGGCGATACTGTATTGGGGATGGATCTAGCGCATGGTGGGCATTTGACTCACGGCAGTCCCGTCAGTTTTTCCGGCCAATTATATAATTTTATCTCCTACGGCGTCGACCGCGAAAGCGAACAAATTTCCATGGACGATGTTGAGCGCATTGCCTTAGGACAAAAACCGAAAATGATCGTTGCCGGAGCCAGTGCCTATCCCCGGTATCTTGATTTTGAGAGATTCCGATTCATAGCCGATAAGATCGGGGCTCTTTTCATGGTGGATATGGCTCATATCGCAGGATTGGTTGCTGCAGGTGTGCACCCCTCTCCTGTTCCATATGCCGATATCGTAACCTCGACAACCCATAAAACTTTGCGAGGCCCCAGGGGAGGGTTGATCCTTGCAAAGGAAAAATGGGGAAAGGTTCTCAACAGCAACATTTTTCCTGGTATTCAGGGTGGGCCTCTTATGCACGCCATCGCTGCAAAGGCAGTAAGTTTTAAAGAAGTTATGGAAGAAAAATTCCAACAGGATCAGAAACATGTCGTTGCCAATGCCAAAGTTCTCGCTGAAAGTCTCATCGCGAAAAAATTCAGGCTGGTATCCGGAGGAACCGATAATCATTTAATGCTGGTGGACCTCACCAATAAGGACATTTCAGGAAAGGAGGCGGAAGACCTTCTCGGAAGAGCCGGAATAACCGTCAACAAAAATGCCATTCCCTTCGATACACAATCCCGTTATGTCACCAGCGGGATACGGGTTGGTACACCGTTGGTTACGACCCGAGGGATGCGGGCCAGGGAAATGCAGATGATCGCCGGTTTTATCGATAGGGTAATCCAAAACCGCGACGAACAAACAATTCAGCAGATTCGTCTCGAGATATTGGAGCTCTGTAAAGAGTTTTCGTTGTCAAAAATTGTAAAAAAGATCTAAGGTATTTTTCCTGCGATGAAATGATAGGATCAACCTTGTTGTTTTTTTCGGGACACGCTACTATAACGTCATGAAGATTTTCCGTTTATTTGCTTCTCAGATAAACTGATGGAGGCTGTATG
Source organism: Desulfocapsaceae bacterium (assembly GCA_046705065.1). GTDB lineage: Bacteria > Desulfobacterota > Desulfobulbia > Desulfobulbales > Desulfocapsaceae > CAWGGS01. The sequence continues at coordinate 25,248 of JBJKQT010000034.1, forward strand.
AAATGTCCATACTGTGGACACCTTGATAATAAAGTCATTGATTCCCGTCTGAACAAGGAGAGCACCATAACCAGAAGACGGCGTTCATGCCTGTCTTGTAATCAGCGGTTCACCACCTATGAGAGGCTGGAAGTGATGATGCCCGTGCTGGTGAAAAAAGATGGCAGACGGGAAGCCTGGGATAGACAAAAAATGGTGATAGGCCTTGAGAAAGCCTGCGAGAAGAGGCCGGTCAGTAGAGATAATATAGATAAATTCGTAGACGAAATCGAGAGAAAGCTTCAGGATCTGGGCGCCAAAGAGGTTTCTTCCAAGGTCGTCGGTGAATGGGTGATGGAGGATCTCCCCAAACTGGATGAAGTTGCCTACGTACGATTTGCTTCTGTTTATAGACAGTTCAAAGACGTTAACGAATTTATGGACGAACTTAAAACCCTTTTGGATGCTCGTGCCACCACGATGGATTATCCTTCCGAGAAGGATGAAGATAAGTGACTTTGGATAACGATCGGCATTATATGCGAATGGCACTCAAGGAGGCACGGAAGGCGCTTGGCCGAACTTCCCCTAATCCGTGTGTCGGAGCGGTAATAGTAAAGAACGACCGTATAATCAGCAAAAGCTATCACGAGAAGGCCGGCGAGCCGCACGCCGAAATCAATGCCTTGCGTTTAGCAGGAGGCGAAGCGATTGGTGCCACCATCTATGTAACGTTGGAACCCTGCAGCCACACCGGCAGAACTCCCCCGTGCTGCCGTACCTTGGCTGAATCCGGTATTAAAAAAGTGGTCGTAGGGATGGAGGACCCTAACCCGCTTGTCCACGGGAAAGGTATAGCCTATTTGAAGGAGAGGGGGGTTGAGGTTTTATCCGGAGTTCTCGCTGAAGAATGCCGCGCAATCAATAGACCATTTTTAAAACATATCACGACCGCTATGCCTTGGGTCGTGATGAAAGCCGGCATCAGTCTCGATGGGAGAATAACGTACAAGAAAGGGCTGAGCGGCTGGATTACCGGTCCCGAATCAATGAAGAAGGTTCATAGATTGCGGGACATGAACGATGCCATCATGGTCGGAGTGAATACAATCCTCATTGACAATCCGTCGTTAACTACGCGGCTGTCAAAAAAAAAAGGCAAAGATCCCCTTCGAG